>NZ_JAMCOS010000001.1:30000-337901 GCF_028069655.1 Acidovorax sp. NCPPB 4044
ATCAATCGGCTGTTCTTTAAAAATTCATAGAGTCGAATCAGCGTTGTCGGCGGAAAGCAGGAAACTGCACCGTGCCGTCGGCAACTAATTTGATTGCGTCAAAACGAATTAAAGCTTTGCTTTATTTCAAGTAATGACGAATTGTTCTCGAGGTAGTGATACCAAAGAAAAATTCACATTACGGCATAACGCGCGAGGTGAAAGACCTCGCAAGTCCTTGAAATAAACGGAGATACTTCGCAAGAGGTGTCAAAGTTATAGGGTCAAGTGACTAAGAGCATGTGGTGGATGCCTTGGCGATGATAGGCGACGAAAGACGTGATAGCCTGCGATAAGCTTCGGGGAGCTGGCAAACAAGCTTTGATCCGGAGATTTCTGAATGGGGAAACCCACCCTTAGGGGTATCGCATACTGAATACATAGGTATGCGAGGCGAACCGGGTGAACTGAAACATCTCAGTAGCTCGAGGAAAAGACATCAACCGAGATTCCGAAAGTAGTGGCGAGCGAAATCGGAGGAGCCTTCTAGTGATAGCAAGACTGTTAGCAAAACGGAATGGAAAGTCCGGCCATAGTGGGTGATAGTCCCGTATGCGAAAACAGACGTGTGGTACTAAGCTAGAGAAAAGTAGGGCGGGGCACGAGAAACCTTGTCTGAATATGGGGGGACCATCCTCCAAGGCTAAATACTCATCATCGACCGATAGTGAACAAGTACCGTGAGGGAAAGGCGAAAAGAACCCCGGGAGGGGAGTGAAATAGATCCTGAAACCGCATGCTTACAAAAAGTAGGAGCCCGAAAGGGTGACTGCGTACCTTTTGTATAATGGGTCAGCGACTTACATTCAGTGGCAAGGTTAACCGAATAGGGAAGCCGTAGAGAAATCGAGTCCGAATAGGGCGTTCAGTCGCTGGGTGTAGACCCGAAACCAAGTGATCTATCCATGGCCAGGATGAAGGTGCCGTAACAGGTACTGGAGGTCCGAACCGACTAGTGTTGCAAAACTAGCGGATGAGCTGTGGATAGGGGTGAAAGGCTAAACAAACTTGGAAATAGCTGGTTCTCTCCGAAAACTATTTAGGTAGTGCCTCAAGTATTACCGTCGGGGGTAGAGCACTGTTTTGGCTAGGGGGTCATGGCGACTTACCAAACCAAGGCAAACTCCGAATACCGACGAGTACAGCTTGGGAGACAGAGCACCGGGTGCTAACGTCCGGACTCAAGAGGGAAACAACCCAGACCGCCAGCTAAGGTCCCTAAAATTGGCTAAGTGGGAAACGAAGTGGGAAGGCTAAAACAGTCAGGATGTTGGCTTAGAAGCAGCCATCATTTAAAGAAAGCGTAATAGCTCACTGATCGAGTCGTCCTGCGCGGAAGATGTAACGGGGCTAAGCCAGTTACCGAAGCTGCGGATGCACAGTTTACTGTGCGTGGTAGGAGAGCGTTCTGTAAGCCTGTGAAGGTGTCTGGTGACGGATGCTGGAGGTATCAGAAGTGCGAATGCTGACATGAGTAGCGTTAAAGGGGGTGAAAAGCCCCCTCGCCGTAAGCGCAAGGTTTTCTACGCAACGTTCATCGGCGTAGAGTGAGTCGGCCCCTAAGGCGAGGCAGAGATGCGTAGCTGATGGGAAACAGGTCAATATTCCTGTACCGATGTGTAGTGCGATGTGGGGACGGAGAAGGTTAGCTCAGCCAACTGTTGGATATGTTGGTTCAAGCCTGTAGTCGTGCCTGGTAGGCAAATCCGCCGGGCTTAGATGAGGGGTGATAACGAGTCTGCTTGCAGACGAAGTGAGTGATACCCTGCTTCCAGGAAAAGCCACTAAGCTTCAGCTACACACGACCGTACCGCAAACCGACACTGGTGCGCGAGATGAGTATTCTAAGGCGCTTGAGAGAACTCAGGAGAAGGAACTCGGCAAATTGATACCGTAACTTCGGGAGAAGGTATGCCGCAAGTAGGTGAACTTGTACAAAGGGAGCCCAAAGCGGTTGCAAAAAATCGGTGGCTGCGACTGTTTAATAAAAACACAGCACTCTGCAAACACGAAAGTGGACGTATAGGGTGTGACGCCTGCCCGGTGCTGGAAGATTAAATGATGGGGTGCAAGCTCTTGATTGAAGTCCCAGTAAACGGCGGCCGTAACTATAACGGTCCTAAGGTAGCGAAATTCCTTGTCGGGTAAGTTCCGACCTGCACGAATGGCGTAACGATGGCCACACTGTCTCCTCCTGAGACTCAGCGAAGTTGAAATGTTTGTGATGATGCAATCTCCCCGCGGAAAGACGGAAAGACCCCATGAACCTTTACTGTAGCTTTGTATTGGACTTTGAACGGATCTGTGTAGGATAGGTGGGAGGCTTTGAAGTGAGGACGCTAGTTCTCATGGAGCCAACGTTGAAATACCACCCTGGTGCGTTTGAGGTTCTAACCTAGGTCCCTTATCGGGATCGGGGACAGTGCATGGTAGGCAGTTTGACTGGGGCGGTCTCCTCCCAAAGCGTAACGGAGGAGTTCGAAGGTACGCTAGGTACGGTCGGACATCGTGCTAATAGTGCAATGGCATAAGCGTGCTTAACTGCGAGACTGACAAGTCGAGCAGATGCGAAAGCAGGACATAGTGATCCGGTGGTTCTGTATGGAAGGGCCATCGCTCAACGGATAAAAGGTACTCTGGGGATAACAGGCTGATACCGCCCAAGAGTTCATATCGACGGCGGTGTTTGGCACCTCGATGTCGGCTCATCTCATCCTGGGGCTGTAGCCGGTCCCAAGGGTATGGCTGTTCGCCATTTAAAGAGGTACGTGAGCTGGGTTTAAAACGTCGTGAGACAGTTTGGTCCCTATCTTCCGTGGGCGCTGCAGATTTGAGGAAGCCTGCTCCTAGTACGAGAGGACCGGAGTGGACACACCTCTGGTGTATCGGTTGTCACGCCAGTGGCATTGCCGAGTAGCTAAGTGTGGAAGAGATAACCGCTGAAAGCATCTAAGCGGGAA
The DNA here is from genome assembly GCF_028069655.1 of Acidovorax sp. NCPPB 4044. Classification (NCBI taxonomy): domain Bacteria; kingdom Pseudomonadati; phylum Pseudomonadota; class Betaproteobacteria; order Burkholderiales; family Comamonadaceae; genus Acidovorax; species Acidovorax sp. NCPPB 4044. The sequence continues at coordinate 33,000 of NZ_JAMCOS010000001.1, forward strand.
ACTCGTTTCAAGATGAGATCTGCCGGGGCCTTGAGCCCCCTAAAGAGTCGTTCAAGACCAGGACGTTGATAGGCTGGGTGTGGAAGCGCAGTAATGCGTTAAGCTAACCAGTACTAATTGCTCGTGCGGCTTGACCCTATAACTTTGACATACCGTCAAGTTGTTATGCCAAGACGTAGTCAAATTACCGCTGATAAAACTCTATGAATTCGCCATCTTGATCATGTATCAAGGTAGCAACCCTTTATGCCTGATGACCATAGCAAGTTGGTCCCACTCCTTCCCATCCCGAACAGGACAGTGAAACGACTTTGCGCCGATGATAGTGCGGATACCCGTGTGAAAGTAGGTCATCGTCAGGCTCCTACAGCCCAAATCGCCCTCAGATCCCTTCGGTCTGAGGGCGTTTTGCTTTGGAAGCCAGAATTCAAGATTCGGATATCGCTTCAACGTTTTGCGCAATTTAGCGCTACAGACCTGCCCCCAGGAGCCGTACTAAACGCTAGCCCCGCAAGACAAGCGCAAGGTCATCGCCCGGATGTTGGAGCATTCCCAGATGTCTGAGCGCAGGGCCTGCCGTCTTGCGGGGCTCTCCCGCGATGCCTGGCGCCACCCGCCGCAGCCGGCGCCTGCACGGTCCGGCTGCGCAAGCGCATCCACGCCGCGGCGGCGCTTCGGGTATCGCCGTTTGCATGACATGCTGCGCAGCGAGTTTCCAGGCACCAATCACAAGAAGGTGTATCGCCTCTACCGCGAGCAGGTCTGGCGGTACGCAAGCGCAACAAGGCCAGGAGGTACCGCGGCGAGCGGACACCGCTGGTTGCCGCCATGCGTGCCAGCCAGACCTGAAGCCTGGACTTCATCAGCGACGCACTGGCCAATGGCCGGCGAATCAAATGCCTGACCATCACCGATGACTTCACCCGCGAATACACCGACGTCGTGGTGGATCTGTCGATGCCCGGGGCCTACGTGGCGCGGGCGCTGGAGCGCGCAGCATGCTTCAGAGGTTACCCGCAAGCCATCCTGACCGACAATGGCCCGTAATTCACCTGCCGGGCCTTCATGGCCTGGTTGCACGCACGAGGCATCGAGCACGTCCTGATCCAGCCGGGAAAGCTCACCCAGAACGCCTATATCGAGAGCTTCAACGGCCGGCTCAGGGACGAATGCCTCAACGAAAACTGGTTCGAGACCTTGGCCCAAGCCAGGCAGGTCATCGCTCTGTAGCGCCAGGGTTACAACGAGGTGCGGTCCCACGGAAGCATTGGCCGGATACCTCCTGCCGCACTTGCAGCCAAGCACCGCGAACCATCCACCATCAATGCAGGATCAGTTAACCTGCAAACCCTGGACCTCTTTCCCAAGGTTTACTCCGAAGCCGATCTTGAGGGCTTCGAGATCCCCCGCCTGCAGACCTCCTTGACCGCCAGGCCCGCTTCGGCCTGCTTCAGGAAACCGATGATCTGCTGCTCCGTGAATCGACTCTTCCTCATGTCCGTCATTCTCCAAGTTGACGGACCTCACTACCATTCGGCTGGTACGGCTGTCGGCGAGCAGGTCAGGCGCCCTTTCTTCTGAGGCAAACCCCGGTAAATCGAAGTGATGGGCTGCGTTACGATTGACGTGCGCGTCAACCCAACTTCCATCGGACAGCGCTGATTTCTTGTCGCTTTCCGTCCTCTCAACCCATGGCCACCAACTACACCATCAGCGATCTCGCCAAGGAGTTCGATCTCACCACGCGGGCGATGCGTTTTTACGAGGATATGGGGTTGCTGCAGCCCGAGCGCACGGGGCCAGGGGGGCGCACACGCCTGTATTCCGCGCGGGATCGGACCCGGTTGCGGCTCACTTTGCGTGCCAAGCGGCTCGGGCTCTCTCTCGCAGAGGCCAAGTCGATCATCGACCTCTACGACAGTCCGCGTGACACCGGCGTACAGCTGCAGAAATTCCTGGATGTGCTGGCCAGTCATCGGAAGCAATTGGAAGAGCAGATGGCCGATCTGCAGGCCAATCTCGATGAAATCCGGGAGCATGAACGAGAAGCGCGTTCACTGCTGTCGAAAGTAGGCAAGTCTGCAAAGAGCCGGAATGCTTCATAATTGACGTTTACGTAAACGTCATATCATGCGTGGCTGCGTTTGCAATCCGATGCGGGCGACGGCCTTTCAATGTCCGTCCGCTCCGGATGCGATCTGCACGGTGCGCATGCTTGGCAGTTCCGAGTCCGCGACGACGGGTACCGCAATCACTGAAGGAGACACCACACATGAGCATTTCCACATTGCCTGGGCTGAACTTCCAACTGGGTGAAGACATCGATGCTTTGCGCGATGCCGTACGGGAATTCGCGCAGGCGGAGATCGCGCACCGGGCCGCGGAGATTGACCGGACGGACCAATTCCCGATGGATCTGTGGACCAAGATGGGTGAATTGGGCGTGCTGGGGGTCACGGTGTCCGAAGCATACGGCGGTGCACAACTGGGCTACCTCGCGCACATGGTCGCCATGGAGGAAATCTCCCGGGCCAGTGCCTCTGTGGGGCTTTCGTATGGCGCGCACAGCAACCTCTGCGTCAATCAGATCCACCGCAACGGCTCGGAAGAACAAAAGCGCAAATACCTGCCGAAGCTGGTTTCCGGCGAGCACGTGGGTGCGCTGGCCATGAGCGAGCCGGGTGCCGGCTCCGATGTCATCAGCATGAAGCTGCGCGCGGATGACAAGGGCGGCTATTACCTTTTGAACGGCACGAAGATGTGGATCACCAACGGCCCCGATGCCGACACGCTGGTGGTCTATGCGAAGACCGAGCCGGAACTCGGTGCCCGCGGGGTGACGGCATTCCTCATCGAGAAAGGCATGAAGGGCTTCAGCATTGCGCAGAAGCTCGACAAGCTGGGGATGCGTGGCAGCCACACGGGCGAGCTGGTGTTCGAGAACGTCGAGGTGCCGGCCAGCCAGATCCTGGGCCAAGTGAACGGCGGCGCCAAGGTGCTCATGAGTGGACTGGATTACGAGCGCGCCGTGCTCACGGGCGGCCCGCTCGGGATCATGCAATCGGTGATGGACAACGTGGTGCCCTACATCCACGACCGCAAGCAGTTCGGCCAGAGCATCGGCGAGTTCCAGCTCATCCAGGGCAAGGTGGCGGACATGTACACCGTGCTCCAGGCGGGCCGCTCCTTCGCCTACACCGTCGCCAAGAATCTCGACATGCTGGGCTCGGAGCATGTGCGGCAGGTGCGCAAGGACTGCGCTTCGGTCATTCTCTGGTGCGCCGAGAAGGCCACCTGGATGGCGGGCGAAGGCGTCCAGATCTTCGGCGGCAACGGGTACATCAACGAGTACCCGCTGGGACGGCTCTGGCGGGATGCGAAACTCTACGAAATCGGAGCAGGCACCAGCGAGATCCGCCGCATGCTGATCGGCCGCGAACTGTTCTCCGAAACCGCCTGACGCTTCCCACAACCACCCAGAAAGCAACTGCATGACCGCTCCCAATATCGAAGAATTGTTCGTTCACAACCGTGCCTGGGCCGCACGGATGGAGGGGGAGCGGCCCGGCTTCTTCACGGGCCTGATGGCGCAGCAGAAGCCCCGTTACATGTGGGTGGGCTGTTCCGACAGCCGCGTGCCGGCCAACCAGATCACCGGGCTGGAGCCTGGAGAGGTCTTCGTGCACCGCAACGTGGCGAACGTGGTGGTGCCCACGGACCTGAACTGCCTCTCCACGATCCAGTACGCGGTGGACCAATTGCTGGTCGAGCACCTCATGGTGGTGGGCCACTATGGCTGCGGCGGCGTGCGCGCGGCGCTGGAGGACATCCGCGTGGGCCTGGCGGACAACTGGATCCGCCACGTCAAGGATGTGCGCGACCGCCACCGCGCACTGATCGCGTCGATTCCGGCCGCCTGGCAACTCGATGCGCTGTGCGAGCTCAACGCCATCGAACAGGTGGTCAACACTGCGCAGACCACCGTCATGTCCGACGCCTGGGCGCGGGGCCAGAAGGTCACGCTGCACGGCTGGTGCTACGGCCTGAAGGATGGCCTCATCAACAACCTGAACATGACGGTGTCGGGCACCGAAGGGCTCGATACCGTCTACAAGGCCGCGGTGCAGGGCGTGGCCGACCGCCGCCGCGAGTAGCCGGAACGCACCGCCCCCCAAGGAGGCCCGATGGAGCAGCCGACCATGTTTCCCCGGCGTCTCGATTCCGCTGCCGCCTACGGCATCGCGCAGGCGATGATGGATGGATTCAATCGCCATTACCGCCTGTTCCGCGCGGAGTCCGCGCGGGCCAAGCACCGTTTCGAGACTTCGGACTGGCCCGGGCAGCAGCGCGCGCAGCGCGAGCGCATCGAGTTCTACGACCTGCGCGTGAAGGAGTGCGTGCGGCGGCTCGAAAAGGAATTCGCCGCCGGAGAGCAGCCGATGGAGGTGTGGTACCAGGTCAAGCTGCACTACATCGGCCTGCTGGTGGGGCACCGCCAGCCGGAGCTGGCCGAGACCTTCTTCAATTCGGTGACCACCAAGATCCTGCATCGCACGCACTTCCACAACGATTTCATCTTCGTGCGCCCGGCGATCAGCACCGAATACCTCGAGAACGACGAGCCCGGCGCGCGGCCCACCTACCGCGCCTACTATCCCGCGCCCGCCACGCTGCAGGAAACGCTGGTGCGCGTCGTCGACAACTTCCAGCTGCAGGGCGAGTTCGAGGATCTGGCGCGCGACACCGGGCGCGTGGCCGAGGTGCTGCTGGAGCGGCTCGGCCCGGGCAAGTGGCGCGCCAACTTCCAGATCCAGGTGCTGTCCAGCCTGTTCTACCGCAACAAGGGGGCCTACCTCGTCGGCAAGATCATCAACGGGTTCCAGGAATTCGCGTTCGCGCTGCCGATCCTGCACGGCCCCGGTGGCCGCTACGTGATCGATGCGGCACTGTTCGGCGAGGACGACCTGCAGATGCTGTTCAGCTTCGCGCGGGCGTATTTCATGGTGGACATGGAGATCCCGAGCGCCTACGTGCAGTTCCTGCGCAGCCTCATGCCGCGCAAGCCGCGCGCGGAGCTGTACAACGCGCTCGGCCTCGCCAAGCAGGGCAAGACGCTTTTCTACCGTGATTTCCTGCACCACCTGCGCTATTCCAGCGACCGCTTCCGCATCGCGCCCGGCATCAAGGGCATGGTGATGCTGGTGTTCGACCTGCCGTCGTTCCCGTTCGTGTTCAAGGTCATCAAGGACTACTACCCGCCGCAGAAGGACACGACGCGCGAGCAGATCAAGGGCAAATACCTGCTCGTGAAACAGCACGACCGCGTGGGCCGCATGGCCGACACGCTGGAGTACAGCGAAGTGGCGTTCCCGCGCGAGCGCTTCGAGGACGACCTCATCGCCGAGATCGAGAAGTTCGCGCCCAGCCAGCTGGAGATCAGCGACCGCGACGGCGACGGCCAGATCGAGGTGATCCTGAAGCACGTCTACATCGAGCGCCGCATGATCCCGCTCAACATCTACCTGCAGGAAGCGTTCGATGCCGGCCTGCACGACGCGCGCGCGCGCCGGCAGGTGGAGCACAGCGTGGTGGAGTACGGCAACGCGATCAAGGACCTCGTGGCCGCCAACATCTTCCCGGGCGACATGCTCTGGAAGAACTTCGGTGTCACGCGCAACGGCAAGGTCGTCTTCTACGACTACGACGAGATCGAATACCTCACCGACTGCCAATTCCGCCGCGTGCCCGCGCCGCGCCACGAAGAGGACGAGCTCTCGGGCGAGGTCTGGTGGGCCGTGGGCCCGCGCGATGTCTTCCCCGAGACATTCGGCCCCTTCCTGCTGGGCAACGATGCCGTGCGCGAGGTGTTCCTGCGCCACCACGCCGACCTGCTCGATCCGGCGTTCTGGCAGTCGCACAAGGAGCGCATCCAGGCGGGGCACATGTACGACGTGTTCCCCTACGACGCCGACCGGCGGTTCCCGCACGGCGGCGCGGCTGCGCCGCCTCCCACGCCTTCGTGATCGCGGGGCCCGGCCGGCAGCGCACCGGCGGCCCCGCGCCCTGCATTCCTTCCATCCCTTTCCCACCAGGAGACATCCGCATGCAACCCCAGGACCCCATCGTCATCATCGGCGCCGCGCGCACCCCCATGGGCGCATTCCAGGGCGATTTCGCCAGCCTCGCCGCGCACGACCTGGGCGGCGTGGCGATCCGCGCGGCGGTGGAGCGCGCCGGCATCGCGCCAGAGCGGGTGGGCGAAGTGCTGTTCGGCAACTGCCTGATGGCCGGCCAGGGCCAGGCGCCTGCGCGGCAGGCCGGATTCAAGGGCGGCCTGCCCAAGAGCGCGGGCGCGGTCACGCTGAGCAAGATGTGCGGCTCGGGCATGAAGGCCGCGATGTTCGCGCACGATATGCTGCTGGCCGGCTCGCACGAGGTGATCGTCGCCGGCGGCATGGAGAGCATGACCAATGCGCCCTACCTGCTGCAGAAGGGCCGCGGCGGCTACCGCCTGGGCCATGACCGTATCTTCGACCACATGATGCTCGACGGCCTCGAAGACGCCTACGAGCCCGGGCGCTCGATGGGCACCTTTGGCGAGGACTGCGCCGCCAAATACGGCTTCACGCGCGAGGAGCAGGATGCGTTCGCCGTGGCCAGCGTGCAGCGCGCCAAGGCCGCCACCGACTCGGGCGCCTTCGCGGCCGAGATCGCCCCGGTGACCGTGAAGACGCGCGCGGGCGAGACGGTGGTCTCGGCCGACGAGGGCCCCGGCAAGGTGCGTCTGGACAAGATCCCCACGCTCAAGCCGGCTTTTCGCAAGGACGGCACCATCACCGCCGCTTCCAGTTCCAGCATCAACGACGGCGCGGCTGCGCTCGTGATGGTGCGCGAATCGACGGCCAGGCGCCTGGGCGCGCAGCCCATCGCGCGCATCGTGGGCCACGCCATGCACGCGCAGGAGCCCGAGTGGTTCTCCACCGCACCCGTCGGCGCGACGCACAAGGCCCTGGAGAAAGCCGGCTGGAGCGTGCGCGACGTGGACCTGTGGGAAGTGAACGAGGCGTTCGCCGTCGTGCCCATGGCGCTCATGAAGGAGCTGGACGTGGCGCACGACATCGTCAACGTGAACGGCGGCGCCTGCGCGCTGGGCCACCCCATCGGCGCGAGCGGCGCGCGCATCATCGTCACGCTGATCCATGCGCTCCAGGCCCGCGGCAAGACGCGCGGCCTGGCCACGCTGTGCATCGGCGGCGGCGAGGGCACGGCCATGGCCATCGAGCTGGTGTGAGCCCGTTCCCGACGGGCCCGGCCGCCGTGCCGGGCTGGAATTCTTTTGCTATTTATTTGATAGCAAACTATTGAATGAATCCGCCGGCATGGAGCCTGCGGGAGCCTGAAAGTCATCCATGGACCCGATTCTTGTCATTGGCGCTTCCCGGGGCATCGGCCTGGAGTTCGTGCGGCAGTACCGCGAAGCGGGCCGCCGAGTGATCGCCACCGTGCGCGACGACGCCGGCCGCGCGCGCGTGCAGGCGCTGGGCGCCGAGCCGCTGACCGTGGACGTGGCGCGGCCCGAGAGCGTGAGCGGCCTGTCGTGGCAGCTCGATGGCGAGAAGATCGGCCTGGCCCTCTACGTGGCCGGCGTGATCCGCCGCCCGGATGCGCGCACGCCGCCCACGCGCGAGGACTTCGATGCCGTCATGCACACCAACGTGCTGGGCGCGATGCAGGCGCTGCCCCAGGTGGCGCCGCTGGTGGCGGATGCGCACGGGGTGTTCGCCTTCCTCTCGTCCACGATGTCGCTGATCGGCAGCGTGCCGAACAGCGGCTCCTGGCTCTACCGCACCAGCAAGGCCGCGCTCAACATGGCCGTGGCATCGGCGCAGCACGACTACCCGGGCGCCACGCTCATCACCCTGGACCCCGGCTGGGTCCGCACCGACATGGGCGGCGAGGACGGCGCACTGGACGTGCAGGACAGCGTGCACGGCATGCGCACGGCGCTGGAGGGCGTGACGCCCGCCGACCGGGGCCGGTTGCTGCACCACGACGGCCGCCGCGCCGCGCACTGGTAGCGCCGCCGCCCGCCCCCCAGAGACCCCGCAACAACGAACGAATGGACGGAGACACGAGCATGCTGCTGACCCAGGACCAGGAAATGATCCGCGACGCCGTGCGCGATTTCGCGCAGAGCGAGCTGTGGCCGCACGCGGCCCGGTGGGACAAGGAGCACCACTTCCCGCGCGAGGCGCACCAGGGCCTGGCCGCGCTCGGCGCCTACGGCATCTGCGTGCCCGAGGAATACGGCGGCGCGGGCCTGGACACCCTCTCGCTCGCGGTCGTGCTGGAAGAGATCGCCGCGGGCGACGGCGGCACCAGCACCGCCATCAGCGTGACCAACTGCCCCGTGAACGCCATCCTGATGCGCTACGGCAGCGAGGCGCAGAAGCGCCGCTGGCTGGCACCGCTCGCGCGTGGCGAGATGCTGGGCGCGTTCTGCCTCACCGAGCCGCACGTGGGCTCCGACGCATCGGCGCTGCGCACCACGGCCCGGCGCGAGGGCGATGCCTACGTGATCGACGGCGTGAAGCAGTTCATCACCAGCGGCAGGAACGGCCACGTGGCCATCGTGATCGCCGTGACCGACAAGGCGGCCGGCAAGCGCGGCATGAGCGCGTTCCTCGTGCCGACCGACGCGCCGGGCTACACCGTCGCGCGGCTGGAGGACAAGCTCGGCCAGCACAGCAGCGACACGGCGCAGATCGTGTTCGAGCAGTGCCGCATCCCCGCCGAGAACCTCCTCGGCGCGGAAGGCGAGGGCTACAAGATTGCGCTGGGCGCCCTGGAGGGCGGGCGCATCGGCATCGCCGCGCAGAGCGTGGGCATGGCGCGCAGCGCGTTCGACGTGGCCCTGCAGTACGCCAAGGAGCGCGAGAGCTTCGGCCAGCCGATCTTCCAGCACCAGGCCGTGGGCTTCCGCCTGGCCGACTGCGCCACGCAGATCGAGGCCGCGCGCCAGCTCATCTGGCATGCCGCAGCCCTGCGCGATGCGGGCCGGCCCTGCCTCAAGGAAGCGGCCATGGCCAAGCTGTTCGCGAGCGAGATGGCCGAGCGCGTGTGCAGTGCAGCCATCCAGACGCTGGGCGGCTACGGCGTGGTGAACGACTTCCCCGTGGAGCGCATCTATCGCGACGTGCGCGTGTGCCAGATCTACGAGGGCACGAGCGACGTGCAGAAGATCCTGATCCAGCGCGCGCTGGCTTGATGGAGCCCCGGGCTGCGCGCGCACGGACGGCGCGGGCGCTGCCGCGGCGCGGTCAGCACGTGCTGGGATGGGCGCGGGCGAAATCCGCGAACACCCGCAGCGGCTCCGGCACCAGGCGGTGGCCGGGGTAGTACAGAAAGGGCCCCGGGAACCGGGGCCACCAGTCCTCGGCGATGGGCACGAGCGCCCCGCTGTCCAGGTGGGGCTGGAGCCAGCCCTTGAACAGGTACACGACGCCCATCCCTGCGACGGCGGCATCCACCGCCAGTTCTGCGGCGGCCCCGGCTTGCACGATCAGCGCCGCGGCGGGATTGAGCCGCAGCGACTCTCCCTCCCGCTGGAATTCCCACGGGGGCATCGACCCGCTCTCGAAGCGCACGCGCAGGCATTCGTGGTCCATGAGTTCGCGGGGGTGCGCCACCGGCCCGCGCCGCTGCAGGTAGGCCGGTGCCGCCGCGCAGGCGAAATGCTGGACACGGGGCCCGATGGGGACCGCGATCATGTCCTGGTCGAGGCTTTCCCCGTAGCGGATGCCGGCATCGCAGCCCGCCGCCAGGACGTCGACGAAGCTGTCCTGGGCAATCACTTCCAGCAGGATGTTCGGGTAGGCGGCCCGGAAGCCGGGAACGATGGCCGGCAGCACCAGCTTCAGCGCCGATGCCGGCACGTTGAGGCGCAAGGTGCCCGCAGGCGTTCCACGGAGCGACCCGACCGTGTCCAGCGCCTGCGTGACCTCGTTCAGCGCCGGCACCAGGCGCTCCAGCAGCCGGCGTCCGGCCTCCGTCGGCGATACGCTGCGCGTGGTGCGGTTCACCAGGCGCACCCCCACGTCCTCTTCGAGGTGGCGGACCGCATCGCTCACCGCCGAGGGGCTGACCCCCAGGTGCCGCGCGGCACCCCGGAATCCCTGGACCTGGATCACGGCGACGAAGGCGTGGAGATGGTTCAGGTCAGGGGTCATTGTCCGGATTCTCGAACAGGCTGTGCTGATTGCGCCGGATTATCAAACAGCCACACCGTCCATAGACTGCCTCCATTCAACGAAAGGCAGGCACATGGACAATTTGGAACACGCCGGGGTTTTCCCGCTCGGAGACCGCCAGGTGAACCGCATCGGGTACGGCACCATGCAACTCGCAGGCCCGGGCGTCTTCGGCCCCCCGAGGGACCGCCAGGCCGCGCTGGCGGTGCTGCGCACGGCCGTGGAGCGCGGCGTCAACCACATCGATACCGCCGACTTCTACGGGCCGCACGCCACCAACCAGATCGTCCGCGAGGCGCTCGGCCCCCATGCCGGCGATCTCACCATCGCCACCAAGGTGGGCGTGGGGCGCGATGGCCAGGGCGCCTGGCTGAAGGCCGATGCGCCCGATGAGCTGCGGCAGGCCGTTCACGACAACCTGCGCAACCTGGGCCTGGAGGTGCTGGACATCGTGAACTTCCGCGTGATGCTCGATGCCATGGCACCCAGGGAAGGCTCCATCGAAGAGCCGCTGGCCACGCTGGCAGCGCTTCAGAAGGAAGGGCTGATCCGGCATATCGGGCTCAGCAACGTGACGCCGGCCCAGTTGGCGCAGGCGAGGCGCATCTGCAAAGTGGCGTGCGTGCAGAACCACTACAACCTGGTCCACCGGGCCGACGACGCGATGGTGGATCTCCTGGCGCGGGAGGGCATTCCCTATGTGCCCTTCTTCCCCCTGGGTGGGTTCACGCCGGTGCAATCGACGGCCCTGTCGGAGATCGCGCTGCGCCTGGAGGCCACGCCCCTGCAGGTGGCCCTGGCATGGCTGCTGAAGCGGTCGCCCAACCTGCTGCTGATCCCTGGCACCTCGTCGGTCACGCACCTGCAGCAGAACCTGGCGGCGGCCCATGTCGAGCTGCCGGCGGACGCGATGAGCGCGCTGGAGGGCATCCCGGCAGGCTCCGCGCCGCCTCCCGCGGCACACTGAATTCCACCGCGGCTTCAGGCCAGGAGCACGCCGAGCCTGTGGTTCAGCACGTCCAATGGCGTGCCGGTCGCGGGCAACGGGTGCACTTCGGCGCCGTCGACGAACAGCAGCGTGGGATAGGACACGGCACCGAGCTGCCCGGCCATCGCGAAGTCCCGGTGGGCCTGGCGTTCTGCCGGGCCCTCCCGGAGGTCGCGGAGCACGGCAGAGGCGTCCAGGCCGTTGGCGTCCGCGATGCCGGCGATGGTGCCGGGGTCCGAGAGGCTCAGGCCGTGTCCGTAGAACGCCGCCTGCAGCGCGTGCGCCCAGTGCACGGCACGCTCCGGCGCCTGCGCCTGCGCGGCCGCCGTGGACAGGGTGAGGGCCGCGGCGGCAGCCAGGTGGGTGAGAGTGCGGGTGGCGTTCATGGGATTCTCCGATCGGCAGCGGACGGCTGCCGACCTGGTCATGGTGGACCGCACCGTGGACCTGGTCCAGGACCGCATCGACCTCGCCATTCGCCTGAGCCACCGCATCGACGACGGGCTGGTCGCGCGGCGGCTGGCCGCGTGCCGCTCGGTGCTCTGCGCTTCGCCCGCCTACCTCCAGCGCGCAGGCACGCCGCAGACTCCCGCGGACCTGGCGTCGCACCGGTGCGTGATGCACAGCAATGCATTCGCCCAGTCCTTCCAGCTCCGGAGGGGCGCCGAAGTCGCCTCCGTCGCCGCGAAGGGAACGCTCACGGCCAACGAAACGTCCATCGTGCGGGCCGCGGCGCTCGCAGGCGGCGGAATCGCGATGCTGCCCACGTATTACGTGGGCGAGGCCTTGGCACGCGGGCTGCTGCAGGTGGTATTGCCGGGGTACGAACTCGACGCCATGAGCATCCACGCCGTCTACCTGTCGCGCCGCCACCAGCCGCTGGCGCTGCGCCGGCTCATCGAATTCCTGGCGGAGCGGTTCGGCGGCGACGTCGCTCCCTGGGACTGGGGCGCGGCGGCCGGTTAGCGCAGCCGAGGGCCGTGCGGTGTCGCGCGCGCCGCAATGCCCGCCCCCTGGCCGCAGGCCGCCTCGCACGCAGGCGCCCTCAGCCTTCGGCCGGCTGGATGTGCCGGGGTTTCGCATCCCGGCCAAGTGCTTCGCCACGGCTTGCAGGCCGGGCGCCGGGCGTCTGCATACTGGATCGGGCCACCCCCATCGATGGCAGAGAGAGAGTCGTTTTGCTGCAGAAATTATTTCGGAATGCTCCGAAAATCCCTGCCGGTGCTGCAGGCGCCGGCCATGGAGGCTCGTCTTCCACACCCGCGTCCACTGCGCCGGCCGCATTGAGGGCTCCGCCAGGACTGCGCAGTGCGCCCAAGCCGCCCCAGGGCGCAGCAGCGCACCTTTCTCCGGTCCGCAGCCCGGTGCCCCGGGTGCCGGTGGCAAGCGCGGCGGGCGATTCACCAGCGGCCTCCACCCTGGAAAGCCACTTACCCACCGATGGGTCGCTGGGCGAGATCCGGCCCCACTCCTCCGACGACGACGCGCCCTCTTCGTCAGCGGTACAGCAGTCCCGGACAGCCCCCCGCCAGACGCTGGGAGCGTTGTTGGCCGAGGAGCTGCGTCAGGAACAAGCCGAGAAGGGCGAAAAGGCCACGCAGGCCCGGCGAGACGCGCTGGTGCCACTGGGACAGCTGGTGCACGCCGCCTTGCCCGACGGAGGGCGCACCATGAAGCGGCTCAAGGCACGGGCGGCCAGAAAGCACCCGGCCACGGTGGCCGACCGATTGAACGCGATCCGCAATGGAGCTCCCAAGCCGATGCAGGGGGAGCGCAGGAAGGCGTTCGAGGTACTGGTGCGCAGCGATCTGCTGGCGATCGCCGACACCGGCGGGATCGATCCGTTGGTTGCGGTCGACAAAATGGCCGAAGCCCTGGAGGAGTCCATCCTGGGCCAGGGCATTCTTCCGAGCGATCGGCAGCTGCTGGATGAGGTGCTGGATGGCCTGTCGATCGATCGCCTGTACACGCGGCTGAATCTGAAGATGACGGACGACACCATGCCCGCCTTTACCAATGCCCAGGTGCTGCAGACCCCGACGAGGCTGGGAGAGGGCCGCTCCAACACGGTGTACGAAGTCGAGATCCAGAACACGGATGGCGCTGCGATGGCCGCGGTTTTCAAGCCGCTCGCCCACGAGCCACCCGATCCTGCCGAGTGGAGTGTGGTTGCCAGATTGACGGGCATCTCCAGGGAAGATCCGCAAACGGCGATGCGCAATCTCGCCACCGTGGCGTATGCACGGAAGCTCGGGTTCCACGTGGTCACCGACACGCGCGTGGCGCTGATCAATATCGGACAAGATCCCTTCGAACCCGCGCTGGGTCTGGTCATGGAGCGTGCCCAAGGCAGGCCCGCCGAAGAGGTCGATGCGCGCACCCTGGTCCAGGCGAACGTGTGCGCCGAGGTGATGAAGCTCCAGCTGCTCGACCATCTGACCGGCGAAGCCGATCGCCACGACAAGAATTACTTCATCCACGTCGGGCAGGATGGCCGAGCCAAGGTCATGGGCATCGACAACGACAACTGCTTCGGTGCGGAATTGACCGCTCCGGACGGTGCCCAGCCGGATCTGGAAGACCCGCAACGCAGGGCGTTCCACGGGACGGCGCTTCCCCCGGTGGTGGATACCGACATGGAGCGCGCCATCCTTGCGCTCACGGAAGAAGACATTCGATCCATGCTGGACGACAAGCTCAACGATGCCGAGATCGCCGCTGCGATCCAGCGTTACCAGGGCGTCCGGCAGCACCTGGCCGGCCTGCGGGACACCGGCGGGGTCATCGAGCCGCACGAATGGGGCCGGCCGGATGTGCTGCAGCGCCTGACCCCGGCGAACAGCTATCTGGGCCGCGAACTCGAATTCGCATAGCCTCGCGCGGGGGCGGGGCGCTGCCTTCGCCGAGGTCGCGAAGCTCCCATGGCTGACCCGTCGTGGCCGCGCCGTGGCTCTCATGCGCCCGATCCGGGCGAGCCGAGCCGGCTCCAGAATGCGTCGGGCTGCCCGGGGCGGGCACCGACGACGAAGCCCGGTGCGGCCATGGAGGGCCGCTCCCCGGACCGGGCCATGTTCACGGAGCAGGGCGGTGCGGAGCCGGGGCACGCGGCAGCTCCAGCGGGCCGGGCCCTTGCTGGCGCGGCGCGCCCGCACCCGCGAAGCAGCGCACCGGCGCCGCGTCGCCCAGCACCGTGATCGCTTCGCCGCGCACGCGCAGCCCCGTGCCCTCGGGCAGGCCGACCACCGGCACCTGCGGGTTGAGCGTGCCGAATTCGCGCAGGCGTTCCTCGCGGGTTTCGCCGCGGTGGCCGGGGGGGTGGGCGTCGGTGTAGTGCGCGTTGATCTGGAAGGGCACGAGGCCCAGGGCGTCGAAGCCGCCCGGGTCGGTGATCGGCATGTCGTTGGTGGTGCGGAGGGTGGGGCAGGCCACGTTGGAGCCCGCGCTCCAGCCCAGGTACGACGCCTCGCCCGCGCGCACGCGCCCGGCGATCGCCTCCAGCAGCCCCCGCCGGCGCAGATGGCCCAGCAGCGCGAAGGTGTTGCCGCCGCCCACCACGATGAAACGCGCCTGCCGGACGGCGGCCACCGGGTCCGCCGCGCGGTGGGCCGAGGCCACGGCCAGGCCGAGCGGGGCCAGCGCGCCCGCCACCTGGGCCTCGTAGTCGTCCCAGCCGCGCGAGACGCCCGCGAAGGGCATGAACAGCGCGTCGCCGGGCACGGGCTGCGCGGCGGCCCAGTCGGCGATCCAGCCGCGGGCGTGGGTGAGGTAGCCGGCATCGCTGCTGGAGTTGCTGAGGAGCAGGAGGTTCATGGCGGGGGCGGTGGTGGACGGATGCGGTGGATGGGGGCCGGGGCGCGGCGGTGCGGACTCCGGGAGGCCAGGAGAGCGCAAAGAGATCGGGGAAATATTTGCTATATAAATAATAGCAAACTATTCAATGGATCCGGCGGCATGGAGCATGAAACACTCCAATCCCGGGTGGCGCTCAGGTCCGGTCGGCAGTGCCGCCGCCGGCGCTGTCGCGCTCGCGCAGCACCACGGTGATCTGTCCGTTGGTCTCGATGGTGGCCCGCTCCACCTCGTGCAGGTGCAGGCAGCCGCCGGCGCGCAGCGCGGCGGCGAGGTCTTCGGCCGACAGCAGTTCGCGCCGCATGAGGTGGCGGTCCACACGGCCCTGGTCGACCAGCGTCTGCGGGCGGCCGTCCACCAGGTGCCCCAGGCGGGGGAAGCGGAAGGTGAGCCGCGCCAGCACCACGTGGCAGCCGATGAGGGTGGCGGCCGAGAGCAGCCCGCCGACCAGCGAGTTGTCGCCCGCGTTCATCGAGTTCTGCACGGCATTCGAGAGGATCAGCAGCAGCACGAGGTCGAACGGCGCGAACTGCCCCGTCTGCCGCTTGCCCGTCAGGCGCAGGAACACCAGCAGGAACGCATACACCACCACGCCGCGCAGGATGAATTCCCACCAAGGCACGCTCAGGGCCCACATCGTCGATCTCCCGGAAGAAGAGGAAACGGCGCGGCCATCGCGCCGCGCCGGCCGCGAGTGTGCCACCGGCGGAGCATCTGCAAGAATGCGGGCCCGCTCCAACGCCGACGACGACTGGCCGTGTCGCCTCCCTCCCTCTCCAGCGCTTCCCCCTGCCCCTGCGGGCGGCTTTCCAGCGGGCGCGCGCCGCTGCCGTACGCGCAGTGCTGCGGGCGCTACCTGGACCACTGGGACGCATCGCCCGCGCCCGATGCCGAGAGCCTGATGCGGTCGCGCTACACCGCCTTCGTGCGCGGCGACGCCGGCTACCTGCGCGCTACCTGGGCGCCGGAGCACCGCCCGGCGTCGGTGGAGTTCGATCCCGGCGTGCGCTGGCTCGGCCTGGAGGTGCGCAGCCACCGCACCACCGGCCCGGACCGCGCCGAGGTGGAGTTCGTAGCCCGCCAGCGCGATGCCGGCGGCCGCGCGCACCGCCTGCACGAGCGCAGCCGCTTCGTGCGCGAGGGCGGGCGCTGGTTCTACGTGGACGGCGAGTTCCCGCGCGGCTGACCCCGTTCTCGTTCCCTTCCCGCCCCTCCCGCTCCTTTCGCCGTTTCCTCACGCCTGCCGCCACGATGCCGACCGCTCCCGACAGCCACTATCCCGACGCGTGGCACACCGAGCCCGCCGCCGATGCCGAGGCGTCCAGCGCCGGGCTCGATCTGGCGGTGCGCCGCCGGCTGATGCACTCGCTGGCGTCGCGCGGCGGTGCCTCGGAGATCCCCGCGATCGTCATCCCGGGTGTGCTGACCTGGATGCACGCGCGCAGCGGAGCGGCGCCCGGCCCGATGCTCGCGTGGTGGGGCGCGTTCCTGGTCTTCGCGGGCGTGCTGTGGACGATGCAGCGTCGTTTCCTGCGCGACACCGCGCTGCCCGATGCCGTGGTCGTCCCGCGCTGGGAGCGCATCTTCCAGGTGCTGGCGGCGGCGGACGGCCTGCTCTGGGCCGTGCCCATCGTGCTCACGCACGGGGCGCCGCAGGAGTTCCGGCTCATGGTGTACCTGGTCGTGTGCGCGGTGACCGCCTCGGGCACGACCTTCCTGGCGCCGATGCCCCGCGTGTTCCTGCCGTTCTTCGCGGCCATCTACGGGCCGACGCTGGGTGCGGTGGTCTGGTACTTCCCCGAGCGCTGGGAGGCCATGCTCGCGCTGGTGGTGCTGTATGGCGGCGTCATCTCGCGGCACGCCTGGGGCGCGCGGCGCTTCGTCGTGCAGCAGGTGGAGATGGAGCGCCAGCGCCTGCTGCTGGCCGAGCGCTACCTCGCGGCCAAGGAAGAGGCCGAGCGCGCGCTGGAGGAGAAGAACCGGTTCCTCTCCACCGCCAGCCACGACCTGCGCCAGCCGCTGCACGCGATGGGCCTGCTGGTGGAGACCGCGCTGCAGCGCAATG
Organism: Acidovorax sp. NCPPB 4044; assembly: GCF_028069655.1. Lineage (NCBI taxonomy): Bacteria > Pseudomonadati > Pseudomonadota > Betaproteobacteria > Burkholderiales > Comamonadaceae > Acidovorax > Acidovorax sp. NCPPB 4044. The sequence continues at coordinate 50,152 of NZ_JAMCOS010000001.1, forward strand.
GCGACGCGCGGCTGGCCCCGGTGCTGGACGGCATCCAGGACTGCGCGGTCGCTCACCTTCCTCTTCAATGCGCTGCTCGATCTCTCCCGGCTGGAGTCGGGCACCTACGCCGTGCGGCGCGAGGAAGTGCCCCTGGCCGCGGTGTTCGGCGACGTGGCGACGGTGTTCGGCCCCGATGCGCTGCAGCGCGGCCTGCGGCTGCGGATCGCGCTGCCGCGCCGCCGCCATGCCGCCGTGCATGCCGACGCCGCCCTGCTGCGGCAGATGGTGTTCAACCTCGTGCAGAACGCGCTGCGCTACACGCGCTCGGGCGGGGTGCTGATCGGGGCGCGCTGGCGCGGCGGCGCCTGGCGCGTCGAGGTCTGGGACACCGGCGCGGGCGTGCCGCTGGAGGACCAGCACCGCATCTACGCACCGTTCTACCGCGGCGGCACGCGCTGGACGCAGGAGGTGGCGGGGCATGGCCTGGGGCTGTCGGTGGTGGCGCGGTCGGCGCGGCTGATCGGCGCGGACTACGGCTTCGAATCGGCGCCGGGCCGGGGCTCGTGCTTCTGGCTCACGCTCGAAGCCGCGCACGGGCCCGCCGCCGCGCCGCGCGGGGCCCCCGCGCCGGCCGTGGCGCCACGCGCGCCCTGGCAGGAACGGCTGGCCTCGCTGGAGGGCACCTGCCTGCTGGTGGAGGACGACCCGCAGGTGGCGCGCGCCGTGTCGGATCTGCTGCAGTCGTGGGGCGTGCGCGTGGAAGTGGCCGCGACGGCGGCGCAGGCCCTGGCGTGCGTGGACCGGGGCTGCCTGCCCGATGCCGTGCTGTGCGACGAGCGCCTGGGCGCCGGCCAGAGCGGCTTCGCGGTGCTGCAGGAGCTGCTGCAGTGCTGCCCCGCCGCGCGCGGTGCCATCGTGAGCGGCGAGCACGACGCGGCCGCGCTGGCGCAGGCCGAGGACGAGGGCTACCTCGTGTTCCGCAAGCCGCTCGCGCCCGAGGCGCTGCACGCCGTGCTGTCCCGCTGGCTGGGCACGGCCGGGCACTGAACTGCACGCGCGGCGCAGCACGGCGGCCCGTGCGCCGCCGTCAGCGCGCCAGCGGGGCCGGAGGCATTTCCAGGCGCACGCCGCGCAGCTTGGCGATCGCCTCCACGCGGTTGCGCGCACCCAGCTTCTGCAGGATGGCGGTGATGTGTTCCTTCACGGTGTGCTCCGACACGTTCAGGGCACTGGCGATGGGCTTGTTCGGCTGCCCTTCGAGCACCATGGCCAGGATCTGCCCCTGGCGCGGGGTGAGCCCCAGCTCGGTGGGGGAGAGCGGCACCTCGCGCGAGAGGGGAGCGCAGGCGGAGGGCGGCAACGTCCCGGCCGCGGTCAGCGCCGGCGGGCCGAACCACGATGCGCCACCCAGCACGGCCGCCACGGCGGCGGAGAACGCATCCGGCGCCTCCTGCTTGTGGATGAAGCCGTGCGCCCCGCTGGAGCGCGCCTTGAAGGCGATGGCGGGATGGTCGTCGCCGCTCATCACCAGCACGCGCGCCTGCGGCGCCATGGCGAGCAGGTCGCGGATGAACGGCGCCGTGGCGCCGTCGGCGAGCCAGAAGTCCACCAGGGCGACGGCGGGCGGGCCATGGCGGGCGATGGTCCGCAAGGCCTCCGGCATGCTGTGCGCGTGGTGGGCCGCGCCCAGCTGCGGGTGCAGGCGGAGGAACTCGGTCATGCCGTGTGCGACCAGCGGATGGTCGTCCACCACGAGGCCATAGTGCGTAGGCGGCGTAGCGCCGGAATCAGGGGAAAGGGACACGTAGGCTTCCGTCGGGGGTTCGGTCGGCCGGCGCTCCGGGGCAAGCCCGACCGTTGCCGCGAGCCTACGCCACGTGCATGGCCCGCTCCGTAACAAAAACCCCACCGTGGTGGGGTGGGGGATCCCGGCGGCCCTGCCGACAATGCCCTGATTCCCCCGCGGGGGGCGGTTTCGCCGCCCGTCCCGGTGGCCGTTCGGCAGCAGGCCGTGCCGGGTGCCTGCAGCGCCCGGGCCACGCGCGGACTGCCCGTTCCGGCAGCCAGCGGTCCGTGCGGGGGCTCGCGCGCTGCGTTTTGTTTCTTCCGTTTGCGTTTCCATGCAGGGCCGCGGCGGAACAGGACCGAGAGGTGCCTGTGTGCGGGCCCATGGCCCCGCGCACAGGTGGGAGCGATGGATCGGCCCCGCCCACCGGGGCCCGCATGCAGTAGATTCGAGCGTGCTTTGGCGGCGTTCCTCCCGGACGCCGCTCTTTTTTGTGCGCTTCGCACCGTCTTTCTGCCTGCGCGTCCGCTCCTTCTTCCATGCCCATCACCGATCCCACGCCTCCCCTGCCGCCCGCCGGCACACCGCTGCCCCCCTTCGACGCCGTGCTCTTCGACTGCGACGGCGTGCTGGTGGACAGCGAGCCCATCACCCACCGCGTGCTGCGCGCCATGCTGGAAGAGGCGGGCTGGCGCCTCACGATGGAAGAGTGCATGCGCATCTTCATCGGCAAGGCCGTGCGCAGCGAGGCGGCCCGCATCGAGGCCCATACGGGGCGCCCGCTCACCGATGCCTGGATGGCGGTGTTCTACGAGCGCCGCAATGCCGCGCTCGCCGCCGACCTGGAGGCCATTCCCGGGGCACTGCGGGCGGTGGAGGCCGCGCACGCGCGCACTGCGGGGCGCATCGCCTGCGCCTCGGGCGCCGACCGCCACAAGGTGGAGCTGCAACTGGCCAAGGTGGGCCTGCAGCCGCTCTTCGAGGGCCGCGTCTTCAGCGGCCACGAGATGCCCCGCACCAAGCCTGCGCCCGACGTGTACCTGGCCGCGGCCGCCGCGCTCGGCGTGCCGCCCGGGCGCTGCCTGGTCGTGGAGGACACGGTGACGGGCGTCACCGCCGGCGTGGCGGCCGGCGCCACGGTGGTGGGCTACAGCCCGACGGCCTGGGGGCACGATCCGGCGCAGGCGCTGCGCGCGGCGGGCGCGGTGCAGGTCATCGGTTCGATGGACGCGTTGCCGGCGCTGCTCGCCTCCGCTTGAGCGCAGGGCCGGCCGCTACCCCGCCCTGGGTTTCTTCTTCTGGCGGCCGGGCAGCGGTTCGGGGGCCGGTCGGGCCCGGTCTCCCGGCGGGGCGCCTCCGTTACCGGCGAGGACGCTGGCGATATGGGCACGGTTTGGTGCAATGCCGCTCAGGTCCGTGCCGCCGGTTTGGTCGAACGTGCCGCCGATCACCCGGTGCGCCAATGTGGCGATCCCGGCCAGCACATGGTCGCCGCAGGAATGCCGGTCCTGCTGCTGCGCGATCGGCATCCCCTGGACGGGGGCGGCGATGCCCATGGCCGTGGCCGCCGCTCGGGCCAGCTGGTACTGGCGTGTGTGGGCGACGTCCCCGGCCCCCTGGGGCGGCCGCGAAGAGTCGTAGTGGAATGCCCCGCCGGTGCGCCGATCGATGACCAGCAGCGACCAGTGCACCTGGGGGTCGTTGATCGGCAGGAAAACGATGGACTCCGGGCCATGGGGGAGACGGCGCCGCACACCATCCCTCTGTTTGGGGGTGCCCGAGATCAGCTGGGCGACCTGCTGCGGGTCGGCAACGTGGAGCCGTTCTGCATGGGGATGCCCCTTCCATTGGCGGGCCAGGGCCTCGGTGTAGGCCAGCAGATGCCCGTCCTTCAACCAGGAGTCGGCCGTCACCGGGGGGAGCCGAGGGGACGCCATCCGGGGCGATGGCAGGTCGTCCAGGGCGATCCAGTCAGGACCTGCCGGACCTGCTGCGGGCGTGGCGCGCCGGGGCTGCGTGACTTCCTGCCCCGGTGAGCCGGGGGCTGCGCCGTGGCCCATCCGCTGCCATTCCTCGATCACACCCGAGAAGAACGACGGGGAGGGTGGCGCGTCTTCTCGCCGGCTGCCTACCGGTGTGTCGGGCCGCTCGGACGGCATCGGCAGGCCACCGGGGCGGGCGGCATGCCAGGGCTGCGTGACTTCCTGCCCCGGTGAGCCGGGGGCTGCGCCGTGGCCCATCCGCTGCCATTCCTCGATCACACCCGAGAAGAACGACGGGGAGGGTGGCTCGTCTTCTTGCCGGCCGGCTACCAGTGTGTCGGGACGCTCTGGCAGCATCGGCAGGCCGCCGTGGAGGTCGGCATGCGGAGGCTGCGTAACTTCCTGCCCCGGTGAGCCCGGGGCTGCGCCGTGGCCCATCTGCCGCAATTCCGCGCTGACACCGGAGAAAAACGATGCGGCGTTGAAGGAGTGATCTCGTCGAAGGGCAGGGTGCCCACCCGGCGGTGGCTCCGGTGTTGCCTGGAATCGGCCCTGGATGCCGGCGCGGAAAGCCGCCTGGATGGGCGGTGCGAAATGCGAGAGGAATGCGTTCCCCCTGTCCTTGATGTTCCCGGTGTCCTGGTTGATCAAGCGCTGAAGGACGGGCTCCGGCACCCCGTTGCGTGCGCAGACCTGCGAGAAGCTCAGGGCTGCATTGCCGAAATCGCGCGCAAGCTTCAACAACGCATCCGGGTTGTCCAAAAGGCGTCGCAGAGCAATGTCTCTGACCCTGGTGTCTTTGGGGCGGTTGGTGGAGCGGTGCAGCGACAGCTCTTCCTGCAGCATCTCTTCTCTGGCCTTGCGCGCGGCCTGGACCGCGCTTTCAAGGCGGGTGATGAGGAATCGCCGGACTCCCGGGTCTGCATTGCAGCGGTCGATCCGGCGCAGGACATGGGTTTTCAAGTAATCGATCTGGCTGTCGTCCAGCTCTTGAAGCAGGCGTTTGCCTCCCGGCGACGCAGGAACCTCGCCCGCTCTGGTCAGGTAGCTGCCGATGTTCGGCAGGGTTCTCTGCAGTGCCTCGAAGTCCTCGCCATCGCCGTAGCGTGAAAGGATGGCCATGACATCCCCGTAATGCGGATGGGCCATCGGCTGGGGGGCCGGGACGCGGGGGCGGTTCGCCGTGCTGTCGGCGCGCGCGGACGACGCAGCATGCCGGGGGGCCAGGGCGCCGTGCGCAGGGTGCCCGGGGGTGGATATTCCCGAAGGCACGCTGCGGTTGCCGGGGAGATTTTCCGGGCCGTTTCCGGGGGCGTTTCCCGGCGCCGAGAGGCGGTGGTTGCTGCCGGTGCGCAGCGCAGGGAAATCCATGGCGGGTAGGGTGGAGGGTTTGGTTGGGAACTGTGCGGTGGGTGGCGCGGGCCACGCGTTGCGGGTGCGAATCTTTCGATGCCGGGGCGAATCGATGGGCCGGGGCCGTGTGTCATGCCGCTGTCGCAATGGCTGCATAGCCTTGCCGGCTTTGCCACTTTGATCAGTTGTTCCATGCCATCCCCTGCCGTTTCCTTCCGCTGGGCCTTGCCGCTGCTGGCCCTCGCCCTGGCCGCCTGTGGCGGGGGCGAAAGCGGCGTGTACCCGGCGCCCGCCGGCGACTACGCCACCAAGACCGCCTACCAGCCCCGCCAGTCGGCGGACAGCTATGAGGCGCCGCCCGCGGGCTTTGCCAAGGTCTATGCCGGGCTGGTGGCCCGCCACGGGACGCGGGGCCTCTCCAGCATGAAGTACGACGACGCCGTGCTCAACCTGTGGACGCGCGCCCAGGCCGACGGGGCCCTCACCGCGCTGGGCCGCCAGCTCGGGCCCGACGTGGAGAAGATCATGCGGGCCAATTTCGTGCTGGGCTGGGGCGTGCCGGGCATCGGCACGCCGGGCTACGGCAACCTCACGCAGGTGGGCATCGCCGAGCACCGCCAGCTGGCCGCGCGGCTCGCGCAGCGCGATGCGGAGCTGTTTGCCGGGCAGACCTTCGAGGGCCGCCCGCGGCAGGTGGAGGTGCTGCACTCCGGCCAGGACCGGGCGGTAGACAGCTCGCAGTTCTTCGCCGCGTCGCTGGCGGCTTCCGCGCCGGCCGTGGCGGGGGCCATCGCACCGGCGGCGGTGGACCGCTTCCAGCTCTATCCCCACAAGCTGTCCGCCACCACCGATGCGGTGGCGGATGCCGCCAGCGTGCGGGCGGCGGTGCTCGCGGCCAGCCTGGACTACCAGCGCTACGCGGCCGCCAAGGATGCCGCGGGCTTCGGTGCCGAGGCGGCCGCCAAGGTGGCCGCGGCGCGCGCGGCACCCGAGGTGCGCAGCCGCGCCCGCGCGGTGCTGGAGCGGCTCTTTACCCCGGCCTTCATCGACAAGCTCGATGCGGGCACCTATGCCTTTTCCAACAACGGCACGCGCACGTTCGCCAGCGCCGACGGCCGCTTCACTAGCACGCTCACGGGCGACGGCAAGACCCGCATCCAGAGCGCGGTGGACGCCGCGGCGCTGCTCTACGAGCTCTACATCATCGCCCCGGGCCTGCGGCAGGAGACCGGCGGCGTCAGCCTCGACGCCTACCTGCCCGCGGAATACGCGCCGACCTTCGCCTACCTGCAGGACATCGACGACTTCTACGGCAAGGGCCCGGCCGCCAGCGAATACGGCGGCGTCACCACGCGCTTCACGCAGGCGCTGCTGCAGGACTTCTTCGACGAGGTGGGCCGCATCGCGCAGGGCCGCATGGACCGCGTGGCGCGGCTGCGCTTCACGCACGCCGAGGTGATGATCCCCTTCATCGCGCGGCTGGGCCTGCGCAATGCGTCCACGCCGGTGCCGCGCGCCCAGACCTATGCGTATGCCAGCAATCCCTGGCGCGGCGAGGATGTCTCGCCCATGGCCACCAACGTGCAGTGGGACGTGGTGCGCGACGGCCGCGGCACGGTGCTCGTGAAGATGCTGTTCAACGAGCAGGAAGTGGATTTTCCCGGCACCTGCGAGGCTGCGCGCCATGCCGGCGGCAGCCACTATTACCGGTTCGACGGCCTCAGGCGCTGCTACGGCCTGTGAGGGGCGGGGGCGGCGTGGCCACGGCGCCCGCCCGCTGCCGGCGCCGGTATTCGGTGGGCGACAGCCCCGTCCAGTGCCGGAAGGCCCGCATGAAGCTCTTCTCGCTCGCGAAGCCGGCGGCCTCCGCCACCTGCTTGATGGGCCGGTCGGTGCGGTGCAGCAGGTCGCGCGCGCGCTGCTGGCGTGCCTCGTCCTTCAGTGACTGCAGCGAGGCGCCTTCCTCCTTGAGCTGGCGGTGCAGCGTGCGCGCCGACACGTGCAGTTGCGCCGCCAGCGATTCGGCGCTGCAGGCCTGCTCGGGGGCCTGGGCCAGGGCCTGGCGCACGCGCTGCGCCAGCAGCCGGTCGCGGCGGTACTGGCGCACGGTGAGGGGCAGGGCGCGCTGCAGCATCTGCTGCAGCGCCGCTTCGTCGCGCCGCAGGGGCAGGGCCAGGTAGCGCGCGTCGAACCGCAGCGCCGCGCGCGGTGCGCCGAAGCGCGGCGCCGCACCGAAGAGCAGCGCATAGACTGCCGCATGCGGCGGCGCGGCGAACGGGAAGGCGGTGTCCAGCAGCGGCAGCCGCGAGTCGATGAACCAGCACGACAGCCCGAGCGCGTTGCGCAGCACCGAGACCGTGCAGAACTCGCGCAGCGCGCCCAGGTCGCGGTGCTCGGAGAGCGAGAGGGTGGCGATGCCGCCGTCGGTGTCCAGGTGCAGCCCGATGTCGTCCGCCAGCAGCGCGTGGTGGCGGCACCAGCGCCGCAGTGCCAGGCCCAGCGTGGGCGCGCTGATCGACGCCCGCGCCAGCATGCCGTAGCTGCCCCAGGGCAGGCGGCGCGAGAACCAGCCCAGCGCCTCGTCGTCGAGCTCGCGCATGGCGGCGGCCGACAGGGCCTCCATCTGCAGCGCCGTGATGCGCGCGTGCGGATCCTTCACGGACCCTGGCGCGATTTGTGCCGCTGCGAGCGCGCGCGCCGGGTCCAGGCCGCGCTGCGCGTAGGCATGGGCGATGGCGCGGACGAAGGCCATCGGCGTGGCGGCCACGGGAGGGCGGGCGGTGGGGGCGGTGGTGGCGGCGTGTGCCGCAGTGGCGGTGGGCATGCCGGGCAGTGTGGCGGGGCGTGGCGCGATTTGCAACCTGGGTGGCCCGATCGGTGGCCCGGGCGGGCGGGCGGCGGCGTATGCTGTGGCGACATGCCGTGCCCACCGGCCGGGCGCGGCCCCACAGTCCGCAGAAGACGCCAGCCCAGGAGACAAACGCCGTGACCGCATCCCCCGATCCGTCCCCGCCGTCCGCAGCCGTGAGCCACGCCCTGGGCGCCACCGGCGTTCCGCTGATCGAGCAGACGCTAGGCGGCTTCTTCGCGGAGATGGCCGCGCGCGAGTCCGGCCGCGAGGCCCTCGTGAGCCGGCACCAGGGGCTGCGCTACACCTATGCCGAACTGCACGCCGCGTCGCGGCGCCTCGCCGGCGCGCTGCTGGGCCTGGGGCTGCAGAAGGGCGACCGCGTCGGCATCTGGTCGCACAACAACGCCGAGTGGGTGCTCATGCAGTTCGCGACGGCGCAGGTGGGCCTGGTGCTCGTCAACATCAACCCGGCCTACCGCACGGCCGAGGTCGAGTACGCGCTGAACAAGGTGGGCTGCAAGGCGCTGGTCGCCATGGCGCGCTTCAAGACCAGCGACTACCTCGGCATGCTGCGCGAGCTGGCCCCCGAATGGGCGGGCCAGCCGCCCGGGCAGCTGGCCGCACGCCGCCTGCCGCACCTGCGCACGGTGGTGTGGATCGACGCACCGGGCGAGGGCGCGCCCGACGAGCCCGGCCTGCTGCGCTTCTCGGAGCTGATCGCGCGCGGCGACGCGCAGGACGACCGCATCGACGCCGTGGCCGCCACGCTGGATGCGAACGACCCCATCAACATCCAGTTCACGAGCGGCACCACGGGCTTTCCGAAGGGCGCCACGCTCACCCACCGCAACATCCTCAACAACGGTTTCTTCATCGGCGAATGCATGCGCCTCACGCCCGAAGACCGGCTGTGCATACCGGTGCCGCTCTACCACTGCTTCGGCATGGTGCTCGGCAATCTGGCATGCGTGACGCACGGCGCCACCATCGTGTACCCGAGCGACGGCTTCGACCCGCTGGCGGTGCTGGAGGCCGTGCAGGCCGAGCGCTGCACGGGGCTGCACGGCGTGCCGACCATGTTCATCGCCGAGCTGCAGCACCCGCGCTTCGCGGAGTTCGACCTCTCCACGCTGCGCACCGGCATCATGGCCGGCTCGCCGTGCCCCATCGAGGTCATGAAGCGCGTGGTGAGCGACATGCACCTCGCGGAGATCACCATCGCCTACGGCATGACCGAGACCAGCCCCGTGAGCTGCCAGAGCAGCACGGACACGCCGCTGGACAGGCGCGTGGCCACCGTCGGGCAGGTGCAGCCGCACCTGGAGGTGAAGATCGTCGACACCGAGTCCGGCCAGCCCGTGCCGCGCGGCCAGTCGGGCGAGCTCTGCACGCGCGGCTACTCGGTCATGCACAGCTACTGGGGCGACCCCGGGAAAACGCGCGAGGCCATCGACGAGGGCGGCTGGATGCACACCGGCGACCTCGCCACGATGGACGCCGAGGGCTACGTGAACATCGTGGGCCGCATCAAGGACATGGTGATCCGTGGCGGCGAGAACATCTACCCGCGCGAGATCGAGGAATTCCTCTACCGCCACCCCCAGGTGCAGGACGTGCAGGTGGTGGGCGTGCCCGACGAGAAATACGGCGAGGAACTGTGCGCCTGGATCATCGCCCGGCCCGGCGAGCCCCTCACGGAGGACGGCGTGCGCGCCTTCTGCCAGGGGCAGATCGCGCACTACAAGGTGCCCAGGTACATCCGCTTCGTCACCGAGTTCCCGATGACCGTGACCGGCAAGATCCAGAAATTCAGGATCCGCGACGCAATGAAAGAGCAGCTGGGCCTGGCCGAGCGCGCCACCGCCTGACCCGCCCCCCGAGACCTTCTTCCCCCGTCCCACCATGATTCTCGAATCCCGCCTCAATTCCCGCTCGGCCGACTTCCAGGCCAATGCCGCCGCGATGCGCACGCTGGTGCAGGACCTGCGCGAGCGCGCTGCCCAGGTGGCCCAGGGCGGCAGCGAAGCCGCGCGCGCCAAGCACACGGCCCGCGGCAAGCTGCTGCCGCGCGACCGCGTGCGCGAGCTGCTGGACCCGGGCTCGCCGTTCCTGGAGATCGCGCCGCTCGCCGCGCTCGGCATGTACGGCGACGAGGCGCCCGGCGCAGGCCTGATCGCCGGCATCGGCCGCGTGAGCGGTGTGGACTGCATGGTGGTCTGCAACGACGCCACGGTGAAGGGCGGCACCTACTACCCCATGACCGTGAAGAAGCACCTGCGCGCGCAGGAGATCGCGCAGCAGAACCGGCTGCCGTGCATCTACCTCGTCGATTCGGGCGGCGCCAACCTGCCGAACCAGGACGAGGTCTTCCCCGACCGCGACCATTTCGGCCGCATCTTCTACAACCAGGCGCAGATGAGCGCCCAGGGCATCGCGCAGATCGCCGTGGTGATGGGCAGCTGCACCGCCGGCGGCGCCTACGTGCCCGCGATGAGCGACGAGTCCATCATCGTGAAGGGGCAGGGCACCATCTTCCTGGGCGGCCCGCCGCTCGTGAAGGCCGCCACGGGCGAGGTCGTGACCGCCGAGGACCTGGGCGGCGGCGACGTGCACACGCGCCTCTCGGGCGTGGCCGACCACCTCGCGCAGAACGACCTGCACGCGCTGCAGCTCGCGCGCAACGCGGTGCGGAATCTGAATAGAAATCGGCCCCATGCCGCCGAATCCGTTGGGCCGGATGCTCCTCTTTTTGAAGCAGACGAGCTGTACGGCGTGATCCCCGTGGACACGCGCAAGCCCTTCGACGTGCGCGAGATCATCGCGCGCATCGTGGACGGCAGCGAGTTCGACGAGTTCAAGGCGCGCTACGGCACCACGCTGGTGACGGGCTTCGCGCGCATCGAGGGCATGCCCGTGGGCATCATCGCCAACAACGGCATCCTGTTCTCCGAATCGGCCCTGAAAGGCGCGCACTTCATCGAGCTGTGCTGCCAGCGCAAGATTCCGCTGGTGTTCCTGCAGAACATCACCGGCTTCATGGTGGGCCGCAAGTACGAGAACGAGGGCATCGCGCGCAACGGCGCCAAGATGGTCACGGCCGTGGCCACCGCGGCGGTGCCCAAGTTCACCATCGTCATCGGCGGCTCGTTCGGCGCCGGCAACTACGGCATGTGCGGGCGCGCCTATTCGCCGCGCTTCCTCTGGATGTGGCCCAACGCGCGCATCTCGGTGATGGGCGGCGAGCAGGCCGCGAGCGTGCTGGCCACCGTGCGCCGCGACGGCATCGAGGCCAAGGGCGCCGCCTGGAGCACGGAGGAGGAAGAGGCCTTCAAGGCGCCGATCCGCCGCCAGTACGAGGAGCAGGGCCATCCCTACTACGCCACCGCGCGGCTGTGGGACGATGGCGTGATCGACCCCGCCGACACGCGCCGCGTGCTGGCGCTGGGGCTCGCCGCGGCGCGCAACGCGCCGATCGAGGAGACGAAATTCGGCATCTTCCGCATGTGAGGAACGCCGCGCGCTTTTCTTTCCCAACCGACGCCAGGAGGACTTCACCATGACCACCACCACGCAATACCGCCATCTGCACGTGCGCCAGGCCGGCGCGGTCGCGCGCGTCACGCTGGCGCGCGCCGAGGTGCGCAATGCCTTCAGCGACGAGGTCATCGCCGAACTCACCGAGGCGTTCGGGGCGCTGGGCGCCCAGGACAGCGTGCGCGCCATCGTGCTGGCCGCCGAAGGGCCGGCCTTCTGTGCCGGTGCCGACCTGAACTGGATGCGCCGCATGGCCGGCTATTCGCGCGCCGAGAACGTCGAGGACGCGGGCCGGCTCGCCGCCATGCTGCGCACCATCAACGAATGCCCCAAGCCCACCATCGCGCGCATCCAGGGCGATGTGTACGCGGGCGGCGTGGGCCTCGTGGCCGCCTGCGACGTAGCCGTGGCGGTGGACACGGCGGCGTTCTGCCTGAGCGAGGTGCGCCTGGGGCTCATCCCGGCCACCATCGGCCCCTACGTGGCGCGCGCCATGGGCGAGCGCGCGGCGCGGCGCTACTTCATCACCGGCGAGCGCTTCGGCGCCCTGGAGGCGCTGCGCATCGGGCTGGTACACGAGGTGGTCGATTTCGAACTGCTCGATGAAAAGCTCGACGCCGTGCTGCAGGCCATCGCCGCGGCCGGCCCGCAGGCCGTGGCGGCGGGCAAGGCGCTGGTGCGGGACATCGCCGGGCGGCCCATCGACGACGCGCTGATCGCCTCCACGGTGGAGTCCATCGCCGACATCCGCGCGGGTGCCGAGGGGCGCGAGGGCGTGCAGGCCTTCCTGGAAAAGCGCAAGCCCGCGTGGCTGCCGCGCCAGGACTGACGAGGGGCCGCGCGCCACCGCTCCATGGATGCTCTCTGGCTGAACATCGTCCAGTGGCTGCACGCCGTGGGCCTGCACGTCGATGCGGGCACGGCGCGGGACGTGGCCGAGCAGGCCCGCCGCGCCACGGGCGCGCTCGACATGCCGGGCCTGCTGGCGCTGGCCGCGGCGCTCGGCTGGGCGAGCGGCTTCCGGCTCTATGCCGTCGTGTTCCTCGTGGGCGCGATGGGCGCGGGCGGCTGGCTCGCGCTGCCCGAGGGGCTGCGGCTACTGCAGCACCCGGCCGTGCTGCTGGTGAGCGGGCTGCTGCTGTGCGTGGAATTCATCGCCGACAAGGTGCCGTGGTTCGACAGCCTGTGGGACGCGGCCCATGCCGCGATCCGCGTGCCCGCCGGGGCGCTGCTGGCCGCGGGCGTTTTCGGTGCCGACAACGGCGCGATGGCGCTGGCCGCGGGGCTCATGGGCGGATCGCTCTCGGCCACCGCGCTCGCCACCAAGATGACCACGCGCGCCGCCGCCAACACCTCGCCCGAGCCCGTGTCCAACTGGCTGCTGTCGTTCTTCGAGGACGGCCTCGTGGTGGCGGTGGTCTGGATGGCCACCCAGCACCCCGTGGCCTTCGGCATCGCGCTGGTGTTCATGGTGGCGGTGTCGGTCCTCGTGCTCGTGCTGCTGCTGAAATTCCTGCGTGCCGTGCTGCGGCGGCTGTCGGCATTCTTTTCCCGGCCCGCGGGCGCGGCCTGATACGGATTCGCAATCAAAAAAGATAACTGCGTTGCTTCGCCTTGCCGTGCCACAGCACTGTCTGCGGCTTCGCGCCTTGTTCTCTCCTTGATCGCAAACCCATATGAGGCCGGCGTTCCTTCCTTTTCCGACGATGAGCGCGGGTACGCCCGCTTTTGGAGTGAGACAACGATGTTCGACAAGATCCTGATCGCCAACCGTGGAGAGATTGCCTGCCGCGTGGCGGCCACCGCGCGCCGCATGGGCGTGAAGACCGTGGCCGTGTATTCAGATGCCGACGCCTCCTCGCAGCACGTGGCCGCCTGCGACGAAGCGGTGCACATCGGCGGCAGCGCGCCGCAGGAGAGCTACCTGCGCTGGGAGCGCATCCTGGAGGCCGCGCGCCGCACCGGCGCGCAGGCCATCCACCCGGGCTACGGTTTCCTGTCGGAGAACGAAGAGTTCGCGCAGGCCTGTGCGGACGCCGGACTCGTTTTCATCGGCCCGCCGCCGTCCGCCATCCAGGCGATGGGCCTGAAGGCCGAGTCCAAGCAGCTCATGGAAAAGGCCGGCGTGCCGCTCGTTCCCGGCTACCACGGGGCCGACCAGGACCCCGCGCTGCTGCAGCGCGAGGCCGACCGCATCGGCTACCCCGTGCTCATCAAGGCGAGCGCCGGCGGCGGCGGCAAGGGCATGCGCGCGGTGGACCGGTCCGCCGACTTCGCGGCCGCGCTCGATTCGTGCAAGCGCGAGGCGATCAACAGCTTCGGCGACGACGCGGTGCTGATCGAGAAATACGTGCAGCGCCCGCGCCACATCGAAATCCAGGTGTTCGGCGACACGCAGGGCCAGTGCGTCTACCTCTTCGAGCGCGACTGCTCCGTGCAGCGCCGCCACCAGAAGGTGCTGGAGGAAGCCCCCGCGCCCGGCATGCCCCCCGAGATGCGCGCCCGCATGGGCGAGGCCGCCGTGGCGGCCGCGCGCGCCGTGGGCTACGTGGGCGCCGGCACGGTGGAATTCATCGTCGAGCAGCGCGAGGGCGGTGCGATGGATTTCTTCTTCATGGAGATGAACACGCGCCTGCAGGTCGAGCACCCCGTCACCGAGGCGATCACCGGGCAGGACCTGGTGGAATGGCAGCTGCGCGTGGCCTCCGGCGAGCCGCTGCCGCTCGCCCAGGAGCAGTTGCGCATCACCGGCCACGCGATCGAGGCGCGCATCTGCGCGGAGAACCCCGACAACCAGTTCCTGCCCGCCACGGGCCGGCTCGCCGTGTACCGCCAGCCGGAGTGCACGCGTTTCGAGCGCGGCGCGGTGCGCATCGACGACGGCGTGCGCGAGGGCGATGCGATCAGCCCGTACTACGACTCGATGATCGCCAAGCTCATCGTGCACGGCGACACGCGCGAGCAGGCGCTGGCGCGGCTGGACGAGGCGCTCTCCCGTGTGCACATCGTGGGGCTGGCGACCAACGTGCAGTTCCTGCGCCACGTGCTGCGCACCGAATCCTTCGCGCAGGCGCGGCTGGACACCGCGCTGATCCAGCGCGAGCAGGCCGTGCTCTTCCACCAGGCGCCCGTGGCGCTGCCGCTGGCGCTGGCCGCCACGGTGGCGCACACGCTGCTGGCCGAACGCGCCGCCGAGCGGCCCGGCGACCCTTTCGGGCGCCGCGACGGCTGGCAGGGCTGGGGCGAGAACCGCCGCCGCTTCGAGGTGGACTGCGCGGGCCAGGCCGTGGCCGCCGTGCTTACCTACCGGCCCGGCGGCACGCCGGTGCTGCAGGTGGAAGCCGGCGGCACCCTGCTGGCCGAAGGGCCGCTGGTGTTCTCGGCGGCCGAGGGCGGCGAGGACATCGACCTTGCCTTCGGCGGCGAGCGCACGCGTGCCCGGGTGTATGCGCGCGGCGAATCGCGCCACGTGTTCACCCCGCGCGGCGCGGCCCAGCTCACCGTGCTCGACCGGCTCGCCCACGCGGGCGAAACCCAGGCCGAGGGCGGCCGCCTCACGGCCCCCATGCCCGGCAAGGTGGTGGCCTTCGCGGTGCGCGCGGGCGACCGCGTGGCCAAGGGCCAGGCACTCGCTGTGATGGAGGCCATGAAGATGGAGCACACCATCGCCGCGCCGGCCGACGGCACGGTGGAAGAACTGCTCTACGCCCCCGGCGACCAGGTGACCGAAGGCGCCGAGCTGCTGCGCCTCGCGGTGGCCGCATGACGCGGCAGCGCCCGGATGCAGCCCGCGCGACAGCGTGGTGCCCCCGCGCTGCGATAGGCTCGGCGGCATGACCGACATCCTCTTTTGCTGCACCGATACGCCGCCTGCCCTCTGGCTGGAAGGCCTGCACGCCGCGCTGCCCGATGCGCGCATCACCGTCTGGGAGCCCGGCGCGCCGCAGGCCGAGTACGCCGTGGTCTGGGCCCCGCCCCAGCAGTTCCTGGACGAGCAGCCCCGGCTGCGCGCGCTCTTCAACATCGGGGCGGGCGTGGATGCATTGCTGAAGCTGCGCATTCCGCCGGGCTGCCGCGTCGTGCGGCTCGACGATGCCGGCATGGCCGTGCAGATGGCCGAATACGTCTGCCACGCGGTGATCCGCCACTTCCGGGAGTTCGATGCCTACGAGGCCGCCGAACGCGAGGGCCGATGGGCGTTCCGCAAGCCGCGCCTGCGCCAGGATTTCCCCGTGGGGGTGATGGGCCTAGGCGTGCTGGGCGAGCGCGTGGCGCGCGCGCTCGCGCACTTCGAATTCCCCGTGCAGGGCTGGAGCCGCTCGCCGAAGGCGGTGGAGGGCGTGCGCACGTTCCACGGCACCGAAGGGCTGCAGGATTTCCTGGGCGCGAGCCGCGTGCTGGTCAACCTGCTGCCCCTCACGCCGGACACCACCGACATCCTGCGGCGCGAGACGCTCTCGCGTCTGCAGCCCGGGGGCTATGTGGTCAACGTGGCGCGCGGCGCGCACCTCGTGGAGGACGACCTGCTGCAGCTGCTGGACAGCGGCCACCTCGCCGGCGCCACGCTGGACGTGTTCCGCACCGAGCCGCTGCCGGCCGGCCACCCCTTCTGGGGCCACCCGCGCGTCACCGTGACGCCCCACACCTCGGCCCGCACGCTGCGCGCCGAAAGCATCGCCCAGATCGCGCGCAAGATCGATGCGCTGCGGCAAGGCGCGCCGTCCGTGGCGGGCGAGGTCGATCCCGCGCGCGGCTATTGAGGCCGCTTTGCCTCCCCCCGAACCCTTTTCAGGAACCTGCCCATGCCCTCCCTTCCCACCCGCGCCAGGATCGTGGACGTCGGCCCGCGCGACGGGCTGCAGAACGAGAAATCCCCCGTGCCGGCCAGCGTCAAGATCGGCCTCGTGCACCGGCTGCAGGCGGCGGGCCTGACCGAGATCGAGGTGACGAGCTATGTCTCGCCCAAGTGGGTGCCGCAGATGGCCGACAACCACGAGGTCATGGCCGGCATCGAACGCAAGGCGGGCGTGCGCTACTCGGTGCTCACGCCCAACCTCAAGGGCTACGAGGCCGCCGTGCAGGACCGGCCCGACGAGATCGTGGTGTTCGGCTCGGCCAGCGAGGCCTTCAGCCAGAAGAACATCAACTGCAGCATCGCCGAGAGCATCGAGCGCTTCGCCCCCGTGGTGGAGGCCGCGCGTGCGGCTGGCATCCGTGTGCGCGGCGCGATGAGCTGCACCGTGGGCTGCCCCTACGAGGGTGAGGTGGCGCCCGAGCGCGTGGGCTACCTGGCCGGCCTCATGAAGGGCATCGGCGTGCAGCACATCGGCGTGGCCGACACCATCGGGGTGGGCACGCCGCGCAAGGTGCAGCGCGCCATCGAGGCCACGCTCGCGCACTACGCGGTGAACGACCTGTCGGGCCATTTCCACGACACCTACGGCCAGGCGCTCGCCAACACGCTGGCGGCGCTGGAAGTGGGCGTGTGGCAGTTCGACACCTCTGTCGCCGGGCTGGGCGGCTGCCCGTACGCCAAGGGCGCCACGGGCAACGTGGCCACGGAAGACGTGGTCTACATGCTGCATGGCATGGGCATCGACACGGGCATCGACCTGGATGCGCTGGTCGACGCGGGCGCCTACATCAGCGATTTCCTCGGCCGCAAGCCGAATTCGCGCGCGGCCACGGCGTTGCTCAACCGGCGCGCGGGCTGACGCGCGCCAAGAGAGGTGCACGCGGGCGGGGCGCGCGGCACAATCCGGCGCTTTCCCCGTCCATTGCATTCCAGGAGACCGCAGCTCATGTGTGGCGCCGAACTTCAATCCTTGCCCGAGGGCGTGCAGCGCGTGGCCGCTGCCCTGCAGTCCAAGGGCCATCCGCATGCCCCGCGCATGCTGGACAACTCCGCGCGCACCGCGCAGGAGGCCGCGGACGCCCTCGGCATCGCCGTCGGCCAGATCGCCAAGAGCATCATCTTCCGCCGCAAGAGCGACGACGTCGCCGTGCTGGTGGTCACCTCCGGCGACCGCCGCGTGGACGAGAAGAAGGTGGAGTCGCACGTCGGCAAGGTCGGCCGTGCCGATGCCGAGTTCGTGAAGGCGCGCACCGGCTTCTCGATCGGCGGCGTCTCGCCCGTCGCCCACGCCACGCCGCCCGTCACGCTGATCGACCGCGAGCTGTTCCGCTTCGCGGAGATCTGGGCCGCCGCGGGCCACCCGAACGGCGTCTTCCCCTTGCGGCCCCAGGACCTGGAGGCGCTCACCGGCGCCCCGGTGGTGGATGTGGTCCAGCCGCCCGTCGCGGTATGAATGCTATTGAATTAATAGCAGAAAAGGCAATGGAATCGGCGGCATCCGGCCTGTTCGATGCCGATTGCAGTGTGCCGCCGCCGTCACCCTGCATCGGCGTCTGCCGCATGGACGCGGGCGGTGGCTATTGCGAAGGCTGCTTCCGCACGCTGGATGACATCCGCGACTGGTCGGCGGCCGGTCCGGCACAGCGCCGCGCCATCTGGGCGGCGCTGCTGCACCGCGCCGGCCTGGACGGCATCGCCGCGCGGCCCTGACGGGCGCCGATGCGGGCCGGCGCGCGGTCGCGCCGCAAGGTTCTTTCCGTCGCCGCTCCGAGGAGGTGGATTCGCCATGAAGCACATCGTTTTCTATCTGGACTTCGTCTCGCCCTACGCCTGGCTGGCCTTCGAGCGCCTGCCGCAGGTGCTCGAAGGCGTGAGCCACTCGGTCGAGTACCGGCCCGTGCTGCTGGGCGCGCTGCTGCAGCGGCACGGCAACCCGGGCCCGGCCGGCATCGCGCCCAAGCGCGACTGGACGTATCGCCATGCCGAATGGCTTGGGCACGCGCTGGGGACGGGCCTCGACATGCCCGCGCGCCACCCGTTCAACCCGCTGCCGCTGCTGCGCCAGTCCCTGGCCTGCAGCGCGGACGGCGCCATCAATCGCTTCGTGGCCGGCACGGTGCTGCGCCATGTCTGGCAGGGCGGCGGCGACGCGCTCGACCCCGCGCGCCTGGAGTTGTTGGCCGGGGCGCTCGCGCCGCAGGTCGTCCCCGACGAACCCGGCGCCGCGCCCGGTGCGGGCGCCAAGGCGCTGCTGCGCGCCAACACCGACGCCGCGGCCGCCCAGGGCGTGTTCGGCGTGCCGGCGTTCGCGGTGGAGGGGCGGGTGTTCTGGGGCCTGGACGGCCTGCCCATGCTGCGCGCCTGCCTGGAGGGCGATCCCTGGTTCGACGGGCCGCGCTGGGATGCGGCGGCCGGCCTGCCGTCGGGCATCCAGGCGACGCCGCCCTGAGCGGGCCTGCGGCTTTCGCCATGCTGCGCCGCCTGCGGCGCTCGCGGCCGGAGGGCTCGGGGTTTGTCCCGGGGAAGGGTTTTCCCCGGAGGCCGGGTGCTTGTCAGACTTCGGTCAGATGGGGGCTCGATAGTGCGGCCCAGGTTGCACGCAGCGCCCCGGAGGGACGCGCGGAAGCAGTCGCAGCGCCCACCTCATGGAGACAAGCACCATGGCTACCAATGTTGCCCCCCGGCCCATGTCGCCGGAAGAGAGAAAAGTCATCTTCGCGTCGTCGCTCGGAACCGTGTTCGAGTGGTACGACTTCTACCTGTACGGCTCGCTCGCGGCCATCATCGCCAAGCAGTTCTTCAGCGGGCTGGATGCGGGCTCGGCCTTCATCTTCGCCCTGCTGGCCTTCGCGGCGGGCTTCATCGTGCGGCCCTTCGGCGCGCTGGTGTTCGGGCGGCTGGGCGACATGATCGGCCGCAAGTACACCTTCCTGGTCACCATCCTGATCATGGGCCTTTCCACGTTCATCGTGGGCATCCTGCCGACCTACGCCAGCATCGGCGTGGCGGCGCCGGTGATCCTGATCGTGCTGCGCATGCTGCAGGGCCTGGCCCTGGGCGGCGAGTACGGCGGCGCTGCCACCTACGTGGCCGAGCATGCGCCGCACGGCAAGCGCGGGGCCTACACGTCGTGGATCCAGACCACGGCGACGCTGGGGCTCTTCCTGTCGCTGCTGGTCATCCTGGGCACCCGCACGGTGATGGGCGAGCAGGCCTTTGGCGACTGGGGCTGGCGGATTCCGTTCCTGGTGTCCATCCTGCTGCTGGGCATCTCGGTGTGGATCCGGTTGTCGCTGTCCGAATCCCCGGCCTTCCAGCGCATGAAGGCCGAAGGCAAGACCTCCAAGGCCCCGCTGGCCGAATCGTTCGGCGAGTGGAAGAACCTCAAGATCGTGATCCTGGCGCTGATCGGCCTCACCGCCGGGCAGGCGGTGGTCTGGTACACAGGGCAGTTCTACGCGCTCTTCTTCCTCACGCAGCAGCTCAAGGTGGACGCCGTCACGGCCAACCTGATGATCGCCGCCGCGCTGCTGATCGGCACGCCTTTCTTCGTGGTGTTCGGCTCGCTGTCGGACAAGATCGGCCGCAAGCCCATCATCATGCTGGGCTGCGTCCTGGCCGTGCTGACCTACTTCCCCGCGTTCAAGGCGCTGACCGAGGCCGCCAACCCCGACCTGGCTGCCGCGCAGGCCAGGAACAAAGTGGTGATCGTGGCCGACCCGGCCGAGTGCTCCTTCCAGTTCAACCCCACCGGCACGGCCAAGTTCACCAGCTCGTGCGATGTGGCCAAGCAGGTGCTGGCGGCCAGCTCGGTGAGCTATGACAACGAGGTGGCTCCGGCCGGAACGCCCGCCGTGATCAAGATCGGCCAGACCGTGATCCCGAGCTACACCGCCAAGGGCCTCCCGGCAGACGAAGCCAAGGCCAAGGACGCCGCCTTCAAGAAGGCCGTGGCCGATACGCTGAAGGCCGACGGCTACCCTGCCAAGGCCGACCCCGCCAAGATGAACAAGGTGATGATGGTCGTCATCCTGACGTACCTCGTGCTCCTGGTGACCATGGTCTACGGCCCCATCGCCGCAATGCTGGTGGAGATGTTCCCGACCCGCATCCGTTACACGTCGATGAGCCTGCCGTACCACATCGGCAACGGCTGGTTCGGCGGGCTGCTGCCGACCATGTCGTTCGCGATCGTGGCGCAGACCGGCAACATGTACAACGGCCTCTGGTACCCGATCATCATCGCCGGCGCCACGGCGGTGATCGGCACGCTCTTCATTCGGGAAACCAAGGACGTGGACATCTACGCCAACGACTGAAGGCGGGCTTTTCCTGGGGGCGGGCAGCGCGGGGGGAGGGCGCTGCACCCCCAGGAGGTATTCAGGGAAAACCCGTAGTCATCCGGGGTTCCGAGCCCCGGCAAGTGTGGGAAAAAAACACCAAAGTGTGGCGGGTAAACATCAGGTTCGTTATGAAGACGACTTTCAACCGTGGTAGCGAGGTTGTTACACCTAGAATTTGATGAGTAGTTGCACTTGCATTCTGTTGCCACGAGCCAGCGCGGTGCCCTACCCCACCTGTCGAACAAATATCCGAGGAATCAAATGCAAAAGACCAATCGTCTGGCACTGGCTGTGCTGGCTCTCCTGGGCAGCACCGCCGCCTTCGCCCAAAGCAGCGTGACGCTGTATGGCCGCGTGAACACCACCGTCGAGCGTCAGGAAGACGGCAACGTGAAGACCACGGGTGTGTTCAACAACGCTTCCCGTTTCGGCTTCAAGGGCGTGGAAGACCTGGGCGGTGGCCTGAAGGCTGGTTTCCAACTGGAAAGCGGTTTCAACTCCGACACCGGCTCCGGCACGGGCACGAACGCTGGCCTGACCTTCGCCCGCCAGAGCGAACTGAACCTGTCCGGCAACTTCGGTATGGTCCGCCTGGGCCGCTGGACCGCCGAGTCGTACTACGCAACGGCTGACTACGTGAGCCTGCACAACCACGACACGGGCAGCTCCTCCGACGCGTTCTATCAGTACCTGATGAACGACAGCAACAAGGTCGGCTACCGCACCCCTGAGTTCGGTGGCTTCTGGGCCGAAGGCGCTGTGAGCCTGCATGAAAACCAAAACACCAGCGTTGACGGCCTGAGCCGCAAGAACGCCTATGACCTGGCTGCCAACTACAACGTCGGCGCCCTGGCTCTGGGTGCTGGCTACACGAAGCGCGGCGAAGCACAGCAAGCCGCCCTGCGCGCCCTGTACACCCTGGGCCCATGGACCTTCGGTGGCTACTACCAGCACGCCAAGCTGGACCGTTTCAACAACGTGAACGTGGACGCCAAGTTCAACAACGTGCGTCTGGCTGCTGCCTACACGATGGGCGCTTCCGAGTTCCACGTGAACGTCGGCCGTGCATTCAAGATCAAGGCACCGGGCGGCGATCTGGCCGGTACGGCAGCGACCCAGTACACCCTGGGCTACAACTACAACCTGAGCAAGCGCACCAAGGTGTACGGTTACTACACCAAGGTCAGCAACGGCAGCAACATCAACTACTTCACGAGCGCAGCCGGCAACGACTTCAGCTCCGTGGCAGTCGGCGTCCGTCACAACTTCTGATCGTGACGATCCGGGGTGGCCATCCGTGGCCACCACGGGAACGGCCCCACAACCCGTCAGGGCTGTGGGGTTTTTTTTCAACTTTTTTCCCCCAACACCGCACAAGGAGACAGGTATGTGGAAGATCGTCGTGGGCTTTATCGCGTTCGCAGCACTCTCGCTGTTCGTCATCATGAAAGCTGGAGACAAGGTGGACATGAGTGGCGAAAAGCACGGCGCCGATGCGATCCATGCACCTGAACCGGCCGCAGCGCCGGCCTCCGTTCCCGCGGTGCCGGCCAGCGCGGCCGCATCCCGGTAAGCCGGCTGCGGCCTGCCGCCTGCCGGCAACGGCACCCGGAAAACACGAAGCCCGCTCGACGCGGGCTTCGTGTTTTCTGAAGCATGTGCGCGCACCACAGCGCGCTGCAGAGGCTCCGCCATCGGCAAGCAGCCCCGACCCGGCGGCTGCCGAAGCCTGCCTGGTTCAGCGCCGGAACTTGCCGTCCGTGCCGATGATGGACAGGTCCGCGAAGTCAAGGCCGGTATGGTCTTCCGGGCTGAAGTTGACTTCGAGGCCGCCGATGTCGTATTTCTGGATTCCCTCCAGCGCGGCCAGCAGGCGTTCGCGCGTGGGCTTCGGTCCGGCGCGGCGCAGGCCTTCCACCAGCACCTTGGCGGCGGCCAGGCCTTCCAGCATCGCGGGGCTCACTTCCTTGCCCTGGGCCTTGGCCAGTTCATGCGCCTCGCGCACGAGCGGGTAGTTCGTGGCCCGCTCGTTGGGGAACACCTGCGTCACGATGACGCCGCGCCCGTTCGTGCCCAACGCCTTGGCGAAGCCGGCCGAGGCGTTGTTGGAAAGCGTGACGAGCTGCGCGCTGGAGCCGGCGGCACGGAAGGCCGCGTAGCCGTCCACCGCGGCCACGCCCGACGCGATCATGAGCACGGCCTGGGCCTGCGACTGCACCACCTTGGGCGCGATGGCCGAGAAGTCGGGCTTGGCGCGCTCGAAGCGTTCCTGGAGCACGGGCTTGAGCTTGGCGGCGTCGAAGCCCTTCAGCGCGCCCGCGAGCCCGTCGCTGCCGAAGCTGTCGTCCGCAAGCACCACCGCGATGCGGGTGATGCCCATCGAGGCCAGGTGGGAGATGGCCTTTTCGGCTTCGCGCTGGTAGGTGGCGCGGACGTTGAAGATCTGCCGGCGCACCGGGCGGTGGAGAACCATCGCGCCCGTGGATGGCCCCACGAGCGGAACGTCGAATTTCTCCAGCAGGGGAATGATGGCTTCCGTGTGCGGCGTGCCGCGCGTCAGGAACATCGCCAGCACGTTCTGCTCTTCGATGAGCTTGCGCGCGTTGGCCAGCGTCTGCGCGGGTTCGAACTTGTCGTCGAGCGAGACCAGTTCTATCTTCTGGCCGTGCACGCCGCCCCGGGCGTTCACGGACTGCAGGTAGAGCTTGGCGCCTTCGGTGGTTTCCTGCACGCCGGCGGCCACCGGCCCGCTGAAGCCGGCCGTCTGCCCGATGAGCAGCTGGCTCCATGCGGGCGCGGTCCACAGGGAGGCCGCGGCCAGTGCCAGGACTGCAGCGGTTTTGTGCCAGGAAAGTGCCATGTTCATGATCTCCAGAGGCGGTCAGGTGACGATAAGGAAAGGGCGCTGCCCCGCGCATGCTTCGAATCCCATGCACCGGCACCGCTCGCCGGGGCACGCTGCGCCGCAAAGACGGCTTGAAGATCGCCCATTGACGCACTGGTGACAAGGGGTAACAACCCTCGGCCGTGCGCATCCCGCAGCGCGCGCGGCCCCTGCAATGCGGGCTTTCTGCCACGCGGAAGTGGCCTTGCCCGTTGTCAAAGGCGCCGTGCCCCCCATATGTATAAGCCCACGTCCGACCTCGGCGCGCCTTCGGCTCTTCCTAGAATGCCCGCCTCCCCCACCGAAAGATCCCCCCGATGACCCAGGGCCTGATCCGCATCCATGGCGCCCGCCAGCACAACCTCAAGAACCTGGATGTAGACATCCGCACCGGCGAACTCACGGTGGTCACGGGCCCCAGCGGCTCCGGCAAGTCCAGCCTGGTGTTCGACACGCTCTACGCCGAAGGCCAGCGGCGCTACGTGGAAACGTTCAGCGCCTATGCGCGCCAGTTTCTCGATCGCATGGACAAGCCGGCCGTGGACAAGGTGGAAGGCGTGCCGCCCGCCATCGCCATCGACCAGACGAACCCGGTGCGTTCCTCGCGCTCGACCGTGGGCACGATGACGGAGATCAACGACCACCTGAAGCTGCTGTTCGCGCGCGCGGCGCAGCTGTTCGACCGGCAGACCGCGCAGCCCGTGCGCCACGACACGCCGGACACCATCTATGCCGAGCTGCAGCGGCGTTGCGCCGAGGCGGGCGATCCGCGCGTGGTGCTGACCTTTCCGGTGGAGTTGCCCGCCAACACGTCCGCCGAGCAGGTGGAGCAGTGGCTCTCCGCCAGCGGGTTCACCAAGGTGCAGGCCGAGCGCGAGGAGGCCAGGCCCGCGGGGCCGCGCACGAGCGCCGCGCCGGGCCGCCCCAAGCAAGCGAGCGCCCCCTCGGGGGGTAGCGAACCACGCGCAGCGGGGAGCGTGGGGGCCGTCAAGGTCCTGGATGTCGTGGCCGACCGCTTCCGGCTCGGCAATGCCGAGCGCGCGCGCGTGGTCGAGGCGATCGAGGTCGCGCTCAAGCGCGGCGCCGGGCGGCTGAACGTGTACCGCCTGCAGGAAGAAGGCGAGCCCGACCTGTGGCGCTTCTCCACGGGCCTGCACTGCCCCGACAGCGACCTGCGCTACGCCGACCCGATCCCCTCGATGTTCTCGTTCAACTCCGCCGTGGGGGCCTGCGAGACCTGCCGCGGCTTCGGGCGCGTGATCGGCGTGGACTACGGCCTCGTGATCCCGAACGACCGGCTCACGCTGCGTGCGGGTGCGATCAAGACCATCCAGACCCCCGCATGGAAGGAGGCGCAGGACGACCTCATGCGCCATGCCGAGGCCGGTGGCATTCCGCGCGACACGCCCTGGTACAAGCTCACCGAGGAGCAGAAGCGCTGGGTGATCGACGGCACGCCCGGCTACAAGGACGGCAACTGGAACAAGCAGTGGTACGGCATCCGGCGGTTCTTCGAATACCTGGAGAGCAAGGCCTACAAGATGCACATCCGCGTGCTGCTCTCCAAGTACCGCAGCTACACGCCCTGCCCGGTGTGCGCGGGCGCGCGGCTCAAGACCGAGAGCCTGCTGTGGCGCGTGGGCAGCAAGGACGATGCCGACGCCGTGCTGGAGCCTGCACGGCGTTTCCTGCCGCAGGGCGTGCAGTGGAGCCGCGCGCAGTTGGAGGCGCTGCCGGGCCTCACGCTGCACGACCTGATGCTGCTGCCCATCGAGCGCCTGCGGCGCTTCTTCGGGCGCATGGCGCTGCCGGAGGGCGACGCGGCCGCGGGCGGCGATGCGCAGGCGCTCAAGCTGCTGCACGAGGAAATCACCACGCGCCTGAAATACCTGTGCGACGTGGGCATCGGCTACCTCACGCTGGACCGCCAGAGCCGCACGCTCTCGGGCGGGGAGGTGCAGCGCATCAACCTGACCACGGCGCTGGGCACCTCGCTCGTGAACACGCTCTTCGTGCTGGACGAGCCCAGCATCGGCCTGCACCCGCGCGACATGCACCGCATCACCGAGGCCATGCTGCGCCTGCGCGATGCCGGCAACACGCTGGTGGTGGTCGAGCACGACCCCGCCGTGATGCTCGCGGCCGACCGCATGATCGACATGGGCCCGGGGCCGGGCGAGCGCGGCGGGCAGATCGTGTTCGACGGCACCACGGCCGACCTGCGCCGGGCCGATACGCTCACGGGCGTGTACCTCGGGGGGCGGCGGCAGATCGGTGCCGGCGTCAAGCGCATGGTGGCCGCTTCGACCCCGCGCCTGGTCCTCGAAGGCGCGCGCGAGCACAACCTCAAGGACGTCTCGGTTGAATTCCCGCTGCAGCGCCTGGTGACCGTCACGGGCGTGTCGGGCTCGGGCAAATCGACCCTGATCCAGGACGTGCTGGCCCCCGCGCTGATGCGCCATTTCGGCAAGGCCACCGAATCGCCGGGCGCGCACGACCGCCTGCTGGGCGCCGAGCAATTGGGCGACGTGGTGTTCGTGGACCAGTCGCCCATCGGCAAGACGGCGCGCTCCAACCCGGTGAGCTACGTGGGCGCCTGGGATGCCATCCGCGAGCTGTTCGCCGTCGCGCCGCTCGCGCGCCAGCGCGGCTACACGGCCGCCAAGTTCAGCTTCAACTCCGGCGACGGGCGCTGCCCGACCTGCGGCGGCTCGGGCTTCGAGCACGTGGAGATGCAGTTCCTCTCCGACGTCTACCTGCGCTGCCCCGACTGCGACGGCAAGCGCTACCGGCCCGAGATCCTCGAAGTGACCATCGAGCGGGCGGGCCGTTCGGTCAACGTAGCCGACGTGCTGGGCCTCACGGTGAGCGAGGCGGCCGCCGCGTTCGCGCAGGACCGCGACGTGATCCGCGCGCTGCAGCCCATCGTGGACGTGGGGCTCGAATACGTGAAGCTGGGCCAGCCCGTGCCCACGCTCTCGGGCGGCGAGGCGCAGCGCCTCAAGCTCGCGGGCTTCCTGGCCGAGGCGGCCAGGAGCGCCAGCAGCAGCCGCCAGCCTGTCGCCAGGAAGGGCACGCTGTTCCTCTTCGACGAGCCGACCACGGGCCTGCACTTCGACGACATCGCCAAGCTTATGCGCGCGCTGCGCAAGCTGCTCGACGCCGGGCATTCGCTGATCGTGATCGAGCACAACCTCGACGTGATCCGCGCGAGCGACTGGCTCATCGACCTGGGCCCCGAGGGCGGCGATGCCGGCGGCCTCGTGGTGGCCGAGGGAACGCCCGAGGACCTGCGCCAGCACCGCACGTCGCACACCGGCGAGGCGCTGCGCGACTACGAGCTGACCCTGGGCGAGGGTGGGCACTCCGTGCACGAGCGGGCTGCTTTGCTACGAAAAGAGAAGCAAACTTCCGAGCAGAATCAACGGCATGAGCCCAAAAACGCCATCGAGATCATCAATGCCAAGGAGCACAACCTCAAGCACCTGAGCGTGGACATTCCGCGCGGCAAGTTCAACGTGATCACGGGCGTGTCGGGCTCGGGCAAATCCACGCTGGCCTTCGACATCCTGTTCAACGAGGGCCAGCGCCGCTACCTCGAATCGCTCAACGCCTATGCGCGCAGCATCGTGCAGCCGGCGGGCCGCCCCGAGGTGGACGCGGTGTACGGCATCCCCCCCACGGTGGCGATCGAGCAGCGGCTCTCGCGCGGCGGGCGCAAGAGCACGGTGGGCACGACCACCGAGGTCTGGCACTTCCTGCGCCTGCTCTACGTGAAGCTGGGCGTGCAGCACTGCGTGAACGACGGCGCAGCGGTGCAGCCGCAGACGCCCGAGAGCATCGCGGCGCAGCTGCTCACGCACTTCAAGGGCCAGCACATCGGTCTGCTCGCGCCGCTGGTGGTGAACCGCAAGGGCGTCTACACCGAACTGGCCGACTGGGCCCGCCCGCGCGGCTACACGTACCTGCGCGTGGACGGCAACTTCCTGCCCACCACGGGCTTCCCGCGCATCGACCGCTTCAAGGAGCACACCATCGAGCTGCCGGTCGAGAGCCTCGACGTGGCGCCCGAGAACGAGGCGCTGCTGCGCACGGCCCTGGCCCGCGCGCTGGAGCTGGGCAAGGGCGTGGTGCACGTGATGAGCGACCTGGGCGACCTGCGCCGCGCGATGCAGGAGGGCGTGGCCACCGCCGGCATCGGGCGGCTGCAGGTCTATTCCACCAAGCGCGCCTGCCCGCTCTGCGCCACGAGCTACGCCGAGCTGGACCCGCGCCTCTTCTCGTACAACAGCAAGCACGGCTGGTGCCCCGACTGCGTGGGCACGGGCGTGAAGCTGAGCGCCGCGCAGCGCAAGGTGTTCGACGACTCCGTGCAGTCCGACGACAACCGGGGCCGCGAGCAGACCTTCGCCGAACCCGAGGCGGAGGACGTGACCGACACCGCCTGCCCGACCTGCCAGGGCACGCGCCTCAACGCCACGGCGCGGGCCGTGCGCTTCGCGGGCGTGGGCATCGCCGACATCGCGGCGATGTCGGTGAGCGACGTGCGCCGCTGGGTGGAGACCCTCTCGGCCGGTGGCCTGACGCCGCGCGAGGCCGACATCGCGCGCGACCTGATCCCCGAGATCCGCAGCCGGCTCGAGTTCCTGGAGGAGGTGGGCCTGTCGTACCTCACGCTGGACCGCGGCGCGCCCACGCTCTCGGGCGGCGAGGCGCAGCGCATCCGGCTGGCCGCGCAGCTCGGCAGCAACCTGCAGGGCGTCTGCTACGTGCTGGACGAACCCACCATCGGCCTGCATGCCCGCGACAACCAGATCCTGCTGGGTGCCCTGCACAAGCTCGGCGACAAAGGCAACACGCTGGTCGTGGTGGAGCACGACGAGGACACGATCCGCCGCGCCGACCACATCATCGACATCGGCCCCAGCGCCGGCAAGCGGGGCGGGCGCCTGGTGGCGCAGGGCTCGGTGGACGACATCGCCGCGGCCGAGGATTCGCAGACGGGGCGTTACCTGCTGCATGCGATGCGCCACCCGCTGCAGGCGCGCCGCCCGGTGGATGCTATTGATTCAATAGCAAAGAATTCAATGGAACCGGCGGCATCAGGCCAAAAGGGGGCTGAATCCGCGGGTGCGGCCCCCGGGCACTGGCTCACGGTGCGCGGCGCACGCCTGCACAACCTGCAGAACGTCACGGCACGGCTGCCGCTGCGCCGCCTCGTCGCCGTCACCGGCGTGAGCGGCTCGGGCAAGTCCACGCTGGCGCGGGACGTGCTGCTGGCCAACGTGCAGGCCTGGGTGCAGCAGCGCTCCACCAAGGCCGGGCGCGACGCCATGGATGCCGGCAAGGCGCCGCCGCTCGTCGGCTGCACCGGGCTGGCGGGCTTCGAAACCATCGACCGCGTGCTCGAAGTGGACCAGACCCCGATCGGCAAGACCCCGCGCAGTTGCCCGGCCACCTACATCGGCTTCTGGGACACCATCCGCAAGCTCTTCGCCGAAACGCTGGAAGCCAAGGCGCGGGGCTATGCGGCCGGGCGCTTCAGCTTCAACACCGGCGAGGGCCGGTGCCCGGTCTGCGAGGGCCAGGGCGTGCGCACCATCGAGATGAGCTTCCTGCCCGACGTGAAGGTGCCGTGCGAGGCCTGCCGCGGCGCGCGCTTCAACCCCGAGACGCTCGCCGTCACGTGGCGCGGCAAGAGCATCGGCGACGTGCTGCAGATGGAGGTGGACGAGGCGGTGGAGTTCTTCGCGAGCATGCCCGGCATCGCGCATCCGCTGCAACTGCTGAAGGACGTGGGCCTGGGCTACCTCACGCTGGGCCAGCCGAGCCCCACGCTCTCGGGTGGCGAGGCGCAGCGCATCAAGCTCGTGACCGAACTCACCAAGGTGCGCGACGAGGTGGGCCGGCGCGGGCAGAAGGCGCCGCACACGCTCTACGTGCTGGACGAGCCCACGGTGGGCCTGCACATGGCCGATGTGCACAAGCTCATCCGCGTGCTGCACCGGCTGGTGGACGGAGGCCACAGCGTCGTGGTGATCGAGCACGACCTCGACGTGATCGCCGAGGCCGACTGGATCATCGACCTGGGCCCCGAGGGCGGCAAGGAGGGCGGGCAGATCGTCGCGGCCGCGTCGCCGGAAGAGGTGGTGCGGCTGGGCACGCACACCGGCCAAGCCATCGCCCCGGTGCTGGCGCGCTGACGGAGCGCAGGGCGGGGCAGGGCTGCGGCCGCCGCTCTGTCTGTCAGACGAAGGAGTTGGCGCGCCCGCTCCGGATGGCCTCGAGCATGCGCTCGTAGAGGGCCTTGACCCGGGCATAGGCCTCCCGGTCGCCGCGCAGCGCGGCGGCCACGTAGTCCTCGCGGCTGGCGGCGCACTCGAAACCGTTGGCGCAGCGGATCAGCAGGTCCCAGTCGGTGGCGCGGGTGCAGTCCAGCCCCAGCCCGCAGGGCAGCAGGTAGAAGGCCAGTTCCACGCTGGCATCCGGCGACTCCGGGTAGAACGCGCCGTCGAACCGGTAGCCCCGCGCACCCGTGCGCGGGTCCGTCTGGATGGCGATGCGCGAAGCGACGTCCTGCACGAGCAGCGGATCGCCGGCCGCCATCATGTCGAACAGCAGCGACTTGCGGCGCTGCGGGTCCTGGTAGGTGGCGGTGCCGGCATGCGCCGCCATGGCCAGCAGCGGATCCTTGCGCTGCAGGCCCGTGGCCACGTGCCGGGCGATGCGTTCGTCCGCCATGTCGTCCTCGGACAGCCCGGCGCAGCGCTGGCGCAGGGTCTCCGCGGCTGCGGGCGCCGCGCCGCGGGGCGGCTCGCTCCCGGCCACCGCGCGGCCCGGCGTCGTGGCGGGCGCCGCCGCGAGCACGCTGCGGCACTTGCGCAGCACCTGCGTGGCATAGAACACCCCGCCGGCCTCGGGCCGCTCCAGCGCCTGCCGCACGAATCCGCCCAGGCCGCCTTCCTGGTTGAAGGCCTGCACGAGGTCCGCCGACAGCGCGCGGCCACCCGCCAAGGGCACTGGATCCGCGCCGTGGGCCGGCGGTTCTTCGGGCGTGCGGGCCTGCAACAGCCCCACTCCCGCCGCGAACAGAAGGAGGGCGGACGCCAGCCCCAGCCAATGGGTCGTGCGGAGTTTCATGGGGATCTATTGAAGGTGGAGTGCGGAAGGCTTCGCCGTTGCCGGGCGAAGCGTTGGGTGGTTTTGCGAGCTTCGGAGCGCATGGGCGGTCGGTGCGGTCTGGGCGGTCATTTCGCAGCCCGGGCCCGGAAGCCGCGGCCGAGGATGCCTTCGCAGGAGTCGCAGAAGAAGTAGCGCGTGCGGCCGTTCTGTTCGAGAGCGCCCCATCCCGTCGCTTCATCCAGCGAGAGGCGGCCTGTGCCTCCCGGGCGGAAGTGGACTTCTGCCTGCGCTTCGCAGTCCTTCAGATCGAGGCTGTGCCGGTATTCGTCCGCGGTGCCTTCCTGTGCCCTGTTCCAGAAATGGCGGACGCGCGCTGCGTCGATCACTCTTCCAGAGCAATCGGCATCGCTGCCGTAGGCGGGCTGGGCATCGGGGGTGTGGATCACGATCTTCCGGAGCACCGGCTTTGCCGGAGGCGCTGCGTGTGGAGCCGGGGCGACTGCTCCTGCCAGTCCGGCGTGTGCGACGGTCTGGACGCCCAGCAGGCTTCCTGCAACAAGTGCGAGCAGCCTCGTGGAGCGCAAGCCGTGGCATGGCTGCTTCACTTCAGCGGACTTTCATGGAAGCCGCGGCCGAGGATGCCTTCGCAGGAGGCGCAGAAGAAATAGCGTGTCCGGCCCTTCCACTCGAGGACGCCCCATCCCGTGGCGTCGTGGAGATGCAAGGTTCCTCGCGTTCCTGCCTTGAGATGCAGCACGGCCTGGGCCGCGCAGTCCGCCAGGTCCGCGCCGTGCTGGAAGTTGTCTGCGGTGCTCTCGACAGCGTGCGTCCAGAAATGCCGGATGCGCTTCGCATCGACCACGAGGCCGGAGCAGTCGGCATCGCTGCCGGGAATCGGCTTCACCGGGCGTTTGAGGTCGATGCGCGCCAGCGGGCCGATGGCCTGGGCGGGCGCGGCGGCATCGGTGCCCTGGGCATGGGCCCACAGCGGAGACAGGACCAGGGCAGCGGCGGCCGCCGCCCGAAGGGCAGTTCGGCGGACGCTCATTGCCATGCTGCCGTGGAGGCCTCGGTCCGGTTCTTGTAGCTGACGTCGGGGTGGCGGTGGATCTCCGCCTTCGGGACCGCAAGCGCCTGGGTCAGTTGGTCGAAGACGGCGGCTTCCGTCGGCGTGTTGGTCTGGTGCACCACGATGCCGTTGACCTTGTCCATCCGGCCCCGTTCGATTTTCGGTTCTCGCCGGGCGATGATGCGCGCGTCCTGGATCACCATTCCCTGCGGATCGATGGTCAGCATGTCGATTCCTCCCTGTGGGGCGGGAATCTAATCGGGCGTTGCGGGCAATGCTGTAAGCAAAGGTTCGCCTCGGGGCTCCCGAGAGCGCGGTGCGCATCCGCACGCGTTCTCCACCATCTGCACAAATCGCACACAAACGCTCGATAGTCGATCAAGGTTGGCTGCTCAGACTCCGCCCCATTCTGTTTGCGGAGTTTTTCTTCCATGACCTTCGATGCTGCCCAGCTCCTCGCGGACGAAGCAAAGTACTGCTCGTTCGGCGACACCGTCCACTACGTGAATCCGCCGAAGATCTTCACGGGCTGCAATGGCAGCTACATGCTGGACGCGCAGGGCACGCCCTACCTCGATCTGCAGATGTGGTACTCGGCCGTGAACTTCGGCTACAAGAACGAGCGCCTGGAGAACGTGCTCCGCCAGCAGCTCGATACCCTGCCGCAGATCGCCAGCCAGTACCTGCACCCCACCAAGATCGAACTGGCCAAAACCATCGCGCAGGATGCCGAGGCCAAGTGGGGACGTCCGGGCCGCGTGCATTTCAACGTGGGCGGCGCGCAGGCCATCGAGGATTCGCTCAAGGTGGTGCGCAACGCCACCAACGGCAAGAGCCTGATGTTCGCCTTCGAGGGCGGCTACCACGGGCGCACGCTGGGCGCCTCCAGCATCACGTCGAGCTACCGCTACCGCCGCCGCTTCGGCCATTTCGGCGACCGTGCGCAGTTCCTGCCCTTCCCGTACCCGTTCCGCCGCCCCAAGGGCATGACGGCCGAGGAATACGCCGATTCGCTGGTGAGCGATTTCGCGCGCAAGTTCGAGAACGAATACCACGCCGTGTGGGACCCCAAAACCCGCCAGTGCGAGTACGCTGCCTTCTATATCGAGCCCATCCAGGGCACGGGCGGCTACGTGATCCCGCCGGCCAACTATTTCAAGGGCATCAAGAAGGTGCTCGACGAGCACGGCGTGCTGCTGGTGGTCGATGAAATCCAGATGGGTTTCTGGCGCACCGGCAAGCTGTGGTCCATCGAGAACTTCGGCGTGCAGCCCGACGTGCTGGTCTTCGCCAAGGCGCTGACCAACGGCCTCAATGCGCTGTCCGGCCTGTGGGCGCGCGAGGAACTCATCAACCCGACCATCTTCCCGCCGGGCTCCACGCACAGCACCTTCGCATCCAACCCGCTGGGCACGGCGCTGGGCCTGGAAGTGATGAAGATGACGCACGAGGTGGACTTCGGCAAGCAGGTCTGCGACAGCGGCGCCTACTTCCTCGAAGGCCTGCGCGATCTGCAGAAGCGCCACAAGGAAATCGGCGATGTGGACGGCCTGGGCCTGGCGCTGCGCGCGGAGATCTGCACCGACGACGGCTTCACGCCCAACCGCGCGCTGCTGGACAAGATGGTGGACATGGGCCTGGAAGGCACGCTGGAGTACCAGGGCCAGAAGCGCGGCCTGGTGCTGGACGTGGGCGGCTACTACAAGAACGTGATCACCTTCGCGCCGTCGCTGATGATCTCGCGCGCCGAGATCGACGAGGCCATGGTGCTGCTCGACCAGCTCCTCACGCGCGCCAAGCGCAGCTGAGCCACATGCGCTGGCGCAACCGGCTGGAGCCGCCGTCGCTCGTGGAGCATGCGCGCGCGCATCCGCCGGAAGGTTTCGCCTGTCTGGAAGGCGTGCCGGCACCCGCTTTCTCGGCGCCGTTCGATCTGCTGACGACGGCGGACGACGCGCTCAAGGCGCGGCTGCGCACCTGGCCGATGTTCGCGCGCTGGTCCCGCTGGCTGCGCGTGCGCACGGCCTTCATCGGTGCGACGGTGACCGAATACGCCCCCTTGCCAGCGGACGGAATCACTCCCGCGGTGCTGGCCGCGGCCGTGCGCCAGGGGCCGGGCCGCAGCCATGCGCTCGCGATCGTGAAGGACATTCCGCAGGATTCTCCGCTGCTGGACGATGCCGACAACGTCTTCGCGCAGCGCCTGGCCGATGCCTGCGTGGCCCAGGGATTCGTGCTGGTGGAAGGGCAGGCACTGGCCTATGTGCCCATCGACTTCACGGGCGTGGACGAGTACCTGGCGCGCCTGTCCGCGAGCCGCCGCAGCAACCTCCGGCGCAAGCTGCGGAGCCGCGCGGCGCTGTGCATCGAGCGCGTACCCACCGGCAAGGCCTTTGCCGATGAAGCGCGCGTGGATGCGTATTACGCGCTCTACGAGGGCGTGCATGCGCAGAGCGAAGTGCATTTCGACCGGCTGACGCGCAGCTTTTTTGCTGCGCTGCTGCGCGACGGCACCAGCGGCGGCATCGCCTTCGAGTACCGACACGCCGAATCCGGCGCGCTGCTGGGCTGGAACCTGTGCTACGAGCACGGCGGCCGCCTCGTGGACAAGTACATCGGCCTGTCCTACCCCGCCGCGCGCGAGGTCAACCTGTATTTCGTGAGCTGGATGGTCAATCTGGAATATGCGGTCGAGCGCGGGCTGACCCACTACATCGCGGGCTGGACCGATCCGGAAGTCAAGCGCAGCCTGGGCGCGCGTTTCACCTGGACGCGCCACGCCGTGCATGTGCGCAATCCGCTGCTGCGCGCACTGGCCCGGCGGTTCGCCGGGCACTTCGAGAGCGACAGCCACTGGCGCGCGCAGGCGGAGGGCCGCAACGCATGAGCGATCCTCAGATCCCTCCCGTGGTGCTGGACCTCGATGGCTCGGTGGGCCCCTTGCCCGGCGAAGTGCGGCTGCCCCTGGCGCAGGCGTGGCAGGAGCGGCTGCGCTTCGGCTGCGGCCTGCGCGCCCTGGCCGAATTCCGCGCGGCGCTCGAGGCCGGCATGCCGCCCGTTCGCGCACACGGCACCGTGTTCTTCGGCAGCGGCGATTTCCACCACCTGAGCTGGCCTCTGATCGAGCGCTGCATCGCCGCGCACGGCTTCTCGCGCGAGCGGCCCCTGCGCATCGTGGTGCTCGACAACCACCCCGACAACATGCGCTTTCCGTTCGGGGTGCACTGCGGATCATGGGTGCGGCGCGTGGCCATGCTGCCCCCGGCGGCGCACGTCCACGTGGTGGGCATCACTTCGAACGACATCGGTGGCGGGCATGCGTGGGAAAACTACCTCGGCCCCTTGCGCGCCGGCCGGCTCACCTACTGGAGCTGCGGCGTGGACACCGGCTGGGCCCGCTGGCTCGGCATCGCCGACAGGTTCCGCAGCTTTCCCGACCTGGACGCGCTCACCGGAGAGCTGGCGCGCTTCCTCGCGCGGGATACCGCGCCCACCTACCTCAGCATCGACAAGGATGTGTTCTCCCCGCGCGTGGTCCGCACCAACTGGGACCAGGGCGACCTGGAGACGCGCCATGCGGCAGCCGTGATCGGCAGCCTGCGGGGCCACATCGTCGGCAGCGACGTGACGGGCGACGTCTCGACCCACCGGTATGCGACGGCGTGGAAGCGCTGGCTCAGCGCCGGCGACGGGCAGCAGACCGGTGAGGAACCTGCCGAACTGCCGGCGTGGCAGGCTGCGCAGGCGGCCTTCAACGTGTGGCTGCTGGGCCTGCTGGACGCGGACGACTGACGCGCCAGGCGCGCAGCGTGCCGTGTGGGCTTCTCAGCTGCGGCGCTCCACGGCGCTCCGCAGCGCGTCGCACACCCGGTCGAAGCCCGCATCGTCCAGCCAGGGGCTGTTGCTGATCGCGAGCACGCGGCTGGCGAAGTTCCGTGCCTGCGGCCACGCGTCGCCGGGTTGCCGGGCGATGGCGTGGGCATAGCCAGGATAGTCGGGCAGGGCGTGCGCGAAAGGCAGGCTCACGCCCAGCCCCTTCCCCCACAGCGCTGCCAGCGCGGCCTCGCGCCGGGCCGCATCGGGCAAAAGCACCAGGATGGACGGCCAGGTGCCCCGTGCCCCTGGGGCGCTGTCCTGGATGGTTTCGAGCGCGGGCACCCGCTGGTTGAGCAAGGCGATGCGTTGCCGTGCGCGCGCCTCGCCCTGCGCGAGCCAGGCCGGCAACCGCGCCAGGGCGCGCGTTCCCACGGCCTGCCGCCAGCGGCCCACGCGGTGCAGCGGGATGTGGGTGTCGAAATCGTCCCCGGCGGCCCCGATGCGGTCGCCCCGGGCCAGTGCCCGGCGCAGCGGCAGGCCGTAGGCCAGCGGCAGTCCGGCCGGGCGATAGAGCGCTGCATAGCCCAGCAGCTCCACGCTGCGGCGGAGCTCCCAACCCCAGCGAAAGGGGGCCAGCGTGCGGGCCACCCGCGCGCAGGCCTGGCGCAGGGCCGTGTCGGCAACCACCAGCGCGCCGCCCTCGTACAGCGTCAGCCCCTTGCCGACGGCCAGGCTGAAAAACACCATGTCGCTCCGCGCGCCGACGCTGACGGCGCCGTCGCGCGCGCCGAGGGCCTGGGCGCCGTCTTCGATGACCCAGGCCCCTGCCGCACGCGCAATGGAGCGCACGCTGTGCGTGTCGGTCACGCGGCCTGCGAGGTGGGTGGGCAGCACGGCCAGCGTGCGCGGGCCGCAAAGTGCTTGCAGCCCCGCGGGGCACAGGTCCAGGCTGCCGGGGCGCAGGTCGCACAGGCGCAGGCGCAGGCCGCACTGCGCCGCCGCCAGCGCGACGAGCGGGCAGGTGTAGACGGGCGCGATGACTTCGTCGCGTGCGGGGGCGCGCTCCCGCAGCGCCGTGAGGGCCACCACGAGCGCAGCGGTGCCGGAGCATTCCACCTGCACCGACGGCATGCCGAGGAAGCGGGCCAGTGCACCGCCCAGGTCGGTGTCACCCCCGGGCCGCAGATCGCCCCATTGCAGCGGCAAGCCGGCGGTCGGTGGCGCTTCAGGCGCCATGCACGGGGACCTGCGCCGGGGCGGCCGGGGGTTGCTCCACCGCCTCGCTGCGCGCCAGGCAGGCGATGCCGCCGGCGATGAGGGCCGCACCCAGCATCTGCGGCCAGCCGATGGGTTCGCCGAAGAGAAGGGCCGAGAAGGCGAGCACCGACACCACTTCCAGGTGCGATGCCGCGAAAGCCGGGCCGATGGGCGCGTGCTCCAGCAGTGTCATCCAGGTGAAGAACGCGCCCACATAGCCCACGAAGGCGCCATAGATCCAGGGTTGGCCGAACACCCGCTGCAGCCAGGCGCCGGAGAACTCCAGCGGCAGCGCATGCTCCCCGGCGAGCTTGAAGCTGATCTGCGCCAGCGTGTCGAACGCGATCAGGACAAGGAAGCCGATGGCATAGAAGCGTTTCTTCATGGCATCAGGCCTTCAGGCCGACCACGGCCACGCCGGCCGACACCAGCAGGATGCCTGCCACCCGCATGGGCGAGAGTTTTTCGCGGAACAGGAATCGGCCCGCCACCATCACGGCCACGATGTTGATCGAGCCCAGCAGCACCCCGTCGGAAAGCGGCACCAGCGAAAGGAAGGCGAGCCAGACGAGGAACTCGGCGACGTAGCAGCCGATGCCGACCCACAGCCAGGGGCGCTGCGCCATCCAGATCCAGCGGGCGAGCCCGCTGCCCGCGCGGGGATCGGCGGTGGCCGCTGCCTTGAAGGCCAATTGCCCCCCGGTGTCGACCAGCATGTTCAACACCCAGAGCATGGCCACGAGCGGCGTGATGCCGCCGTCGGCGGAAGGCGTCATGGCGCAGTGCCTCCGGCGCACTGCCGGGCGATCGCCTCGGCAAAGGCCACCGTGCGCGCCAGCACCGTGCGGCGCTCGCGATCGATGGTGATCATGTGGTAGCTGTCATCCAGCAGCACCAGCTCCACGGGAGCATTGCGCACACCGCGCACGATGTCGCGGGCGTTGCCGGCCGAGGCGATGTCGTCCTTGCGCGCATGCATCACGAGGCAGGGTGCCCGCACCTCGCCCAGGCGGCGCCGCACGTGGGCTGCCAGGGCGCGCATCTCGATCACCGACCACCAGGGGTTGCCCGGCAGGCCGGCGGCTGCGCTGTCGCCCGATCGCATCTGCGACACCACGCGTTCGCGCAGCGCCACGTCCTTGATGCCGTAGGGCGGCTGCTCCATGAAGACGCTGTGCCGCCCGATGCCGAGCGCACGGAACACCGGCAACAGGAACGACAGGCGCGTGTACGCCGGCATGCTCCAGCCGTCGTAGCGGAAGGTGGGCGAGAGCGCCACCACACCGGCCACCTGCTTGGGCCGTTCGATGGCCAGCGCGAGCGCCAGCACGGCGCCCATCGACAGGCCGCAGGCGATCAGCGGCTGCCCGGTGTGCTGCATCAGCCGGTCCGCGCCGCGCCGTACGCTGGCGACCCAGTCCTGCCAGCGCGTGGCGACGAGATCGTCCTGCGTGCCGCAATGGCCCGCCAGCTGCACGGCCAACACCGTGAAGCCTGCGCGGTTCAGTCCCTTGGCCACCAGGCGCATTTCATTGGGCGTTCCCGTGAGGCCGTGGACCAGCAGCACGCCGGTGCTCGCCAGCGGGCCATGCCCTTCGAGCAGGTATTCATGTTCGGTGCCATGCCGGCAGGCCGGCCGGGCGGGCACTGCGGCATGGGTGTCCGCCGTGGCGCGGGGGGTGGCGATCGCCGCGTTCATGCGGCCAGCTCCAGCACGCGCGGTGCCAGCGCCTCCAGGTTGCGCAGCAGTTCCAGGGTGTCCGAGAAGTCGGTGAAACGCGCATGGGCGATGCCCAGGCTCTCGCAATGGCCGATGAGCTTGTACTTGGCGAAGACGAAGTCCGCCTGCCCGGAAACGCAGAAGTCGGAGGTGCTGTCGCCCACGAAGAGCACGCGGCCGTGGCGCGCGCGTTGTTCGGCAAGGCGTTCGCACTTGCAGTTGCCGCTCGCACGCGCGCAGTTGCCGCTGGCCCAGGGGGACTCCAGCCGCCATTGGCGCGGCCCGTCCTGTACCAGCCGGTTGGCGATCACGGGGAGCGTGCCCAGTCCGTGGCGCTCCAGCACCGCGTGGATGGCGTAGTCGATGCCATCGCTGACCACCTGCACCGGCATGCCCCGGGATTGCCCCTCCCGCACGAACGCGGCGAAGTGCGGGTCCACCGCGATGGTGGCCAGGTGCGCGTCGAGTTCGGCGCGGTCCATGTCCAGCAGGGCGACCTGGCCCTTCATGCACTCGCGCGAGCCGATCTCACCGCGCTCCCAGGCGTCTTCCAGGGCTTCCCAGCCCGGCTGTCCGAACCGCTGCAGCAAGGAGTCGGTCACGTCGACCGTGCTGATGGTGCCGTCGAAATCGCACTGGACCATCCAGCCGGATGCGGTGTCGCCGCCGTGGGCCGCCGCAGCGGGGACGATGGCCAGGGACACCGGCATGCGCCGTGGCTGGGAAGTAGGGAGGGGGGCTGTCTTCATCTGGCATTCCTCGGTTCAAGGATGAAAGCTCACGCGCACGCTCTGGCCGGGGCGCGCATCCGGTGCCTGGTCGAACTCGAGCACGCATTCCACGACCCGTACCGGGCCGCGCTGCACGTCGTCCTGCAGGCGCGCGGTGCCGAGCACGGGGCTGATGCGCACCACGCGCGCCGCCGGCAATGCGGCTGGCGCTGCGTCGCCGTCGGTCGTGATGGACGCGCGCATGCCCGGCTGTACCGCAGCCGCGTAGCTTTCGTTGATTTCGGCGCGCACCACGAGCGGCCGGCGGGGCATCAGCGTGACGGCGGACGGGCCGCCTGCGGATGCCAGCAGGCGCTGCCCGGTCTGCGTGGACACGCGGACCACGGTGCCTTCTTCCGGCGCACGCAGTTCCAGGCGGGCCTGCTGGGCGCGCACCTGTGCCAGCCGCTGGCGGGCCACGTCGGCCTCCGCGCGGGCGATGGCGGTGTCGGCTTCCGCATCGCGCAGCGACTGTGCGGCGTCTTCGGCGCGCTGGGGTTCCGTGGCGCCTGCCGAAGCGGCTTCTGCCAGGCGGGCCGCGTTCCGGCGCAGCGCAGGCAGGTGTTGCAGGCGTGCACGCTGGCGCGCTTCGGCGAGTTGCAGCTCTGCCTGCGCCACGCCCAGCTCGGCCTGCATGCCGGCGGAGGCAAGGCGCAGCAGCACCTGCCCCCGCGCCACGCTCTGGCCCTCGTGCACGGCCACGGTCTCCACCACGCCGTCCTGCAGGGGAGAAAGCTCCAGAAGGCCGCCCTGGACCTCGATGCGGCCCCGGGCCATGGCCAGGCCGGCGGGCGCCGCGGGCGCAGAGGTGGTGCCCGCCGTTGCATCCGCCGGAGGTGGCGCGTGCTCGGAGCAGCCGGGCAGCCACGCCAGCACCAGGGACGCCAGGGCGATGCAGGCCGTGGAGCGCGCCACCGGGGCAGGAAGGGGGAGGGAAAAGCGTTTC
The DNA here is from genome assembly GCF_028069655.1 of Acidovorax sp. NCPPB 4044. Taxonomy (NCBI): domain Bacteria; kingdom Pseudomonadati; phylum Pseudomonadota; class Betaproteobacteria; order Burkholderiales; family Comamonadaceae; genus Acidovorax; species Acidovorax sp. NCPPB 4044. The sequence goes on from NZ_JAMCOS010000001.1 coordinate 90,422, forward strand.
ATGGGGTGGTGGCGTCCGGTTGGCGCCAGTCGCTGCGGATGGCTCCGTCCTCCATGCCGAGCACGCGGTCGGTATGGCGCACGAGGCGCGGGTCGTGGCTCACGCAAAGCACGGTGGTGCCATGGATGCGCGCGATGCGGTGAAGAATGTCGATCACGCGCTGGCCGCTGTCGGCGTCCAGCGCGCTGGTGGGCTCGTCGGCGAACAGCAGCTGCGGCGACTTGGCGATGGCGCGTGCGATGGCGACGCGCTGCTTCTCGCCGCCCGAGAGCTGGGCCGGACGCATGTGCACCCGCTGCGTCAGGCCCACCTCGTCCAGCGCCTGCCGGGCACGGCGTGCGCTTTCGCGCGCGTCCAGGCCCAGGTAGCCCAGCGGCAACTGCACCTGTTCCAGTGCAGTGAGCGCCGGAAACAGGTTGAAGCCCTGGAAGACGAACCCCGTGTGCTGGAGCCGGAAGCGCTCCAGTGCCCGCGGGCCGAGCGTGCCCAGGTCTTCGCCGAGCGCAAGGGCCTGGCCGGCATCCGGCTTCTGCAGCCCGGACAGCAGTGACAGCAGCGTGCTCTTGCCGCACCCGGAAGGGCCGGAGATGAGCGTCAGTTCGCCCGGCTGGATGGACAGGCTCAGCTGGCGCAGCACAGGGACCTGGACCACGCCGGACACGAACGACTTGTGCAAGTCCACGGCCTGCAGGCTGGGCGCGCTGCGTTCCGCGGCGCGGGAGCGGGGGAGTAGGGTATCGTTCATCGCAGGAGCAGCGCAGGGTCCGCCGCCATGAGGCCGCGCATGGCCAGAAGGCCCGAAAGCAGCGAGACGAGTGCCACGAGCGCCGCGCACGCCAGCGCGATGGCCGGCGTCATCGCCACCGGCACGCCCTGCGCCCCGGCCAGCCAGAGCAGCGCGGCACTGGCCGCGGCGCCCAGGAGCAGGCCGAGTCCGCCGATCCAGCATGCCTGCTCGACCACCAGCCGCCCCAGGGCGCGGCGGCTGACCCCGAGCGCGTTGAGCACGGCGTATTCGCGCGCCGATCCGGCCACGACGCCCATGAGCGACTGGCTGGTGACCACTGTGCCGACGAGGCACACGATGCCCACCATGAACAGCACGGCCACGCCCGCGCCCGTGTCCAGCAGCCAGTAGAGCTGGGAGCGGCGTGCGAACTGGCGGGCCGTCCAGACCTCGAAAGGGCCGAACCCCGGGGCGCCTGCGGACAGCCGGGCCTGCGCCTGTGCCGCCTGGGCGGGCGTGTGGGTCCGGGCGACGACGTAGGTCGGTCCTGCCGCGGCGGCCTCTGCACCGGCGATCTCGCGTGCGGTATCGAGCGAGGCCAGTACGTTGACACCGCCCAGGCCGCGCAGCCCATCCACTGCGGCCACCACGCGGACGGCGCGTGCGTTGATCCAGGCCGTGCCGCCCACCCGCGTACCCAGCGTGCCCAGGTCCTCGCGGTCCACGATGACCGCGCCCGGGTCCCTGAGTGCCGCACGTTGCCAATCATTGAGCAGGTGCGAGAACAGCATGCCGTCCGGTGCGGTACGAATGCCGGAAAGGTAGATCGACACACCACCGCCTCCGGCCCGGCTGCTGCGCCAGTCTCCGTCCACCCAGAGGTAGGGCTCGGTGGCGCTGACGGCGGGGTCCATGGCAAGGCGCAGGTCCACGTCGCGGCCGATCGACCGGCCGAAGTTCACGCTCTGCGTGCCCGGGTAGCCGGCCCACAGGTCCGCGCCCGACGCCCGCACATACAGCGCCGCGCTGCCGAAGATGCCCAGTACGAGCGCAGCCTGCACCACGAGCAGCACGCACGAGAACCCCACCGCGAAAACCGCAGGCACGAAGCGGCGCCATTCATGGACCAGTGTCTTGCGGGCCAGCGCGATCACGGTGTCTCCCGGGACGGTTCGGAACGCGCCGCGGCCGCGGTTTCAGCTGGGGGCAGCGGCGCTCCCCCCATTGCCTTGTAGAGCGCGACGAACGCCAGCGACCGGGCATCCTGGGCCGTGGACCATTCCGCTTCGCCCTGCAATGCCGCACGCTGTGCGGTCAGGATGTCGTATTCGCTGGACAGGCCGAGTCGGGCCTGTATGCGGCCCGCCCGGACACGCTCTGCCAGGGCCGGCTGCGCCTGCGCCAGGGCGTCCGCACGGCCTTGCTGGGCCGCCAGGGCGGCCAGTGCGCCTTCGGCCTCGGCGACCGCACCGCGCACGGCACGCTCGTAGGCCAGCACTGCGCCTTCCAGTGCTTCCTGCCGCGCATCGACCTGCATGCGGCGGCGGCCCCAGTCGAACAGCGGGATGTCGATGGCGGGGCCGATGGCCGGGGCGTTGTCGCTGGTCGTGCGGCGGTTGCGCGTCAGGTTGTAGGAATACAGCAGCGATCCCATGATCGAGATGCGCGGAAACAGCTCGGAGCGGGCCAGGCCCAGGTCGGCGGCGGCCTTGCGCATGTCGGCCTCGGCCGCCTGGACATCGGGCCGCGTGCGCAGCAGATCGGCGGGCAGCGAAGCAAAGGCAAAGGGTGCGAGGGCGGGCGGCTCGCCCGGCCCGGTGGCGTCCCACGCCGGGTCGGGTGCCATGCGGCCCAGCAGCACCGACAGGGCCTGGGCGGCACGGGCCCGCGCCTCTTCGGGAACCGCGCGTGCCGCGAGTGCCTGGGCGCGGCGCACGCGTGCCTGTGCGGTCTCTTCGGCGTTGCCGGTCGACGTGCGCCGCCGCACTTCGGCCAGCTGCAGTGCGCGGTCGTCGATCTGGACCAGCTGGTCGATCAGCCGGAGCTGCCGGCGCGCCGCCTGCAGGTCGAGGTAGTTGCGCACCACGTCGGCCACGACGGCCACGCGAGTGCCCTGGCGGTCTGCGGCAGAGGCATCGACCTCAGCTTCGGCCGCTTCGCGCACGCCGTCGGCGGCGCCGAACAGGCCCAGCTCCCACACCATGTCGATGCTGGCGTGGAAATAGGTGTCCGTGGCGGCGATGTCCTGCAGTGTCCGCGCGCCCGCACTGAAGGACGGACGGAACTGCACCGCCGCACGACCGGCCTGCAGCCGGGCCTCGCGCAGCCGGCGGTTGGCGATCGCCAGATCGAGATTGCGTTCGAGGGCTTCGCCGACCAGCGCATCAAGGGCCGGATCATGGAAATAGGTCCACCAGGCACGCAACTCCGGCGTGGCGGTGCCCTGGGGTTGCGGCGAGGTCCAGGCGCCGGGCAGTGCCGGGGCTTCGGGCGCGCGGGGGGCCGGCGCGGTGCAGCCGGCCAGAACCGCCAGCGCCGCGGCGAGCAGGCCGAAGCGCAGGCGATGCGGAGAGAGGGGCAGGAAGGGCACGCGCGGCGTCACAGGTGAAAAGGCGAAAAGCCGTCCATGGCGGAAGGGGCTGTAGCGCATTGGATCGCCCGAAGCTTGCGCAGCGTTGCATGGGATATGGAGGCTTCGTGGAGACGCAGGGGAATTGCCCGGCAGGCGGCGAGCCTGTGGATAATTCCGGCCAGCAACGTCCCGACGCCATGAACCTTCCCGCCGCCGCACCGCAGGCCTCCGGCCCCCTCGTCCTCGTGGTCGAGGACGAACCGGGCATTGCCACCATCCTCACGGCCTATCTGCAGCGCGACGGACTGCGCGCGCGCCACGTCTCCGACGGCCTGGAGGCTCTGCGCCTGTTCCGGCAGATCAAGCCCGACATGGTCCTGCTCGACATCCATCTGCCCGGCATGGACGGCCTGGATCTGCTGCGCGCCATCCGGGAGGACGGCCAGACCCCCGTCATTATGGTGACGGCGCTCGCAGACGACGTGGACAAGCTCGTGGGCCTGCGGCTGGGCGCGGACGATTACGTCGTCAAGCCGTTCAGCCCGCCGGAGGTGGTGGCACGCGTGCGCGCCGTGCTGCGGCGCGCGCAGGGGCAGCCCGCGGCACCCGTGCGTTCGGCCCCGCCCATCCGGGTGGGGCGCATCGAGATCGATCAGGAGGCGCACGCGGCGTTCGTCCATGGCGATGATGGCAAGGCCTTGGGCCTGCCGCTCACGCTGACCGAATACCGCTTGCTGGCCTGCCTGGCGGCGCAGCCCCGGCGATGTTTTTCCCGAAGCCACCTCATCGACCACTGCCTTCCCGAAAGCGATGCCCTCGACCGCGTGATCGACTCCCATCTCTCCAAGCTGCGCCGCAAGCTGCAGCAGGCCGGCCAAGGTGACCTGATCGAGACCGTGCGCGGCATCGGCTACCGGCTCTGGCCCGGCGAGGGCCCGCCGGCCTGAGGCGGCTGCGCGATGCAAGGCTCTTTGTTCAACCGGGTCTGGGTCCGCTTCGGGCTGTGGATCGCGGCCACGGTGCTGGCCACGATGGCGCTGCTCACGGCGAGCGTGATGCTGTTTTCCGAAATCCAGTACCGCGACTTCTACCGCAGCCTGCCCATGGACATCCAGCGCGAACTGGACGACCTGCGCGAGCGCGACATGGAAGACAGCCCGCGTGCGATGGAGATCTATGGCCATTACTGGCATGGCGACCTGCTTTTCGGGGAGAAATGGTCGCTCGTGGTCGGGCTGGTCGTGTGCCTTCCTGTCGGTCTGGTGGTGGGGTTCTGGGTGTCCCGGCTCGTGACCCAGCCCCTGGCTTCGATGGCGGAGGTGGCCACGCATGTGGCCGTCGGGGATTTCTCGCGGCGGGCGCAGCCCGGGCGCTACCACGACGAAATGGCCGCGATGGTGCGGCATTTCAACCAGATGATCGACGCACTCGAACGCTCGGCGAAGGAGCGCCGTGCCAACGCCGCATCCATATCGCACGAGCTGCGCACGCCGCTCACCGTGCTGCGCGCGCGCCTGCACGCCATCTGCGATGGGGTCATCGAGGCCGATGCAGCCGAATCCCGGGCGCTGCTCGACCAGGTCGAATACCTGGGGCGGCTCGTGGGCGACCTGCATACCCTGTCGATGCTGGAAGCCGGCCAGCTGTCGCTGGAGACCTTCACGGTGGATCTGGCCGAACTGGTCCGCGATGCGCTGGCCGGCCATGCGCAGCGCATCGCCGACCACGGCGTGCGGCTCGACCTCCGCCTGCCTGAAGGGGAAGGAATGGCGCGCGTGGTGCTCGATCCGGACCGCATGCGCCAGATCCTCTTCAACCTGGTGGAAAACGTGCTGCGCCATGCGGCTGCCGGCGGCTGGCTGGGAGTGGACGTGGCCGTGGAAGCGTCGCAGGTGGTGCTGGTCGTGAGTGATGCGGGGCCGGGCCTTCCGCCGCGGCTCCTGGAGCGTCCCTTCGAGCGCTTTCCGCACGAGCCCGGACGGCGCGGCGAGGGATCCGGGCTGGGGCTTTCCATCGTGCAGGCCCTGGTGCAGCGGCAGAGCGGCCGTGTGCACGTGGAAAACCGTGCAGAGGGTGGCGCACGGTTCACGGCCGCCTTTCCTCTGGCCGCCTGACGCCCCGGCACCCGGCGCCCGGTTCGGGAAACAGGCGCACCGGTGGGTGGCACCGAGTCCTACAGGGCATGCCGCCCCTGGACCACAGGAGCGAACGGGTGCGGTTTCTACGATGGCGGCTGCCGTGAGCGACATGTCGCCCAAGATCTTCCCCTCCAAGAACGAAACAATGCCCCATCTCCTGATGAAGACCTGTGCCGCCCTGGCCACCGCTGCGCTGCTGAGCGCCTGCGGAGGCGGCAATGACGACGATCCAACGCCCAGCGACCAGGCAGGTGTCTTCACCGTCACGGGCTCTACCGCATCCGGGCTGAACGGTGTCTACGGTGACGGCAATATCAACCTCACCGATGTAGAAAAGCGCAATCCCATCGGCTCCGCCCCGGAAGTGTGCGCTTTCCGTTTCGATGGTGCCAACAAGGTAGGCGCGAGTGGACAGGCCTTTGGCGATGTCCGCTACGAGCCGAACGCCACGCGGCTGTACGTTGCATTCCTGACTTTCGCCGGGCGCGAGTTCAGCGCGTCCGACTGGAGCGATACCTCGGTGGTGCGCGATGCCAACCAGGTGCGTATCGTGAGCAAGACACTCACGGCCACCGATGGCTCGGGCGACCGCGTCACTGTTTCGGGCGTTGTGCCCATGCGAGCCAACCGCCCTTCCGGCTGCTGATTCGCCGACCGATCCCCCCTCACCCCAACCTCTGGGGTTTCACCCTGTTCGCCCAACGGCGGACAGGGTTTTTTATTGCAGAGGCCGCGTGCGGGGGGGACGGGCTTTGGCGGGTCCGGTGGGAGAATCCTGCCCCATGACCGCTGCCGCACCCTCTCCCATTTCCTCTGTCCCCGCTGCCTCCGAGCCGGTGGATACCCTCACGATCACCCGTCCCGACGACTGGCATCTGCACGTGCGCGACGGCGAGCCGCTGCTGACCGTGGTTCCCCATACCGCCGCACAGTTCGGGCGGGCCGTGATCATGCCCAACCTGCGGCCTCCGGTGACCACGGCAGCGCAGGCCCTGGCCTACAAGGAGCGCATTCTCGCGGCCGTGCCGGCCGGCGTGTCGTTCGAGCCGCTCATGACGCTCTACCTCACCGACAACCTTCCGCCCGAGGAAATCGCCCGCGCGAAAGAGGCCGGCATCGTGGCCTGCAAGCTCTATCCCGCCGGGGCCACGACCAACAGCGATGCCGGCGTGACCGAGCTGCGCAAGATCTACCCCGTGCTGGAAGCCATGCAGAAGGCCGGTTTGCTGCTGCTGGTGCATGGCGAGGTCACGGGCAACGAGGTCGACCTTTTCGACCGCGAGGCCGTGTTCATCGAACGGCAGTTCATTCCGCTGCGCCGCGATTTCCCTGAACTGAAGATCGTCTTCGAGCACATCACCACGCGCGACGCCGCGCAGTACGTGGCCTCCAGCGATGCTTTCACGGCCGCCACGATCACGCCGCAGCATCTGCTGTTCAACCGCAATGCGATCTTCACCGGCGGTATCCGTCCCCATTACTACTGCCTGCCCGTGCTCAAGCGTGAAACCCACCGGCTCGCGCTGGTGGAGGCAGCGACCAGCGGTAGCGCCAAGTTCTTCCTGGGCACCGACAGCGCGCCCCATGCCGCCCACCTCAAGGAGCATGCCACCGGCTGTGCCGGCTGCTACAGCGCACATGCGGCCATGGAGCTGTACGCCGAGGCTTTCGACAACGCGGGCGCCCTGCACCAACTGGAAGGCTTCGCAAGCTTCCACGGCCCGGCCTTCTACGGCCTGCCGCGCAACCGGGGAACGCTGACCCTGCGCCGCGAATCCTGGGTGCCGCCCGAAAGCTTCCCATTCGGCGAAGCGCAGTTGAAGCCGCTGCGCTCGGGCGAGGCTTTGCCGTGGCGCGTGGTGGGCGCGTAGGCGTTCCCGGATGCAACCCCTCTTCGGTCCCGCGTCCCCGTGGCTGGAACCATTGGCTGCCGTGGGTGCGCAGGGAGAGGCGCAGTGGCGCGCCGGCCTGCCGGTGGCTGATGCGTTGAACCGGCTGGCGGGGGCCTGCACTGCGGTCCCGGGCGCCGCCCCCTGCGGCGTTCGCTTCGCACCCCAGGCCGCATTGGAAAAGGGCGTGCCCTATGAGCAATTCGTCCATGCAACCGGCACCGTACCCACCCGCGACAACCTGCACGACTTTTTCAACGGGCTCATCTGGCTGCATTACCCGCAGACCAAGCGGCTGTTGAACCGCTGGCAGGCCGAGGCCATCGCCGCGCAGGGCATCGGCGCGGTCCGCGGGCCGCTGCGGGATGCGATCACGGTGTTCGACGAGAACGGCGCGGTCCTGATGGCGCCGGCTGCGCTGCAGGAGGCGCTCGCGGCACGGGCCTGGCGCCGGCTGTTCGTGGATTTGCGCCCGCTCTGGAAAGAGGCGCGCCTGGCGATCGTCGGCCACGCGCTTCTGGAGCAGCTCGCCGCGCCGCGCAAATCCCTCACTGCCCATGTGCTCATGGGGCCGTGCACTCCGGCAGATACCGCGGTCCTGGACGCCTGGCTGGCCGGTGCGCTCGACCCGGCGCAACTGCGGGAAAAACCGTTTGCGCCCTTGCCCGTGCTGGGGGTGCCGGGCTGGTGTGCGGAGAACGAGAACTTTTGCTTCTATGATGACTCTTCCGTATTCCGCAGCGCCCGCCCCGCACAAAGTACACAACAGGGGTCCCTCCGCGCTGCAACGGCGGCTTGAACGCCCGCCCGCCATCCCCACCTTCCGGTCGTGTAGCGGCGCGGCATCGCCGATGACCCCGCACCCCAACACACTTCCCCTTCGTGGAGAAACCTTCGATGAAACGAATCGCGCTATTTCTGTTGACCAACCTTGCCGTCGTGGCGGTGCTGGGCGTTGTGGCCAGCCTGCTGGGCGTCAACCGGTACCTGACCTCCAACGGGCTCAACCTGGGGGCGCTGCTCGGCTTCGCCTTCATCATGGGTTTTGGCGGCGCCATCATTTCGCTGCTCATCAGCAAGCCCGTCGCCAAGTGGAGTTCCGGTGTGCGGGTGATCGACGGCACGGGCTCGGCCGATGAGGCCTGGATCGTCCAGACCGTCCGCAAGTTCGCCGACCAGGCCGGCATCGGCATGCCCGAGGTCGGCATCTTCGAGGGCGATCCCAACGCTTTCGCCACCGGCGCGTTCAAGAACAACGCCCTCGTGGCCGTTTCCACCGGCCTGCTGCAGGGCATGACCCGCGAGGAAGTCGAGGCCGTGATCGGCCATGAGGTGGCCCACATCGCTAACGGCGACATGGTCACCATGACCCTGATCCAGGGTGTGATGAACACCTTCGTGGTCTTCCTCTCGCGCGTGATCGGCTATGCGGTGGACAGCTTCCTGCGCAAGAACGACGAGAACAGCTCCGGTCCCGGCATCGGCTACATGGTTACGACCCTGGTGCTCGACATCGTGCTGGGCTTCCTGGCATCGATGATCGTGGCCTGGTTCAGCCGCCAGCGCGAGTTCCGGGCCGATGCGGGCGCTGCCAAGCTGATGGGCCGCCAGCAACCGATGATCAACGCCCTGGCCCGCCTGGGCGGCATGCACCCGGCCGAATTGCCGAAGGGCATGCAGGCCATGGGCATTGCCGGCGGCATCGGCAAGCTGTTCAGCACCCACCCGCCCATCGAGGAGCGGATCGCTGCCCTGCAAAACGCGCAGGGCCGGTAACGCGCCTGCGCTGCGGCGCTGCCGTTGGCGCGGGATGCAGTGCCCGACTGCCCCGAAGCCCCTGCCTCCGCGGCCGGGGCTTTTTCCATTGGTGCGGACGAAATGCGGCAACGCCGGCGCCGCCCTTGCCGCGGCGCATACACGCAGCTCAACCAGGTGCCGATGCACCCTGCGGAATACCTCCGTGCTCGCTGCCTTGCGCCTTGTCCAGCAGAAAGTCGATGCAGGTGCGGACCGCCCGCGTCTGATGGCGGTTCGGCAGATACAGCAGGTACATGTGCGTGCCGAAGATGCTGAGGCGGTATTCGTCCAGCGTGGTCAGCACCTCGCCGGTCGCCAGCTTGTCCTGCACCACGTAGTCGGGCACCAGCCCCACGCCCAGCCCGGCCAGGATGCCCTGGCGCAGGAACGGGAAGTGTTCCGAGATCAGGGTGGGCTCCAGCGTCACCTCGTGCCGCTCGCTGCCCTGGTAGGCCGACAGGCGCAGTTGCCGCCCGGTCACGCCGGCCGTGATGATCGGGCTGGCGCGCAGCGCATGCAGCGTGCGCGGCAGGCCGTGCCGGTCCGCGTAATCGGCCGACGCGCAGGCCAGGTAGCGCACGGTGCCCATGCTGCGGGCCACCAGCGACAGCGGCGGCTCCTGCACCACGCGGATGGCGATGTCCACTTCGTCGCGCAGGTTGTCGGCGCGGTTCTCGAACAGCACGTCCAGCACGATGCCGGGATAGGTGCGCTTGAACTCGACCAGCCAGTCGCACATCACGATCTGCCCATAGCCGCTGGGCACGCTGAGGCCCACGCGGCCCTGCAGGCCCTGGCCCAGCGTGGTGACGGCTTCCTGCGCCGCCCGCATTTCGTTGCGGATGGTGCGGCCATGTTCGTACAGGCGCAGCCCGATCTCGGTGGGCTCGACCCGGCGCGTGGTGCGCTGCACCAGTTGCACCCCCACCGCCTTCTCCAGCTTGGTGAGGTGGTAGCTCACGTTGGCGCGCGTCATCTTCAGCTTGCGCGCGGCCTGGCTCAGGTTGCCGCTGTCGATGATCTCGACCAGCAGCGTCAGCGATGGCAGGTCCATGGGCAGAAGGGTGATTGGTTTAAATCATTTGACAGTCTGTCAATGATTGATGGGATTGTCAGAAAAGATTGTCGCCGCAAGAATGCCCTTTGCAGTGCAGCGCCCCGGCGCACCAGAAGGAGACAAGGCAATGGCCTCTGAAGCGGCGACGGCATCGCCCGTGCAATTCCATGAGCAGGGCAACGTCCTGGTCATTCGCATCGACAACCCGCCGGTGAATGCGCTGGGTGCCGCCGTGCGGCAGGGTCTGGTGGCCGCCATGGTGCGGGCCGAGGCGCAGGCAGGCGTGCAGGCGGTGCTGATCGTCGGCGCGGGCAAAGCCTTCATCGCCGGTGCCGATATCCGCGAATTCGGCAAGCCCGCCGTGCTGCCGTCGCTGCCCGAGGTCTGCGAGCGCATCGAGTCGTGCAGCAAGCCGGTGGTGGCCGCCATCCACGGCGCGGCACTGGGTGGCGGGCTGGAAGTGGCGCTGTCGGCCCACTACCGCCTCGCGTTGCCTGCCGCCCGACTGGGCCTGCCCGAGGTGAACCTGGGCCTCTTGCCCGGTGCCGGGGGCACTCAGCGCGCTCCGCGCCTGATGGGCGCCAGGGCCGCCGCCGAACTGATGCTGAGCGGCCAGCCCCTGGATGCCAGGGCGGCGCTGGCGGCCGGGCTCATCGACCGATGCGGGGAGGGCTCGGACCCCATCGCCGCTGGCCTGGCCTATGCGCAGGAACTGCTGGCTGCGCAAGCGCCGGCGCGCCGCACGCGCGACCGGGCCATCGCCGAACCTGCCGCCGCGCTGGCCGAACTGGACGCGCTGGCGGCCGAGACGGCCAAAAAATCGCGCGGCCTGGTTTCGCCGCAGAAAATCGTGGAATGCGTGCGCAACGCCGTCGAACTGCCGTTCGCAGAAGGCATGCAGCGCGAGCGCGCCGCATTCATGGAGTGCCTGGCCAGCCCGCAGCGCGCCGGCCTGGTCCATGCCTTCTTCGCCGAACGAGAAGTCGCCAAAGTGCCGGAGGCCAGAGCCGCCGTACCGCGCACGGTGGCCTCTATCGCGGTCATCGGCGGCGGCACCATGGGCGCGGGCATCACCGTATCGGCGCTGGATGCCGGCCTGCCGGTGACCATGATCGAGCGCGACGACGCCGCGCTGGCCCGGGGCCGCGCGCATGTCGAAAAGGTCTACGACGCGCTGGTCGCCAAGGGACGCATGGCGGCCGAGGACAAAGCCGCCACCATGGCGCGCTATGCCGGCAGCATCCGCTACGAAGACATCGCCGGGGCCGACCTGGTGATCGAGGCCGTGTTCGAAGACCTGGAGGTCAAGAAGTCCGTCTTCCGCGAACTGGACCGCGTCTGCAAGCCGGGCGCCGTGCTCGCCACGAACACGTCGTACCTCGACATCGACGCGATCGCGGCGGCCACCCAGCGCCCGCAGGACGTGATCGGCCTGCACTTCTTCAGCCCCGCCAACATCATGAAGCTGCTGGAGATCGTGGTGCCGGCCCGGGTGAGTGCCGACGTGGTCGCCACCGCCTTCGAGATGGCGAAGCAACTGAAGAAAGTACCCGTGCGTGCCGGTGTGTGCGACGGCTTCATCGGCAACCGCATCCTGGCCGTCTACAAGCAGGCGGCCGACTACCTGATGGAAGACGGGGCTTCTCCCTATGAGATCGACGCGGCCTTGCGCGGCTTCGGCTACCCGATGGGGCCTTTCCAGGTGACCGACCTGGCGGGAGGCGACATCGGCTGGGCCACGCGCAAACGGCGCGCCGCCACGCGCGACCCGAAGGCGCGCTACGTGGAGATCGCCGACCGCATCTGCGAGCGCGGCTGGTTCGGCCAGAAGACCGGGCGCGGCTTCTACCTCTATCCCGAAGGCGCCCGCACCGGGCAGCCGGATCCGGAGGTGCTGGCCATCGTCGATGCCGAGCGCGCCAGGAAAGGCATCACGCCGCGCAGCTTCACGCCGGACGAGATCCTGCGCCGCTACCTGGCCGCCATGGTCAACGAAGGCGCGAAGGTGGTGGCCGAGGGCATCGCCCTGCGGCCGCTGGACGTGGACGTGACCTTTCTGTCGGGCTACGGCTTTCCGCGCTTCCGGGGCGGGCCGATGCACTACGCCGACACGGTGGGCCTGCCGCGGATCCTGGCCGACATCCGGGAGTTCGCCCGGCAAGACCCGCTCTTCTGGCAACCCGCTCCGCTGCTGGAACAACTGGTGGCCGAGGACCGCGATTTCGGCAGCCTGAACCGCGCTGCCGCCGAAGCGCGTTGACATCCCGCGAAGGACGACATGGATCTGCAATTCACTCCCCGAGAACAGGCCTTCCGCGACGAAGTGCAGGACTTCCTGGCAGCGCATCTGCCCGCCGGCCTGTCGCACAAGGTGCAAGCCGGCCTGCGGCTGGACAAGGCCGACCTGGAGCGCTGGCACGCCATCCTCAACGCCCGCGGCTGGCTGGCCAACCACTGGCCCGAACAATACGGCGGCCCGGGCTGGAGCGCCGTACAGAAATTCATCTTCGAGAACGAATGTGCGCTGGCCGGTGCCCCGCGCATCGTTCCCTTCGGCGTGAACATGCTGGGGCCGGTGCTCATCCGGTACGGCAATGAGGCACAGAAACGGTACTGGCTGCCGCGCATCCTGAACGGCGATGACTGGTGGTGCCAGGGCTACTCGGAGCCTGGCGCGGGCTCGGACCTGGCCTCGGTCAAGACCACGGCCGTCTTGCAGGGCGACCATTACGTCGTCAACGGCCAGAAGACCTGGACCACGCTGGGCCAGCACGCCAACATGATCTTCTGCCTGGTGCGAACCGACCGCGAGGCCAAGGTGCAGGCGGGTATCAGCTTCCTGCTGGTGGACATGCGTTCCCCCGGCGTGGAGGTGCGCCCCATCATCACGCTGGACGGCGAGCACGAGGTGAACGAGGTGTTCTTCACGGATGTGAAGGTGCCCGCCGCGAACCTGGTGGGCGAGGAGAACAAGGGCTGGACCTATGCCAAGTACCTGCTCACCTACGAGCGCACCAACATCGCGGGCGTGGGCTTCTCGGTGGCTGCGCTGGCGAAGCTCAAGCGTGTGGCCGCCACGGTGCAGTGCAACGGCAGGCCATTGGCGCACGATCCGCTCTTCGCCGCGCGCCTCGCCCGGGTGGAGATCGACCTGGAAAACATGAAGACCACCAACCTGCGCGTGATCGCCGCCGTGGCGGGCGGCGGCGTGCCGGGGGCGGAAAGCTCCATGCTCAAGATCCGCGGCACCGAGATCCGGCAGGAGATCCTGTCGCTCACGCGTCGCGCCATGGGACCGTATGCGCTGCCCTTCGAGGAAGATGCGCTGCACGCAGGCCATGAAGCGCTGGCGGTGGGCCCCGAGGGCGCTTGCGCGGCCGCGGCGAATTACTTCAATTACCGCAAGCTGTCGATCTTCGGCGGCTCCAACGAAATCCAGAAAAACATCATCTCCAAGATGATCCTGGGGCTGTGACGCCATGAACTTCGAGCACACCGAAGACCGCCGCATGCTGGCGGACACGCTGAACCGTTTCATCGCCGAGCAGGCCGGCACCGAACACCGCAACCGCATCGCCTACGGTCCCGAAGGGTTCAGCGCTGACCTGTACCGCCGCCTGGCCGAATTGGGCACCATCGGTGCGCTGTTCGTGGAGGCCGATGGCGGCTTCGGTGGCGCGGGCTTCGACGTCAGCGTGGTGTTCGAGAGCCTGGGCCGCGGCCTGGTGGCCGAGCCGCTGCTGGGTGCGCTGATGGTGGGCCGCGCGGTCGCGGCAGCCGGCAGTGCCGCGCAGAAGGAGGCCGTGCTGGCACCGCTGATGGCGGGCGAGGCCGTGGCCGCACTGGCGCACGACGAGCCGGGGGGCCATTACGAGGCCACGCGCGCCACCACCACCGCGCGCCGCGCGGAAGGCGGTTGGGTGATCGACGGCGCGAAGGGCGTAGTGCTGTGCGGCGACGCGGCCGACTGGCTGCTGGTGTCGGCGCGCACGGCGGACGGCACCTTCGACGCGGAGGGCATTTCGCTGTTCCTGGTGCCGGGCGATGCCGCGGGTGTGACCCGCCAGGGCCATGGCCGCATCGACGGCGGCCGCACGGCCGAGCTGGTGCTCCGGAATGTGGCCGTGAGCGCCGATGCGCTGCTGGGCGCGGAAGGCGAGGGCGCGGTGCTGCTGGAGCGGGCCATGGGTTGGGGTGTGCTGGCGCTCTGCGCAGAGGCCGTGGGCGCGATGGACGTGGCCAAGCAGCACACGCTGGAATACCTGCGCACGCGCAAGCAGTTCGGCGTGCCCATCGGCAGCTTCCAGGCGCTGCAGCACCGCATGGCCGATCTGCTGCTGGAAGTGGAGCAAGCCCGCTCGGCCGTCATCAATGCGGCCGCCGCCATCGACGGAGCGGACCGCATCGCGCGCGAGAAAGCGCTGTCGGCCGCCAAGTACAGCATCGGCCGCATCGGCACGCTGGTGGCCGAGGAAAGCATCCAGATGCACGGGGGCATCGGAATGACCTGGGAATTGCCGCTGGCGCACTATGCCAAGCGGTTGGTCATGATCGACCACCAGTTGGGCGACGAAGACCACCATCTGGCGCGCTATATCGCGCTCGGCCAGTTGCAGTGAGACGAAGGCGCGCGCCGGGCACCGATCCACTGGATACACGAGCATTGGAGACAAGAACATGAACGCCGCTCCCCCTGCCGACGCCACCGCCGGTGGCATCGACTTCCCCCTCGAAGGCGTGCGCGTCCTCGATCTGTCGCGCGTCTTCGCCGGTCCGCTGTGCGGCCAGGTGCTGGCCGATTTCGGCGCCGAGGTGGTGAAGGTGGAGCACCCCGGCCGCGGCGACGACACGCGCGACTGGGGCATGCGCATCGGCCGCACCGAGACCACCTACTACAACAGCATGAACCGCAACAAGCGGTCGGTCACGCTGGACCTGCAAAGCCCCGAGGGCGTGCGCATCGTGCACGACCTGCTGCCGCAGTTCGACGTGGTGATCCACAACTTCAAGACCGGCGGCGCCGAGAAGCTGGGCCTGGGCTACGGGCAGCTCAAGGCGCTCAAGCCCGACCTCATCTACTGCGCGGTGGCCGGCTACGACGTGACCGGCCCCGAGGCGAAGCGGCCGGGCTACGACCTGGTGATCCAGGGCGAGGCCGGCCTCATGGCGCTGAACGGCGAAGCTGCGCAGCCGCCGCTGAAGTTCGGTGTGGCGGTGGTGGACCTGATGACCGGCATGTACGCCGCGCAGGCCGTGCTGGCGGCGCTTTTCCAGCGCGGGCGCACGGGCCGCGGCCGGCTGATCGAGATGGCGCTCTACGATTGCGGCCTGATGGTCACCGGCTACTACGGCCTCGACGCGATGCAGCTGGGCCACGATCCGGCGCGCTACGGCAATGCACACCCCTCCATCGTGCCCTACGGCATGTTCGATGCGGCCGACGGCCCGCTCATCATCGCCGTGGGCAACAACGCGCAGTTCGACAAGTTCTGCCGCCAGGTGATCGAGCGGCCCGACATCGTGGAAGACCCGCGCTTCGCCACCAACGTGGAGCGCGCGAAGAACCGGCAGGTGATCGGCCCGATGCTGACCGGACTGATCCGCGCCTTCCCGCGCGACCTGCTGCTGGAGCGCATGACCGCCTGCGGCATTCCCTGCGGCAAGGTGGCCGGCCTGCACGAGGCGCTGACCAGCGAGCGCACGCGCCGCGGCGGCCTGCTGCAGGACATGCCGCACCCCGTCGTGGGCACCACGCCGGTGTTCGCCCCGCCCTACCGCATCGACGGCCAGCGCCTGCCGATCCGCCATGCGCCGCCCACGCTGGGGGAGGGCACCCGCGAGGTACTGCAGCGGCTCCTGCAGATGAGCGACGGGCAATTGCAGCAGTTGCAGCAGCGCGGCGTGCTCACCCTGCCGGAGGCGCCGCCGCAGGCCTGATTTCCGCTGCCGGCCCCGTGCCATGCATGCCGCGCAGACGGCGCAACGGAGCTGGCTTCTTTCGTGAGAGAACCCAGGAGACAAAGCCATGACAGGTTCCCGATTCCACCGCCGCACCGTGCTGTGCGGCCTGGCCGCGCTCGGCGGCAGCAGTTGGCTGGGCTCCGCCTCGGCCCAGCCGGCCAAGGTGGCGTGGCCGTCCAGGCCCATCCGGCTGATCGTGCCGTTCAATGCGGGCGGCGCCACCGACATCATCGCCCGCACCGTGGGCGAGGCCCTGTCGCAGCGCGTGGGCCAGCCGGTGGTGGTGGACAACCGGGGCGGTGCGGCCGGCATCCTGGGCACCGACGCGGTGGCCAAGGCGGCGCCGGACGGCTACACGCTGCTGCTCTCGCTCAGCACGTCGATGCTGATCAACCAGTTCCTCTACACCAGCCTGCCCTACAACCCGCAGAAGGACCTGACGCTGATCACCCAGATCGCCGCCGCGCCCGTCACGCTGGTGGTGCACCCCTCGGTGCCCGCCAGCAACATGCAGGAGCTGCTGGCCCATGCGAAGGCGAACCGGGGCAAGATTTCGTACGGCTCCTGGGGCGTGGGCTCCTATGCGCACCTGGCCGGGGCCTACATGAGCAAGACGCAGGACGCCGACATGGCCCATGTCGCCTACAAGGGCGAGGCGCCGATGATCCAGGACCTGATCGGCGGCCAGCTGCAGCTGTGCTTTTCCAGCGCGCAGAACACCAAGCCCTTCATCGACTCGGGCCGCCTCAAGGCCATCGGGGTCACCGGCCTGCAACGCATGGACATCCTGCCCAAGGTGCCCACGATCCACGAGCAGGGCGTGACCGACGATGCCTACGCCATCTTCGGCTGGGTTGCCATGGGTGGCCCGGCGAACCTGCCGCGCGACGTGATGGAGGCGCTCCAGCAGCACCTGCGCGGGATCGCGAAGGATCCGAAGGTACTGGAGCGCATCGCCGGCGCGGGCTTCATGCCGCTGATGAACACCCCCGAGGCCTTCCGCGAGAACTACCGCCGCGACATGCCGGTCTGGAAGGCGCTGGTCGACGCGGCCGGCGCCAAGCTGGACTGACGGCGCCCGCCGCAGTGCCAGGGCCGCAGCCGCCAGGGGGCGGCTCGCCATTCTCTTTGAGGAGTGCTTTCCATGAATGCAACCACTGCCCATGCCATCGCCTCCGATGTGCGCGGCCAGGTCTCGCCCGAGGAATGGCAGACCCGCGTCGAGCTGGCCGCCGCCTACCGGCTGGTGGCCCACTTCGGCTGGGACGATCTGATCTTCACGCACATCTCTGCCCGCGTGCCGGGCGAGCCCGATCGATTCCTCATCAACCCCTACGGCATGCTGTTCGACGAGATCACGGCCTCCAGCCTGGTCAAGGTGGACCACCACGGCGAGCCGGTGATGGCCACCGACTACGACGTGAACCCGGCCGGTTTCCTGATCCACAGCGCCATCCATGGCGGCCGCCCCGAAGTGCAGTGCGTGCTGCACACCCACACGCAGTACGGCGTGGCGGTGTCCGCGCAGGAGGGCGGGCTGCTGCCGATCTCGCAGCAATCCATCTTTCCGCTCGCGCAACTGGCCTACCACGGCTACGAAGGCGTGGCCCTGCGCGACGACGAGCGGCCGCGCCTGGTGGCCGACCTGGGCACCGGCAACTACCTGATCCTGCGCAACCACGGCCTGCTGACCTGCGGCCGCAGCGTGCCCGAAGCCCTGCTGGCCATGTACACGCTCGAATCGGCCTGCCGCATCCAGATCCTGGCGCAGGCGGGCGGGGGCGCGCTCACGCGCATTCCGGGCGACATCGTCGCCACCTCGCTGGAGCAGTCGCGCCAGGTCACCAAGGGCAAAGGCGCGGGCCTCGCGTGGCCGGGGCTGCTGCGCCGGCTGGACCGCATCGACCCCAGCTTCAGGAACTGACCCCGGCATCCGTCGCAATCCAGAACAACGCAGGAGACGACCGCACCATGCAATCCCATCCCTCCCGCCGCGCCTTCCTGCACGCGGGGTCTGCCCTGGCGGCGGGCGCCGCGCTACCGGCCCGGGCGCAGAGCCCCTGGCCCGCCAGGCCCCTCCGCATCGTCGTGCCCTATACGGCCGGCGGCTTCACCGACCAGATGGCGCGCCTGCTGCAGGTGGGCCTGCAGCAGCGCCTGGGCCAGCCCGTCATCGTGGACAACAAGCCCGGCGCCAACAGCATCATCGGGGTGGACGCGGTGGCGAAGGCCGTGCCGGATGGCACCACCTTCGGCGTGTTCATCGCCGCCTATGCCGCCAACACCACGCTCTACCCCAAGCTGCCCTACGACCCGAAGAAGGACCTGACGGGCGTGTCGCTCATGGGCGTATCGCCGCTGGTGGCGGCCGTGTCGATGAACGCGCCCTTCAAGACCCTGGCCGAGCTCGTGGCGTACGGCCGTGCCCATCCCGGCAGGATCAGCTATGCCTCGTCGGGCAGCGGCTCGGCCGCGCACCTCACCTCGGAGCTGATGCGCATGGTCACCGGGGTGGAGATGGTGCATGTGCCGTACAAGGGCGCGTCGCCCGCCCTGGCCGACCTGATGGGCGGGCAGGTGCCGCTTTTCCTCGATCCGCCGCCCAACCTGATCCAGCCGGCCAAGGCAGGCAAGATCCGGCTGATCGGTGTGGCCAGCGACAGGCGCGTGCCTGCGCTGCCGGAGGTGCCCAGCTTCGGCGAGCTGGGCTATCCGGCGCTGGTCGGCAGTACCTGGGCCGCCATGCTGGCCCCCGCAGGCACGCCGCCCGAGATCGTGCAGCGCATGTCCGAAGAGGTGGCGCGCATCGTCCGCAGCCCGGAGGTCTCGCGCCGGCTGGAGCAGACCATGGGCACCTTTCCCGAAGGCTCCACCCCGCAGGAATGCAATGCCTTCATCGCGGCGGAGACCGCCAAGTGGGCCAAGGTGATCCAGTCGGCCGGGGTGGTCGCGGAATAGGGGCGCGCAGCGTTCAAGTTCGGTGGAGGGGCGCCGATAAAGCCAAAACCCCGCCTGCGGTCCAGCCGTGTCGCCGGGAGCCGGTATTCTTTCTGCCCCACCGCCCGCCACGTATCACCCGCCATGAAACTGCACAACGCCCGCCTGTCCTTCCGCCTCGCGATCGCCTTCGGTGCGATCTGCGTCGTAATGTCACTGTCCGCGGCCGTGGGGGTCTGGCGCCTCTCGGAGCTGCAGGACATTGCCGATGACCTGGGCGGCGCGTCGTCCGAGCGGGCGCTGCTCGCGCGCGAGCTGCATTCCATCGTGGTGCTCAGCTCGGTGCGCGCAGAAACGCTGCTGGAAATCGACAATCCCGCCTACGCGGCGCGCATCGAGGCCGACCGCAAGCTCACCTCGGCGCGCTCCTCCGAGGTGCGCAAGCGGCTCGAAGCCCTGGCCGAGGACGCCGAATCGAAGCGCATCTTCGAGACCATCGACACCACGGGCAATGCCTTCCGGGCCGCGCGCGACGACCTCGTCAAGCGCCGCAAGGCCGGCGAGGTCCTCCCGCCCGAAGCCGTGGGCAAGCTGCTGCGGCCTGCGGCCGACCGCTACGCCGCTGCGGTGGACGAACTGGCGGAGTACCAGCGCAAGCGCGTCATCCAGGCGCGTGCGGACGCCGAGGCCAGCGAGCGCCAGGGCATCGCTCTGCTCGTGGGGGGCTCCCTGCTGGGGCTGCTGCTGAGCCTGGGCTGTGCGCTGCTGCTCTCGCGCTCCATCCTGAAACCGCTGTCCGGCGCATCGTCGGTGTCGGACCGCATCGCCGAGGGCGACCTCACCTCCGCGGTTCCACCGGCGAGCGAGGGCAACCGCGACGAGGTGAGCGCGCTGCTGGCGCGCCTGGGAGGCATGCAGCATCGGCTCGCGGGCCTCGTGGTGGGCATGCGACAGGCCAGCGCCTCGGTGGCGGGCGCCAGCGCCGAGATCGCCGCGGGCAACTCCGACCTCTCGGCGCGCACCGAGCAGACGGCCTCCAACCTCGAAGAAATCGCCGCCAGCATGGAGGAGCTGATCGCCACCGTGCGCCAGAGCGCCGACGCGGCGCAGCAGGCCAGCAGCCTGGCCGGCACCGCGAGCGACGTGGCCCGCCGGGGCCGCGATGCGGTGGAGCGGGTGGTGGGCACGATGGACGGCATCGCGCAATCGTCCCGCAGGATCGCCGACATCACGAGCGTGATCGACGGCATCGCCTTCCAGACCAACATCCTGGCGCTCAATGCGGCCGTGGAAGCGGCGCGCGCGGGCGAGCAGGGCCGGGGCTTCGCGGTGGTGGCGGCCGAAGTGCGCAGCCTCGCGCAGCGCTCGGCCACGGCCGCCAAGGAAATCGGCGCGCTGATCGGCGACAGCGTGCGCAAGGTGGACGAAGGCACGCAGCAGGTGAATGCCGCCGGCGGCACGATGGGCGAGATCGTCGGGTCGGTGGAACAGGTGGCGACCATCATCGGAGAGATCAGCACCGCCGCGCGCGAGCAGAGCACGGGGCTGGGCCAGGTCGGCGAGGCGGTGAGCCAGCTCGACCAGATGACGCAGCAGAACGCCGCGCTGGTGGAGGAGTCGTCCGCCGCGGCGCAGGGCCTGCGCATGCAGGCGCAGCAACTGGCCGATCTGGTGGCGGCCTTCCGCCTGCCGGAAGGGGCTGCTGGCGGTGCCGCCCTGCCGAGCGCTGCAGGCGTGGCGCGGCTGCGCTGACACGGTTGGTTTTGCGGCCCGCCGGGCCGGCCCCGTTTCCTGCGCCGTTCACACAACGCGGCCTTTTCTTTACACGCCGGAAGTCAACAGTGCGCGGGGGCGCGCGCGTTCAGCAAGCACCCTCGACTCTGCTTGGAGCTTCCCGATGCTTTTTCTCTCCCGCGATCGCAAACCTTCGCCCCGGGCCCCTGTGCGCGCCACGGCCCTGCGGTGGGGCCTGGGCCTCGCCGCCGCGGCCGCCCTCTCGGGCTGCGTGGTCGCACCGCCCGCGCGGCAGGTGGTGGTGGAGCAGCAGGGCCCCGTGGTGGTCGCGCCCATGGCGCCCCCGGCCCCCTATGTGGAAACCGTGACCGTCGCTCCCTCGCCGGTGCATGTTTGGGTGGGCGGTTTCTGGGAGTGGGGCGGTGGCCGCTACGCCTGGCGCCCTGGCCACTGGGCCGCGCCGCCCCGCGCGGGCTGGGCCTGGGTACCGCACCACTGGGAGCCGGGCCCGGGCGGCTGGCGCATGCGGCCCGGCCACTGGGCGCCGCGCTGACGCCGTGCTGCCTGCCAGCCACCCCTTGCAGGGCGAATGGCGGGCCCGCGCCTCACTTCAGGAGCGCACGGGCGACGGCTTCGCCCACCTTGATGCCGTCCACGCCGGCCGACAGGATGCCGCCCGCGTAGCTCGCGCCTTCGCCCGCGGGGTAGAGGCCGGCGGTGTTGAGGCTCTGGAAATCCTCGCCCCGACCGATCTTGAGCGGTGACGAGGTGCGCGTCTCCACGCCCGTCAGCACCGCGTCGTGGCGGTCGAAGCCCTGGATCTTGCGGCCGAAGGCCGGCAAGGCTTCGCGCAGCGCCGCGATGGCGTAGTCGGGCAGGGCGGCCGCCAGGTCGGTGGGCGTGACGCCGGGCCGGTATGAGGGCTCGACCTCGCCGAACCCTTTCGATGCGCGCCCCGCGATGAAGTCGCCCACCAGCTGACCGGGCGCGTTGTAGTTGCCGCCGCCCAGCGCATAGGCGCCTGATTCGAGCTGCCGCTGCAGCACGATGCCGGCCAGCGGATGGGCCGTGCCGGCCGGCAGCGATTCGGCGCCGTGGGTGGCGCCCAGCGCGGCCTCGAAGGCGGCCGGGTCGGTGGGGTAGTCGCGCGGGTCGATGCCCACCACCATGCCCGCGTTGGCGTTGCGCTCGTTGCGCGAATACTGGCTCATGCCGTTCGTCACCACGCGGCCGGGCTCGCTGGTGGCGGCCACCACGGTGCCGCCCGGGCACATGCAGAAGCTGTACACCGCGCGCCCGTTGCTCGCGTGGTGCACCAGCTTGTAGTCGGCCGCGCCCAGCAGCGGGTGGCCCGCATGCCGGCCCCAGCGGGCGCGGTCGATCAGCCCCTGCGGGTGCTCGATGCGAAAGCCCACCGAGAAAGGCTTGGATTCCATGTGGACGCCGCGCGCGTACAGCATCGCGAAGGTGTCGCGCGCACTGTGGCCCAGCGCGATCACGGCCTGCGAGGCGGCGAGGTCGTGCTCCTGCCCCGTGGCCTGGTCGAGCACGCGCAGCCCCCGCAGGTGCCGGCGGCCGGCGGCGTCTTGCTCGACCGCCACATCGACCACGCGCTGGCCGAAGCGCACCTCGCCGCCCAGGGCGATGATCTGCTCGCGCAGCGTCTCCACCACCTTCACGAGCTTGAAGGTGCCGATGTGGGGGTGCGCGGCGTAGAGGATCTCGGCCGGCGCGCCGGCCTGCACGAACTCTTCCATCACCTTGCGGCCCAGGTGGCGCGGGTCCTTGATCTGGCTGTAGAGCTTGCCGTCGCTGAACGTGCCGGCCCCGCCTTCGCCGAACTGCACGTTCGATTCCGCGTGCAGTTCGCGGCGGCGCCACAGGCCCCAGGTGTCCTGGGTGCGCTCGCGCACCGCCCGGCCGCGCTCCAGCACGATGGGGCGCAGCCCCATCTGCGCGAGCACCAGCGCGGCAAAGATGCCGCAGGGCCCGAAGCCCACCACCACCGGGCGCTCGGAGAGGCCGGCAGGCGCCTGGCCGACCGGCTTCCAGGCCATGTCGGGCGTGGGCAGGATGTGCGGGTGGCCGGCATGCCGGGCCAGCAGCGCGGCCGCCTGTGCGGCGTCGTGCAGGTCGAGATCGACGATGTAGACGGCCAGCAGTTCGGCCTTGCGCGCGTCGAAACTGCGCTTGAACACCTGGAGCCGGGCGATGTCGCCGGGAGCGATGTCCAGGATGCGCGCGGCGGCGGCGCGCAGGGCGGGTTCGGGGTGCTGTGCGCCGTCGGCCGGCAGGGTGGCCAGCGGCAGCTTGATTTCGGAGAGGCGGATCATGGGGTGTGCGGCCCGTGTCGATCGGGCGGTGCGGGAAAACGGCCGCGATGATACGCCGCAGCCCACCGCGCTGTCACCGCGCATGCCGGTGGCCGCAGGCCTCGGTTTGCTATTATTTATATAGCAAACTATTGAATGGATCCGGCGGCATGGGGCTGATTTTTATCGGATTCTGCGGGGGCGTCCGCTTCCGGGAGCTGCGCGCCGCGCCCGGCCCATTCGACCGCGCCGAAGGCCAGCGCCGCCAGCACCAGCGGCGCGAAGAAGTAGAGGGCGCGGTAGGCCAGCACCGCCGCCAGCGCCTGGGAGGCGGGCATGTACGCCGACAGCACGGCGGTGCCCACGGCCTCCAGCACGCCCAGGCCCGCCGGGATGCGGGAGATCAGCCCGGCCACGGCGCCCAGCAGCACGGTGGCCAGCGCGGCGGCATAGGGCGGCTGGTAGGCCGTGAGGGCCCACACGGCCGCGCCCATCACCATCCAGTTCACGGACGACACGGCCACCTGCAGCACCGCCACGCGCCAGCCCGGCAGCGGAAAGTCGTGCCCGCGCCAGGCCAGGGGCTTGCCGCGCCGGAGGGCACAGGCGGCGACGTACGCCACCGTGATGGCCGCCAGCGCGGTGCCGATCCAGCGCAGCTCTCCGGGGCCCACGTGCCAGCCTTCCGGCAGCCGCGGCGACCAGACCCAGAACACCGCGCCCGCCAGCACGAAGTAGCCCAGCCAGTTGGTGACGATGCTTTGCCCGATCACCTGCCCGATCGCACCCACGGACACGCCCTGGCGCGAATAGAGGCGGTAGCGCACGCTCACTCCGCCGATGATCGATCCCAGGTTCAGGGTGAACGGGTAGGCGATGAGCGTGATGCCCACCGTGCGCCCCACGGACAGGCCGTGCTGCGTGAAATGCCGGCCGAAGAGGTCGAAGGTGCTGTAGAGCCCGTGGCTCGCCAGCGCCAGGGCGCCGCCCACCGCCAGCGTGGCCGGGGGCAGCGCGAGGAAGGCCTCCCACACGGCGCCCCAGTCCACGGTGCGCGCCTGCCGCACCAGCAGGCCGATGACGAACACCACGAAGGCGCCGGTGACCAGCGTCATGGCCCAGGGCCACCAGCGCTGCGAGCGCAGCCGTTGCCAGCGGCTGGGAGGCGCGCCGTCGCCCTGCGGGCGGGTGGGTTCCTCGGTCAGGGCGGGGGCGTGCGAGGCGGAGGGCATGGTGGCGGGGCTCAGGTGGCGGAAGGCCAGCGGCCGCTGCCGTCGCCGGGCACGGGGGCGGCACCGGCGGACGCGGCAGTGGCATCGGGCTGCACGAGGGAGATTTCCGGCTCGTGGCGCGGCAGCCACCCCGCCCAGGCGGGGAACCAGCGCATCAGGTGGAAGAGGCAGTAGCTGCGCAGCAGGCGCAGCCCGTCCCAGCGGCCGGGCGGCGTGGGCTCGACCTGCCGGCAGCTATGGTCCATGAGGTGCGACAGGCGCTCGTGCAGCGTGGCGTTGAACGCGCGGTCGCGGATGACCACGTTGGCCTCCAGGTTCAGCGACAGGCTGAGCGGGTCGAGGTTGCTCGACCCCACCGTGGACCATTCGCCGTCGACCAGCGCCACCTTGCCGTGCAGCGGGCGGTCGCAGTATTCGTAGATGCGCACGCCGCCGCGGATGAGGTGGTCGTAGAGCATGCTGGCCGCCGTGCGCACGATCGGCATGTCGGGCTGGCCCTGCAGGATCAGCCGCACCTCGACCCCGCGGCGTGCGGCGCGGCGCATCTCGCGGATGAAGCGGTAGCCGGGGAAGAAATACGCGTTGGCGATCACCACGCGCTCGCGCGCCGCGCGCAGCGCCACGCGGTAGTGGCGCTCGATGTCGTTGGTGTGCGCATGGTTGTCGCGCGTGACGAAGATGGCGTCGGCCGGGCCGGCCGCAGGGAGCTGCGCATCGGCGGCGCGTGCACCGAACGGCCACCGGCGCCGCGCCGCGCGGGGCGGGGCGGCCTGCCCGGCTTCCGGAGCGGGCGCCGCGGCGGCGTCGGGCGCGGGTTCGGCGGAGGTCGTCGCCTGCGGGTTCGTGCGGCGGCCCTTGTCGCCCTTGTCGACCACGCTGCGGGCGAAGGCGTGCATCTGCGCCACGATGGGGCCGCGCACTTCGACGGAATAGTCCTGCTTGGCCTCGGGCCCGAAATCCGCGACGTGGTCGGCCGAGTAGTTGATGCCGCCGATGAAGCCGACCTCGCCATCCACCACCACGATCTTGCGGTGCATGCGGCGCAGCACGTTCAGGCGCTGGCCGAAGATGCGCAGGCCGCCCGGATCGAAGATGCGAAAGCGCACGCCCGCCGCCACCAGCGGGCCGATGAAGGACTCGGAGAGGTCGGGCGAGCCGAAGCCGTCCACGAGCACGTGCACCTCGGCGCCGTTGCGCGCAGCCTTCAGCAGCGCGGCGTGCAGCCCCTGGCCGATCTTGTCGTCGAACAGGATGAAGGTCTCCAGCAACACCTCGCGCCGCGCGCCGGCGATCGCCTCGAACACGCGGGGGAAGAACGCCTCGCCGTTCTCCAGCAGGTCGAAGCGGTTGCCCGGCACCCACCGGGAGGAGCGGCGCGCCGGCTTCACAGCGCGATCTCCGCGGCCAGCGGCGCATGGTCCGACAGCTTGTGCCAGGGCTTGCGCGGCAGCACCACCGGCGCATGCACGGCCGCATTGCGCACATAGATGCGGTCGAGCGCCAGCAGCGGCATCGAGGCGGGGAAGGTGCGCACGGCACGGCCGCCCGCATGCACGAACACCTCGTTCAGGCCCGCGCCCTTGCGCAGCACCTCGTGCGCCCGGCCGCGCCAGTCGTTGAAATCGCCCGCCACGACCACCGGGTCTTCGGGCGGGAAGGTGCCCACCAGGTCGCACACGCGCCGCAGCTGGCGCTGGCGGTGCGCTTCCTGCAGGCCCAGGTGCACGCAGATCGCATGCACCTGGCGCGCATGGCCGGGCGGCTGCAGCACGCAATGCAGCATGCCCCGCCGCTCGGGGCCGCTCACGGAGATGTCGTGGTTCTCGTAGTGGACGATGGGGAACTTGGAGAGCAGCGCATTGCCGTGGTGGCCGCTGTCGTACACGGCGTTGCGGCCGTAGGCGTACTGGCCCCAGATCGTGTCGGCCAGGAATTCGTAATGGGGCTCCTGGGGGAAGTTGGCGACGCGGTTGGCGTGGCGCTGGTGCGTGCCCAGCACTTCCTGCAGGAAGACCAGGTCGGCCCCCACGCCGCGCACGGCTTCGCGCAGCTCGTGGAGCATGAAACGGCGGTTGAAGGAGGTGAAGCCCTTGTGCACGTTCACGGTGAGCACCTTGAACGCGACGGAGGAGGGTGTTTCTGCGTGAGAAGCCATGGATGCCATCGAAGTAGAGGCACCGCAGGCCAGGGCGGGAGGCCGGCGGCCGCGGCGCAGGGTTCGAATCGATTGTTCCGATGGCGACACGGCCGTGCTGTAGGACGGTGGGCCGACCGCTTGTGGAGCGGGCGACGGCCCCGAGAGGGGCGTTTGCCTGCGCCTTGCACGCGGCGCACGCACCGGCCCGGCGCTAACCCTTCAGAAGGCCGTGGAGCAGGCCAAGCCCGCAGACGCCGTGGAACGGGCTCCGCCCGGCCACTGGCGCCTCGGAGAGGGATGCACCCCTGTCACCCCGGCAGGAAGCCTTCGACCGACAGGTAGCGCTCGCCCGTGTCGTAGTTGAAGCCCAGCACGCGCGCGCCCTGCGGCAGTTCGGGCAGCTTCTGGGCGATGGCCGCCAGCGTGGCGCCCGACGAGATGCCCACGAGCAGGCCTTCCTCGCGCGCGGCACGGCGGGCGTATTCGCGTGCCGGCTCGGCATCGACCTGGACCACGCCGTCGAGCAGGCTGGTGTCGAGGTTCTTCGGCACGAAGCCCGCGCCGATGCCCTGGATCGGGTGCGGTGCGGGCTGGCCGCCGGAGATGACGGGCGAGGCCACGGGCTCCACGGCGAACACCTTGAGCTGGGGAAATTTTTCCTTCAGCACGCGCGCCACGCCGGTGATGTGGCCGCCCGTGCCCACGCCGGTGATGAGCGCGTCGAAACCTTCGGGGAAGTCGGCCAGGATCTCCTGCGCGGTGGTGCGCACGTGCACGTCGATGTTGGCGGGGTTCTCGAACTGCTGCGGCACCCAGGCGCCGGGCGTCTGCGCGGCCAGTTCCTGCGCACGCGCGATGGCGCCTTTCATGCCCTTCTCGCGCGGGGTCAGGTCGAACTGTGCTCCATAGGCCAGCATGAGGCGGCGGCGTTCGATGCTCATGCTGTCGGGCATCACGAGGATGAGCCGGTAGCCCTTCACCGCGGCCACCAGGGCCAGGCCGATGCCGGTGTTGCCGGAGGTGGGCTCGATGATCGTGCCGCCGGGCTGCAGCGCGCCGGAGCGCTCCGCGTCCTCGACCATGGAGAGCGCGATGCGGTCCTTGATGGAGCCACCCGGGTTGCTGCGCTCGGACTTGACCCAGACGTTCGCTCCCGCGCCGAAGAGGCGGTTGATGCGCACGTGCGGCGTGTTGCCGATGGATTGCAGGATGCTGTCGATTTTCATGGCGTCTCCAGGGTGGGAAAGGGGGTTCCGGCAGGGCCGGGCCGGGGGAGGGACAAAAGGGAACGGGGCATTTTGGACCACTCCTTCGAACCCGTCCGCATATGGTTATGCCGGCGCCGCGCCTTCCGCCGGGGCGATGTCGATGCGCGTTCCGCCGGCCTGCCCGGTCAGCGCGATGCGCACGGGCAGCCCCTGGGGAATCAGTTCGGCGTGCGTGCGCGTGTGCAGGGTGGCCTGCGTGGCCGTGTAGGCGGCACTGCGCCCGCTGCGCCAGACGGCCAGCGCGAGCGGCAGCATCCACTGGTCGGCCAGGTGCGGGCCCACCGCGCCGCCGCCTTGCCGGTAGCCGATGACCTCGGTGGCCAGCGTGTGCGCCACGGCCTCGGCGGAGACGCCGCGCTCGCCCAGCGCGCAGAACACCTCGGTCACCCCGCCGTGCTCCAGCACGGCGAGCAGCGCATTGCCGGGCCCTTCGTTCTGCCGCGCGGGTGCCACCCGCAGTTGCCCGGCCGCCAGATCGCCCGACCAGCCGAGGTGGCGGCGCAGCGCCTCCAGTTCGCGCTGCGCGATCCCGCGCGCCAGCCCCGGCGCCACCGCCTGCGCCCAGGCACCGCGGCAGGGGCCGCGATCGAGCAGGTCGAAAGGCTCCAGCCCCGTGGCGGCGGGCGTGACGGTGGCCAGCACCTCGCCGCCGCCGGCGGGGTAGAAACCGCGGCGGCGCAGGGTGAGGTCCAGCCCCGCGCCCAGCCGCCGCACCAGCGGCGCGAAGGCCAGCTCCAGGAAATCGAACGGCGGCGCCATCGGGTTGTGCGTGCCGCCCGTGAGCTGCACGCGGCTCGGCGCCTGCGCCAGCAGCAGCGCGGGCAGCACGGTCTGCAGCACCAGCAGGCAGCTGCCGGCACCCGAGATCGCGAACCGGTAGTCGCCCGCGCGCACGGCACCGGGCGTGAAATGCAGGGCGGTCGATCCCGGCTCGGCGCCCTCGGCCTGCGCGCCGCAGACCTCGGCGGCGGCCTGCACGCAGGCGAGGTGCTGGCGCATGAGCCCGGGCTTGGGCCGCCCGGCACGGATGCGTTCGATCCGCAGCGGGCGCCCCGTCACCATCGAGAGCGCCAGGCCCGTGCGCAGGATCTGCCCGCCGCCTTCGCCGTGCGAGCCGTCGAGGACCAGGGGCTGCGGAGATTCCACGCGCATGTCCGGGGCGATCGGGTGCGCCGATCGCAGGAATTCTTCTTGTTGTTGCATCAAAATGGCCTCATGCCGCCGGATTCATTGAAAAGTTTGCTATTAAATATGTAGCAAACACACGGGTGGCGCGTTCTACCCCTTCACGCACACCACCTGCTTGAGCGTGTACACCACGTCCACCAGGTCCTTCTGGGCCGCCATCACGGCGTCGATGTCCTTGTAGGCCATCGGGATCTCGTCGATCACGTCGGCATCCTTGCGGCATTCGACGCCTTCGGTCGCGGCGATCTGGTCGGCCACGCTGTAGAGCTTCTTCGCCTTGGTGCGGCTCATCTTGCGGCCCGCGCCGTGGCTGCAGCTCATGAAGCTCTCGGGGTTGCCCTTGCCGCGCACGATGTAGCTCTTCGCGCCCATGCTCCCCGGGATGATCCCCAGCTCGCCGGCCCGGGCGCTCACGGCGCCCTTGCGGGTGATGAGCACGTCTTCGCCGAAATGCGTCTCGCGGCTCACGTAGTTGTGGTGGCAGTTCACCGCTTCCAGGTGGGTCTCGAACGGCTTGGCGATCACCGAGCGCACGGCGCCGATCAGGCGCTGCATCATCACCTCGCGGTTGGCGCGCGCGAACTTCTGCGCCCAGCCCACGGCGCGCACGTAGTCGCCGAAGTAGCGGGCGCCTTCCTCGAAGTACGCGAGGTCGCGGTCGGGCAGGTTGCGCTGGTGCAGTTCGGCATCCTTCTTCGCCAGTTCGATGAAGTGCGTGCCGATGGCGTTGCCCACCCCGCGCGAGCCCGAATGCAGCATGAACCACACGGTGCCGTGCTCGTCCAGGCACACCTCGATGAAGTGGTTGCCGGTGCCGAGCGTGCCCAGGTGCTTGTGGTTGTTGGTGTTCGCCAGGCGCGGATAGTCCTCGCAGAGGCGGTCGAACTCGTCCTTCAGGCCGGCCCAGGCGCGGTCGGTTTCGTCGGGCGGGGTGTCCCACGCGCCCTTGTCGCGGCCCTGGCGATTCGGGTTGCTGCCGTGCGGGACCGCCCGCTCGATGGCCGAGCGCAGCGGGCCCAGGTTGTCGGGCAGGTCGTTCGCGTGCAGCGTGGTCTTGCAGGCCATCATGCCGCAGCCGATGTCCACGCCGACGGCGGCCGGGATGATGGCCTTGAAGGTCGGGATCACCGAGCCCACGGTGGCGCCGATGCCGTAGTGCACGTCGGGCATGGCCGCGATGTGGCGGAACACGATGGGCAGGCGCGCGGCGTTTTCGAGTTGCTGGCGCGCCTCGTCCTCGACGGGCACGCCCTGCGTCCACATCTTCACGGGCACGCCGCCTTCGACGCGGTGCACTTGGTGGGAAGGGGCGGAAGGGTTGTTCTGTGGCTTGTTCATGGTTCTTCGGAAATTCTCAGGGGATCGGGGAGTGCGCGACGCCGGTCCGTGGACGGGTCATCGCGCGATGGTGTCGAACACGGCGTCGATGCGATCGGTCAGCGTGGAGCGGCAACCGCATTCCTGCGCGCCCGGCGGCAGCCAGCCGCCCGCGGGGCGGCGGTCCATCATCTGCAGCAGCCTGGCGGTGAAGCGGTCCTGATGCTCCGGTGCCGTCAGCCAGTGCTCCACGGCTTCGCGGTAGCGCGGACGGTCCTTCGAGAAGGTGCCGCCGATCTGCTGGCCGTTCAGCACGAAGCCCCAGTACGAGGCCTCCACGTAATGCAGCGCGGACGAGTCGCTGTCGCAGGCGAGCCAGTGGTCCAGCAGCGGCGCGAGATCCACGCCGGCATGGTCCCACATGAGCAGCACCGTGAAGGCATCGTCCTTCTGGAAGACGCCCTGGTCCGGCTCGGCCCACTGCTCCAGGCCCAGCGCGAAGTGCGCCAGCGCGACGTCCTGCAGCGCCCGTTGCTCGCGTGCGGAGAAGGCGCCGGGCTCGCAGCGGCCCACGCGGTCGAGGTACAGCTCGGTCGAATGGTGCAGCCGCGCGCCCTGCACAAGCAATTCCAGCAGCCGGGGCAGGAGGTACTTGATCTCGTCCGCGGGCTGGACGGCGCTCTTCGCGCTGTCGTTGTATTCGTAGAAATGCCGCGTCGTGAGCGTGCGCAGGGGATTGCGGCGCATCTCGCGTTCCAGGGCCGCGTTCATGCAGCAGGCCGTGCACACATCCAGCAGCCCGGCGGGCGCGCGGTACGCGCCGAACACGCGGTAGGCCGCTGCGATGGACGCGTCCAGCGCGGCCTGCAGCCCCTCCAGCAGGGGCCTGGGCCCGGCGCCGGAGGTCGTGGTTTCGTTCTTCTTGTCCATGGTCGTCTTCTTTCCTCGGGTGCCGGCGCCGCAGGGCGGCGCCGGCGGTCGGTCAGCGCATCTTCACCAGGCCGTTCAGCACCTGGTCCAGCCCGCCGAACACGGAGATCTTGTCGATGCGTTCGGCCACGCGCTCGAGCGTTTCCAGCTCTTTCATGCGCAGGGCCACGGGGTTGTCTTCCATCACCTTGGCGGTGTTGAGCAGCGAGCGCGTCGCGGCGGTTTCCTCGCGGCGGCGGATCACGTTGGCCTGGGCCTGCTTTTCCGCCTGCACCACCTGGGTCAGGATGGCCTTCATGTCGCCGGGCAGCACGATGTCCTTCACCCCCACGCCATCGACCTCCATGCCATAGCCCGGCAGCTTGCCGGCCAGATGCGCACGCACCACGTCGTCGATCGCCGTCTTGTCCTCCAGCAGCTCGTCGAGCGTGCGGGTGCCCACGGCGGAGCGCAGCGCGAACTGCAGCTCGCGGTAGAGGTGATCGGCAGGCTTGGGCAGGCGCCGGTGCGCCAGCAGCACGTCCACGTAGCGCCAGGTCGCGCACAGGTTGATCCGCAGGCCGACCTTGTCGCGCGTCATGATGTCCTGGCCCGACACGTCCAGCGTCTGCAGGCGCAGGTCCACCAGTTCCGCGCCGATGTGGCGGCCGAACTTCCAGAACGCGTGCATTCCGGCGCCCAGCAGCCGCTCGACCTTGCCGTCGATCGTGAGGATGGCGCACATGGCCTCGGGCACCTGCACCTGCAGCACGCCGTTCAGGCCGGCCACGGGCTTGTGGCGCAGTTGCGTCTGCACCAGCCGCGCGGCCAGCGCGGCGGGCACGTCCACGCCCTGCGACAGGTCCACCACCTCCACGGCCACGTCCACCAGCCCCTTCCAGTAGAGGCGCCGGGTGCCCGGCGGCAGGATCTCGACCAGCACGCCGTTCTCGGTGCGCAGGCCCGCCTGGGTTTCGGCCAGTTCCACGCGCACGAACTCGCGGGCCACCACCTCGGGCTCGCGGGCCATCAGGTAATCGGCCAGGCCGTGCGTGAAGGCGGGCTGCTCCAGCGCGAAGGTCTCCACGCGCAGCTGGTCGGTGCCGGCGAAGAGCCAGTGCGCACCGCCGTGCAGTACGCGCTCGAAGTCGCCGTTGCGCAGCAGCAGCGCGCGTTCGTTCTTCTTGATGCGTTGGATCTTCAGCATGGCGGTTCCTCTTTGTCTTTCTTGCGTTGTGGCCTGCAGGGGAGGGCTCCCGCTGGCGGCGAGCCCGTTCCCGAAAAATAGGTGCCGTTACAGCGGTGGCGGTGGAGCCAGGGGGCGCGGCGCGGGCATCGCAGTGCGCCGTGTCCGCGGGCCCGGGGGCTGCGGAGTGGCTGGCTGCATGCGCGGGCCGTGCCCGGGTCTGGCACGAACCGCCGCCTCTGACGGATGGAGCGCCGTGGCGGCGGGGCCGCTCGGTGGCGCTGCACCCGCGTCCGGCGGGGTGGTCTTGCGACCGTTCAGGGTCCCGGCGGTGAAACCGGGTCGGTTTTTCCGGCAGGAGTCGAACCTGCGCCAGGCCTTGGGGACACAAGGCTGCTCTACCTCTGAGCTACAGAAGTGGCCTTCCCGGAATCGAACCGGAGCACCCCGGAGGGCTGCAACCTGCAGGCCGTGCCAGCGACCCGATGGCGGGCGGCATGCGGTACATCGACGTCCGGGCGGAATGCCCGGCGGATGCCCCGCACCGGAAGGGCTGGCGTTTCGCCACAACCCTCAACCTGTGAGCGTCGCCACAAGTCTCTGGCATGCATGTCATTGCGAGATGCGTGCCAGCTTTCGGTTTTTCGGTATTCCGGTCACAAGTGATTGATTTGCAATGGTTTTCTTTCGGTGGCCCGAACCGATGGCAAAGCTGCCTGCCTTTGGGTTGATAACAAAAGATAAATAAATAGAAAATGGGCTATGGCAAAAAGCAAAGTGGTCATCGGCTTCATCGGCACCCAGCTGGATGCAGGCAAGGGCGCCGGGCGGTGGGAGAAATGGCGGCCCACGGTTTCGCTCGCGCAGCACGAGGACGTCGTCGTGCGCCGCATGGAGCTGCTCCATACCCCGTCCCACGCGCCCCTGGCCGCGCAGGTGAAGGCCGACCTGGCTGCGGTGTCGCCGGAGACCGACGTGCGCCTGGTGTCGCTGGAGATCGGCGATCCGTGGGATTTCGGCGAGGTGTACGGCGCGCTGTACGACTGGGTCCAGGCCTACCGCTTCCACATGGAGCGCGAGGAGTACTGGGTGCACATCACCACCGGCACCCACGTGGCGCAGATCTGCCTGTTCCTGCTGGTGGAGTCGCGCCGCATCCCCGGCGTGCTCGCGCAGACGGCACCTCCGCGGCGCCAGCGCGAGGGCGACCCGGGCAGCTACGCGCTCATCGACCTGGATCTGTCCCGCTATGACGCGCTGGCCCAGCGCTTCCAGGCGGAGCAGCGCGATGCGGTGGACTTCCTCAAAAGCGGCATCGCCACGCGCAACCCGGCCTTCAATGCGCTCATCGAGGAGGTGGAGCGCGTGGCGGTGCGCTCGCGCGCGCCCATCCTCTTCACCGGCCCCACGGGCGCGGGCAAGTCGCACCTCGCGCGGCGCATGTATGAACTGAAGAAATCCCGCCACCAGGTGGAGGGCGGGTTCGCCGAAGTCAACTGCGCCACGCTGCGCGGCGACGGCGCCGCATCCACACTGTTCGGCCACCGCAAGGGGGCTTTCACCGGCGCAGCCGCCGACCGGGCGGGCCTGCTGCGCTCGGCCCACGGCGGTGTGCTGTTCCTCGACGAGATCGGCGAACTGGGCCTGGACGAGCAGGCCATGCTGCTCAAGGCCGTGGAGGAAAAGCGCTTCTACCCCATGGGCAGCGACCGCGAGGTGGAAAGCGATTTCCAGCTCATCGCCGGCACCAACCGCGACCTGCGCGTGGAAGTGGCGCAAGGCCGCTTCCGCGAAGACCTGTTCGCGCGCATCAACCTCTGGAGCTACCAGTTGCCGGGGCTGGCCCAGCGGCCGGAAGACATCGAGCCCAACGTGGACCACCTGCTGGCCCGGGCGGGCGAGGAGCTGGGGCGCAGCGTGCGCTTTTCGGCCGAGGCGCGGCAAGGCTATCTGCGCTATGCGCAGTCGCAGGAGGCGCTGTGGGCCGGCAACTTCCGCGACCTGTTGGCAAGTGTGGTGCGCCTGGCGACGCTGGCCGAGGGCGGGCGCATCGGGCTCGCGCTGGTGGAGGCCGAGATCGCCCGGCTGCGCTGGCTGTGGCAGCCTGCGCTGCCGACGGGCCCTGCGGGCGCGGACGGGCTGCCTGAACTCGAGGCCTTGCTGGGGCCCGCGCAGATGGACGCGCTGGACCTGTTCGATCGCCTGCAGCTCGCGGCCGTGGTGCGTGTATGCCGGCAGTCGCGCAGCCTGTCGGATGCGGGGCGGCAACTGTTCCAGGCCTCGCGAACGCAGCGCACGGCGGTGAACGATGCGGACCGGCTGCGCAAGTACCTGGGCCGCTTCGGGCTGGCGTGGGACCGGTTGTCGTGAGGGCTTGGGCCGGCCCCTCGCGACCGCACCATGGTCGAGCAACGGTCGAGCAACGGCTGAGCGGACGGTGGCCCGCTGCCTGCCGCCCGGCCGGCTGCACGAAAGGGTTTACTCCCTCCCATGTCTTTTGCGCAGGCGTAGCATCCGTACTTCACCGAGTTCCCATGACCAGAAGCCATGCCGAAAACCGAAGGTCATGAGAAGTCCAGGCGCCCCTCTCCCCGGGGCCGCCCCACCGCGCGGCGGGCGCAGGAACTGCGGCAGACCATCATCGAAGTGGCATCCGTGCTCATGCTCCAGGGCGGCTACGAAGGCACCAGCATCGATGCCATCGCAGCGGCGGCCGGCGTCACCAAACGGACGATCTACTCGCGCTTCGCCTCCAAGGAAAACCTGCTGCGCGAAGTGCTGACGACCGCGGCGCTTCCGGCGTTGCGGCTCGACCCCGAGTTCCCGCCCGGCCTCGGGATCCAGGAGAAGCTGGAACGGATCGGGATGGAGATGAACGACACCTTGCTGCACCCCGACATGCAGCGTTGGCTGCGATTCGCCATCGGTGGCATTGCGCAACGGCCCGAACTGGCTCCGTTCATCCATGCGCTGATCGAACAGTACCTGGAGCTGCTGGCCCGGATGCTGGGGCCGGCACTGGCCAGCGAGGCATTGCGCGCGGATGACTTCTCTGCCTCCGTGAAGATCTTCGCCACCTTGATCTCCGCGCCAGCCCACAACCTCGTCACGTTCTCCCTGCCGCCCGGCTCCCGGGAGGAGCAGGCGGATTTCATACGGAAAGCCGCGGTCCTGTTCCTCGCCGGCTGCACCAAGGCCTGAGCCTGCGTCCGCGGCAGCGAAGGGGGCGGTGCGACCGCCTTCCTGCGCTGCTCGCCATCTCCTGAACGCGCACCCCCTGGGACTTGCCTGAAGGCAAGTCCCAGCATTGCTTCGCCGTGTCGTGCCGGAGCGTTGCGCAACCGGCCGGTATTGCGTGTTGTTTTCTCTGCGCAAATTCCGCATGACAGTTTTTAATGAAACTAATAAGTTTCATTCAGTGCTAGCATTTGAAATCTTTGGTTACATCATGGAAGAGCCGCGGGTGGGACGGGGCATGGTCACGTGCCCCGACGGACGTGCTCTTTTCCTGTGGGACCTTTGAACTCGACGCTCCGGGCGGCTGCGGCAGCAGGCAGAGAACTGCTCCTTCCTGCAGGCCCGCGTGCCCTTGCAACAGCTACTTCTTTCAAACAAGGCAACCAGAAAATGGAATGGTTCAAGCGACTGAAGGTAGGCACCAAGCTCATCGCCGGGTTTCTGGCGGTGGCGGCGATCGGTGCCCTGATCGGAACGGCCGGAATCCTGCGTTCCAGCGAGATTAACGACCTGGCCGACCTGATGTATGACCGCGAGATCGCGGGCCTGTCCCATGCCTCCGAGGCCAACATCCAGCTGATCGGTGCCAGCCGGGCGATCCGCAGCGCGGTGCTGGCCATCACGCAGGAGGAGCGGCGCGCGCACGTGGCTTCGGTGCAGACACGCCTGAAGGCCATGCACGAAGAGCTGGCCAAGACGGCGAATTTCTTCGTCACCGACGAAGGCAAGGCCCGCGTCCTGGAAACCCAGCGGGCCGTGCAAGCCTACGATGCCGGCCTGCAGTCGGTCCTGGCGATGCTGCAGACCGAGGAACTGTCGAACACGCGGGCCTCCATGGTCAAGATCAACGAGGTCCGGCAGATCGCGGACAAGGCCGACGATCTGCTGGGCGACCTGGTCGATCGCAAGAGGCTCAATGCCAAGGAACTGAATGACCAGACGGGCGTGATCTACCAGCAGGTGCGCCTGATCCTGATCAGCCTCACCGTCGGCGGTGTGGTACTGGGCGTGGCCATCGGAGCCCTGCTCACGCGCGGGCTGACCGGCCAGCTGGGCGGCGAGCCCGCCGATGTGGCGCTGGTGGCCGGCGCCATTGCGCGCGGAGACCTCACCTACCCGATCGATGTGTCGCGCGCGAAGCCGGGCAGCGTGGTTGCCGCGATGCAGAGGATGCAGGCCTCGCTGCGCGACGTGGTCGGGACGGTTCGCAGCAGCAGCGGCAACATCGCCGTGGGCGCCACCCAGATCGCCACGGGCAATGCCGACCTGTCCCAGCGGACCGAAGAACAGGCCAGCAACCTCGAAGAGACCGCGGCATCGATGGAGGAGCTGACCAGCACGGTGATGAGCAGTGCCGACACGGCAAGGCAGGCGGCGGAGCTGGCCCGGTCTGCCAGCCAGGCCGCACAAAAGGGCGGCGAGGTGGTCGGGCAGGTCGTGTCGATGATGGGGGAGATCAACACGTCCTCCCAGAGGATCGCCGACATCATCGGCGTGATCGATGGCATCGCGTTCCAGACCAACATCCTGGCGCTCAATGCGGCCGTGGAAGCGGCGCGCGCGGGTGAGCAGGGCCGGGGCTTCGCGGTGGTGGCCAGCGAAGTGCGCAGCCTGGCCCAGAAGAGCGCCGAAGCGGCCAAGGAAATCAAGACGCTGATCCACGACAGCGTGGAGAAGGTGGCCAACGGAGGCCAGCTCGTGAATGCGGCCGGCACTTCGATGGAAGACATCGTCGGGCAGGTCCGCAGGGTCAGCAACCTGATCCAGGAGATCACCTCGGCCACGCAGGAGCAGACATCCGGGCTCAGCCAGATCAATGAAGCAGTGATGCAGATCGACCAGGTCACGCAGCAGAATGCCGCGCTGGTCGAGGAATCTGCCGCCGCTGCCGACAGCCTCAACCTGCAGGTCAAGCAGCTGGTCGCAGCCGTGGACGTGTTCAAGATCGACGACGCGGCGCCCGCCACACCCCGGCCGCCTGCCGCGGCAGTGCCCGGCGCTGCCCGGCCGCAGGCCCGGGCACTCCCGGCGCAGGCGGGCAAGCGCCCCGCGCCGGCCACGCTGCCCCGGCCTGCCGCAGCACCGCGGCCAGCGCTCGCCTCTGCGAATGCGCCGAAGGCGGCAGGCAGCAGCCAGGGGAGCAAGGACAACGGCGACTGGGAAACCTTTTGAGGAATCCGCAGCGGCCCGCGCGGGCTGCTGGGCGGTGCCTGGCGCGGCTCAGCCGGCGCTGATCCCCGGCGCCGAGCGGATGCTCCCGGGCTCCGCGATCCGATCGAACATGAAAGCCGCAACCGCTTCGCGCGAGACGGCCATGGAATGCCGGGTGGCGCCGTAGAGCCCCACGTTCAGCCGCCCGCTGGCCGGGCGCTGGGTCAGGAAAGCCACCCGCACCATCGTCCAGTCCAGAGACGATGCCCGGATCGTCCGGGCCAGGCCGATGATGTCGCGGTAAGCCCCGGGCATGGCGGCGCGGATGAGCGCTGCGGGCATCCGGATCTTCCAGTCGAAGCCATCCGCGGGATCGGCTGCCGTTCCGGTGGAGACCGCAATGAGGCGCTTCACGCCTTCCTGCTCCATGGCCAGAATGATCGCTTCCATGGCATGGGTGATCGGAAGGTCGCCGGGGTGCCGGAGTGCGGTGGGGCCGAGGGCCGAGAGCACGGCATCGGAACCCCGGATGGCTTCCCGCAGCCTGGCCGCATCGGTCAGTGCGCCGCTGATGGCACGCACGCCGGGGTGGTCGAACGCCGTGCCCGGGCGCGCGAAGACGGTGACGTCCATTCCGCGCCGCAGGCCTTCGGCGATGAGGTGCCGTCCGGTCTTGCCGGTGGCACCGAAGAGGGCCACCTTCCTGGGTGGGCGTGAGGGCATGTCGCAGGCCTCCTCAGTGGGCACTCGAGCGCAGCGCCGCCGCGCCCGGGGCATAGGCCGAGGGGACATCGCGCGCGGCGTTCTGCGTGGCGAACGACACCGTGAGCAGCACGAGGCCCAGGGCGGCCGGCAAGGCCGCGCTGGGCTTGCGCACGCCGATGTGCGCAGCAGCGGACAGCAGCAGGTGGTAGAGCATGCCGGCGTAGGCAAGGTCGCTGAGCGCTGCGCCAGGGCGCACCAGCAGGGCCGCCACGGCCAGGAACTTCGCGGCCGTGAGGATGGGCACGAGATAGGCCGGATACCCCAGGCCGGCCAGGGCCTGGCGGACCCCGTCGCTCCTGGCGACGTACAGGGTGCCGGAGGCAAGGTAGAGCAGGGACAGCAATGCAGTGCTGGCCCAGTAGAGCGGGTTCTCGGTCATCGGGATTTCCATTGCGGGCGGGATTGCCACGAACGGCAAGAATGTCGGCTAGCATCGAATTCCACAAGTAGGATGAAAAAATGATGCCTAGTATGGAAAACCAGACCAGTGGCGGTTCGGGCGCCAACATGCACGAGGAGATGCGCAGGGCATTCGCGCTCCTCTCCGGCAAATGGAAGCTCGAAATCATGTGGCTGCTCAACCAGCGGGTCTACCGCTTCGGTGAGCTTCGCAAGGCCATCCCGGGCATCACCCAGCACATGCTGACGGCGCAATTGCGGGAGCTGGAGACCGATGGCCTGGTGTCGCGCACCGTCTTTGCCGAAGTGCCTCCGCGCGTGGAGTACGCGATCACCGCCAAGGC
Organism: Acidovorax sp. NCPPB 4044; assembly: GCF_028069655.1. Classification (NCBI taxonomy): domain Bacteria; kingdom Pseudomonadati; phylum Pseudomonadota; class Betaproteobacteria; order Burkholderiales; family Comamonadaceae; genus Acidovorax; species Acidovorax sp. NCPPB 4044. Next base: position 129,679 of record NZ_JAMCOS010000001.1, read on the forward strand.
CCGCGGGCTCGGCCCCACGATGGAAGCGCTCACGCGCTGGTGGACCGAATACGGCGCGAGCGTTCCGGCCAGACCGGCACCGCGGGGCCGCAAGCCCGGGGCCGGTTGAATCCTGCGGGCGCCTCGCCCGGGCTGGGGGATAATCCCGCCCGTGAAGCGCGCCAGACCGCCGCTGGTGCGATCTGGGAAACCAGGCACTGGAGGAACGTCCGGACTGCACAGGACGGCGTAGCAGCTAACGGCTGTCCACCGCGAGGTGAGGATCAGAGCAACAGAGACGAGTCCGGCGGGGGTACCGCAAGGTAGACCAGCCGGGGTGAAACGGGCAATCTCTACGCGCAGCAATACCAAGTAGGCCAGCGTTGACGTGGTTCCGCGGAGCTGGCGGGTAGGTAGCATCGAGCCGGGCGGGCGACCCCCGGCCCAGAGTAATGGCGGTCACATGCGGGCAACCGCATGCACAGAATCCGGCTTATCGGCGCGCTTCACACTTTGGGGTTCCATCACGGCCTGTCCCGCCGCCGCGCGGGCACAGGCCGTTTTTCATGGCCGCGCGCAGTGCGGAGCGCGGCCCGCCCGCAACTGTTCGGCGCGCTCCTGCGTGCCGGGGTGCGTGGCCAGCAAGGCGAGCAGGCCGGTGTCGTCCGTGGGGGCGGCGCGTGCCGCCGATGCACCGCTGGCGCGCTCCCGTGGGGGCTGCTTCGCGCTGTCCCTGGCATTGGTGCCGGCTTCGGCGGCTTCGTGCGCGTCGCGCGACACGGCGAGCAGCAGGTCGGCCATGGGCGCCGTCGGCAGGCCGGCATGGGCCATGAGCGCGATGGCATGGCAGTCGGCCTCGCGTTCGTGCGCGCGGCTGTACGCGAAGCCGGTGAGCATGGCGCCGCCCATCGACATCAGGCTCGACACATCGCCCAGCGCCAGGCCCAGCCCCACATTGAGCACGCCCTGTTCGACCACCGTGCGCGTGGTGTGGCGGTGCACGACATGGCCCACCTCGTGCGCGAGCACGCCCATCAGCGCGTCGTCGCCGAGTCCGTTGCGCCGGGCGGTCTCGGCCAGGCCGTCGGTCATCACCACGGTGCCCCCGGGCAGGGCCAGGGCATTGGCGCCCAGCCCGTGGCGGAATTCGAGCCGCAGCGTGGGCGCATAGCCCGGATAGCGCTGCAGCGAGGCCGGCATGCCCTGCACGAGTGCATCGAAGCGTGCACGCAGTTGGTCCTGCCGCTCCCGCGCCAGGCGCGACGGCTTCAGGGTGCCGTGGTCCATGCGCTCCAGCGTCTCCTGCGAGAGCGTGGTTTCCCATGAAAGAGGAATGTGCCGCGTGAGCTGGGTTGCCAGCCAGGGTGTGCCGTACCGGTAGAAGAGCACGAGCGCCAGCACGGACGCGAGCAGCACCGCGATGAACGCCGGCCAGCGGGTCTGCATGCGCTGCGCGATGCCGGCGCGGTGGCCTGCCGACTGCAGGGCTTGGTGCCAGCGGGCGACGGCATCGCCCGCGACTTCGAGGCTGCCGCGGTCGCCCAGGTCCACCACCAGCCGCGGGGGAGGGCGGCGGGGGTTCCAGGACTCCGGCCAGTCCACCGCATCGTGCGCGAAACGTTCCGGGGCCACCGCGGGCTGCCCCACCGGGTGCAGCGTGAGCGTGGGGCCGCGGGGGCCGGGAGCGATGGCCGCGAGCACGGCCCGGCCCTGGCTGCCGCGCCCGTCGAACCAGCGGGCGGGCACCGGGAGCGCGGGGCGCGCCCCGGTGGCATCGTCCTGGGGGCTGGCTGCGGGCGGGGAGGGGTGCGCCATGGGTGCGGGAACGGGCCGGGGCCGCTCAGCCGATGAGGTCCAGCCCCGCAGCGTCCGCCAGGGCGTCGCCCACGCCGCTCTGCTGCTGCCGCACCAACTGGCCCGTGACCTGGTCCACGCCGCCCTTGACGTGCAGCGTGACGGATTCGAGCTTCATGCGGTATTCGCTCACCCGGGCGAAAGGCCGGTAGAAGCCGAGCGTGAGCAGCGTGAGGAAGAGGTTCTTGATCCTCAGCCCCACGAAACGGCCCGCGCGCAGGTTGCATTTGAAGCGGGCCATGCGGCTCACGCCGATCTGGTCCCAGGTGAGCTGGAACATGCGGGCTTCGCGGTAGGCACGGGCCGGCGCGGAGGCCAGCAGCATCAGGAACCCGAAGAGGAAGATGCCCGCGACGATGAACACGAACAGCCACATCCCGAGGCGCTGCACCTTGCCGGCGATCAGCATCCACGAGCCACCGAAGGCCACGCCGAGCACGGCGCCGATCAGCAGCACGGACAGGATGAACACCGCCACCGTGGCGAGCCATACCTTCACGAAATCCATGTACACCGGCTTCCAGCGGCCGGGCTCGCTGCCCAGGCGGGAATGCAGCACCAGCATGCTGCGGTAGTTGTATTCGAGCCGGATGAAGCACAGCACCGTGAGCGCCAGCGCCACGGCGATCAGGCCCCACATCGCGCCGGTGACCTGCGGAAGCTTGCGGCCCGAAGGAGCGATCTGCGCCTCCGGCGCGATGGCGCGCAGGCCGAAAACGGCCACCAGCCACACGGCCGCGATGGCGAACACCGGCCAGCTGGCGGCATAGACCTGGCGCCAGTTCGCGGTGAACTGCAGCCGCAGGCCGCGCCAGCGCGTGTTGCCGAGCCGGAAGCGCATCGCGCTGCCCCAGATGAGCGGCGAGAGCAGGGCGCCGGCGATGATGAACAGGCCCACGGCCGTGTCCTGGCCCGAGCGCGCGGCGATCTGGTAGGCCGCCGTGAGGCCCACGAGCACCAGGAAGCCGAACACCATGCGCCGCTGCTGGCCCGTGAATTCGAGCGGGCTGCCGGCCACCAGGGTGTGGCCGTAGAAATACTGCGCGGTGCGCCGGCGTGCCCAGGGCGTGTAGAGCCCCAGCGTGACGATGCCCAGCAGCACGTTGACGATCCAGACGCGGAAGTATTCGCCCCCGCTGCCCGTGAACCGGAGCGGATGCGGCTCGATGCCGTGCGATGCGAACGATGACGACATGCGGCCCGGGTGGGGCTCGACGCGTTGATCCATGGAATTGACCCCCCTCGAAGAGGCCGGCAGTGTAGCGCAGCACGGCCGCGCGGGACGGCCCTGCGTGGCCGCACAGCCGCCATCCGATGGGCGCATGCAGCTATTGTTTTAATAGCGCCGGGACGGCATCGCCGCTAGAACCGTTCCCAGGGCAGCAGATAGCGCCACTGCCCCTCGGGCAGCTTGGCGAGCGCCACGCGCCCGATGCGCAGGCGCTTGATGGCGGTGGCGCGCAGCCCCACGGCCTCGCACATGGCGGGAATCTGTCCGGGGCGGATGCCCTTCATCGCAAAGCGCAGCCGTGTCTCGCTCTGCCAGCTCACCTTGGCCGGCGGAAGGGGGCGGCCGTTGAATTCCAGGCCCTGGCACAGGCGCGCGAGGCCGCCTTCGGCGATGCGGCCTTCCACCGTCACGACGCATTCCTGCTCCAGCGTCTCGATGTCCTCCTCCAGCCGCCGGGCCATGCGGCGGTCCTGCGTGAAGACCACGAGACCGCTGGCCGCGGCGGCGAGGGGCGTGAAACACTCCAGCTGCCGGAAGTGCCGCTGCAGCACGCGCACCGGCGGGCTGTCGCCCGCATACCGCGTGGCGGGCTCCAGCAGCGCGGCGGCATCGGGGGCCCCGCTGCCGCGGGCATGCCGCGGATCGCCGGCCGGGCCCTGGCCGAGGCCGGCTTCCCAGCCGTTCGGCTTGTGCAGCAGCAGCGTGACGGGGGGAATCTCCTGCGCCCGGGCGCCGGCGGCGACCACGATGGCCTGGCCCGGCTGCACGCGCGCGCCCGGCAGTTCGCTCACCTGCCCATCGACCTGCACATGGCCGCCTTCGACCAGCCATTCGGCTTCGCGGCGCGAGCAGCCCTGCAGCTCCGCCACCCGCTTGGCCAGGCGCATGCTGTCTCCGTCGGCGCCCCCGGTTCCGTGCTGGTGCTCACGCATGGCCCGCCTCCATCGCGCGGATGCGCTCCACGTGCGCCAGCAGCGACCGCTGCGCCACGGGCCACAGGCGCTCGGGCACGTCGGCATAGGCCTGCCGGACCCAGTCGTCCATGCTGCCGTCCGGCAGCGACTGCATGGCCGCGAGCACCTTCGACTCGCGCGCCATGCGGTGGGCCTTCAGCCGCGCGATGGCGCCGCGCGCATCGGCCAGCGCGTACCCGTGCGCGGGCAGGATGAATTCCACGCCGTGCTGCGCGCAGAGCGTGTCCAGCCGGTCGAGCGATGCGAGGTAGTCGTCCATGTTTCCGTCGGGTGGGTCGATCACGGTGGTGCTGCCGTTCAGGATGTGGTCGCCGCTGAAGAGCAGGCCGTCCTCCCGCAGCAGCAGGCAGAGGTGGTTGGCCGCGTGGCCGGGCGTGTGCACCGCTTCGAGGGTGTGCGTGACATCGCCTTCCAGCCGGTGGCCGGTGAGCGTGAGGCGCTCTCCGTCCGCCAGCGTCCGGTCGGGCACGAAGCGGCTGGCCGCACGCGCGGTGGGCGCCGACGCCAGGCCCAGCACGGGCGGCCGGGGGCGGCCCGTGGCCGCCACGCGCTCGGCGAGCGGCGCGGCGCCGGGCGCGTGGTCGGCATGGGAATGGGTGCAGACGATGGCGCGGATGTCGCCGCCCGCGGCATGCCAGAGGCGTTCGAGGTGGGCCTCGTCGGCCGGGCCGGGATCGATGGCGATATAGCCGGTGGACGGGTCGCCCACCAGGTAGCTGTTCGTGCCCGGGCCGGTCATCGCCCCCGGGTTGGGCGCGGTGAGGCGCTGCAGGTTCTTCAGCAGCGCCACCGGACGCTCCGGCTGCCAGTCGAGCGGGTGCACGATCTGCCCGTCCGGGCAGACCAGGGCGAGTTCGCCGTAGGGCGGCTCGTGCTCCATATAGCGCGCCTCGCGCCCGCCGAGCAGGCCCGCGCGCGGGCAGCTCGTCCACAGCGGCTGCTCATGGGCCACGGCGGCCAGCACCGCGTCGGCGCTGGCGAACCCCGCCAGCCGCTCCAGCGTGCGGATGGTGGGGAAGATCATGAAGAACTGCCCGGCCGTATGGCGGTCCAGCGCGTCCTGCGGGCGCAGCCACACGGGCTCGAACTGCTCGGTCTCGTCGGCCAGGGGCTCCTGCCCCTCGGGCATGCGCGCGACCAGGAACGGCACGTCGAAGCGCTTGGGCAGGTCGCGGTCGGCGGTCCAGTGCGCGAGCAGGAACACGGCATCGGCCGCGAGGCGCAGGCCGCGCGCGGCGCACTGTGCGGCGAAGGGCGCGCCGCGGTCGAGCGCGGCGATGTCGTCGGCCCCCGCGAAGCGGCCGTCCGCCCGGCGCGCGAGCAGCACGCCCAGTTCCTCGAAGCTCTCGCGGATGGCGGCGATCGCCTGGGTGGTGCGTTCGTGCGTCTGCGCGGGGCGGCGGTCGGCCAGGGCCTGCGTGGCGGGCTCGCCGTCCAGTGCATCGATGGCGCCGCCGGGGAAGACATAGGCGCCCGGCGCGAAGCTGGCCTGCGGAGAGCGCCGCGTCATGAGCACTTCGAGGCCCGCGTTGCCGGGCGCATCGCGCAGCAGCAGCACGGTCGCCGCGGCGCGGGTGGCGGCGGGTTCGCGGTGGGGATGGAGTTGTTGGGAGGGGCGGGGCATCGGGCGATTATCGGCAGCGGCCCTCCCGCGGCGGGAGAGGGGCCTTCCTGGCCCGTGGCCGCCGGCTCAGCCCGCGGCTGCGCGGGGCGCGGCCTGCCGGTGCCCGGCCGCCGTCTTGTAGTCGCGCACCCATCCGGCCAGCACCGCCGGGTCGAGCACGTCCCCGATGCGCTCGAAGCCCCCGGGCGCACGCTCTTCCACCATGTCGAGGATGGCGTCCAGCCCCTCGGCGCGGTTGAGCTCCACGATGCGTGCCGTCATCGGGCGGCGGCCGGCTTCGTAGGCGTCGAGGGCTGCGGGCAGGTCGTGGGGGTGCAGGGCCAGCGCGTCGGCGATCGCACGCGCGTCCAGCAGCGCCTGGGTGGCGCCGTTGGAGCCGATCGGGTACATCGGGTGGGCGGCATCGCCCAGCAGCGTCACGCCCCGGCCCTGGCGCCACTGCGGCAGCGGATCGCGGTCCACCATGGGCCATTCGAGGATCTGGGTGGCCTCTGCGATGAGGCCGGGCACGTCCACGAAGCCGAAGCGCCAGCTGCCGAAGGTGGGCAGCAGGTCGTCCACGGAGCCGGGACGGCTCCAGTCCTCGCGGCCGGGCGCCTCCAGGCCGCCGCCGAAGCCGTCCTCGCGCAGCCGGCGGTCGGCCACCCAGTTGATGAGCTGCAGGCCGTCGGCGCGCGGCGGGGCGATGGGATAGACCACGAACTTCGCGCGGCGATGCCCCGCCTGCACCATGGTGCGGCCGTCCAGGAAGGGCCGGGCCCAGGTGGTGCCGCGCCACATCATCATGCCGTTCCATCGCGGAGCGCCCTCGTGGGGATGGAACTGCCGCCGCAGGGCCGAGTGGATGCCGTCCGCTCCGATCAGCAGATCGCAGCGCAGCGCGGCCGTGCCGCCGTCCGCGAGATCGGCCTGCGCCAGCACACGGCCGTCCGCTTCCTGCACGCAGCCCGTGACGCGGGTGCCGGCACGCACCTGGTGTGCGCCCAGCCGCTGCAGGCAGGTGTTCCACAGCAGCATCTGCAGATCGCCGCGGTGCACGCTGAACTGCGGGTGGCTGTAGCCCGCTTCGGCGCCGCGCAGGTCTTCGTAGATCGGCTGGCCATGGCGGTTGGCGAACACCAGCGCCCGCGTGCGCACGGCCATGCTGTCCAGCGCGGGCAACAGGCCCACGCTGTCCAGTACCTCCACGGCATGCGGCAGCAGGTTGATGCCCACGCCCAGCGGCTGGGGCCGCGCGGCGGCCTCGCAGACGGTGACCCGGTGCCCCTGTTCGTGCAGCGCCAGCGCGGCGGCCAGGCCGCCGATGCCGCCGCCGGCGATCACGATGTCCAGGGGGCGCGGCGTCGGATCAGCGGCGGGGGGCGTGGTGGGGGAGGTGGTCATGGCAGCGGTTCGCAGGTGAGCGTCTCAGGGTCTTGCCGCTTGACGCCGATCAATGTGTGCTTCTATTGTTGCGCCATGCAACAAAATCCACGCTCCGCAAAAACCCGTGGTGATGCCGCACGGCCCGGCACGGCGCCTCCCTGTCCCCGAACGGCGCAGGTGCATGCGCCCGTACCGCCCGGCGACGTGCCCGAAGGGCCGTTGCGGCCCCTGCCCGGCCTGCGCTACGGCGTGCTCGATGCGCTCATGGGGTATGCGCTGCGCCGCGCGCAGAACGCGCTCTACCTGGATTTCCAGCGGGCCGTGGGGGGCGACGTGAGCCCGCAGCGGTTTGCCGCGCTGGTGCTGGTGGTGGGCAATCCGGGCCTGCGCCAGGGCCTGCTGGCCGAAGCCATGGGGCTGCACCGCAGCGGCGGCATGCGCCTCGTGGACTGGCTGGTCCGGCAGGGTTGGGTGCAGCGCGAGGCCGACCCGCAGGATCGCCGCTCCTGGACACTGCGCCCCACCCCGGCGGGCGAGGCGGCGCTGGCGGCGATTTCTGCCCGCGTGCAGGCGCACGATGCCGCGATGCTCGCCGCGCTCGGGCCGGAGGGCGCGGCGCTGCGGCCCCTGCTGGATCGGCTGGCCCGCACGGAGAACCCGGGCTGAAGGCGCACCCCGGTGCCGCGAAGGACCGGTGGGCAGCGTGCCCGTCCGGCATGATTCGACCCCCAAAGGAGACGACAACATGGCTATGAATTCCTCGCGGGCGCCGGCCCGCACCGTGCCGCCCGCGGGCCTCCGCCGCCGCGAGGCCGGCCTCGCGATGGCCGCGCTGTGCCTCGGCGCGGGCGGGCCCGCCGCGGCGCAGCAGGGCGTGCAGCGCATCCTGGTCGGCTTCCCGGCGGGGGGCTCCATCGATGTGGTGGCGCGCCGGCTCGCGGAGAGCTGGCGCGCGCGCACCGGCGCGACCACCGTGGTCGAATCCCGCGTCGGCGCGGGGGGCCGCATCGCGCTCGCCGCGCTCAAGGACGCACCGCCCGACGGGCTCACGATGGTGCTGAGCCCATCGTCCATGCTCACGATCTATCCGCACGTCTACCAGCGCCTGCAGTACCGGCCGGCCACCGATTTCGCCGCCGTGGCGCCGGTCGCGCTGTCCACCTGCGGCTTCATGGTGGGCCCCAAGGTGCCCGAGTCGGTGAAGACCCTGCGCCAGTTCGCCGACTGGACCCGGGGCCGCACCGAGCCCGAGGGCTACGCGTCGCCGGCCGCCGGGGCCATGCCGCATTTCATCGGCAACCAGTTCGCGCGTGCCGCCGGCATCGCGCTCACGCACGTGCCCTACCGCGGCGCGGCGCCGGGGCTGCAGGACCTGATGGGCGGGCAGGTGGCCTCGGGCTGCTTCAGCGTGGGCGACTGCCTGCCGCACATTCCCACGGGCCGCGTGCGCGTGCTGGCGGTGAGCGACACGCGCCGTTCGCGCTTCCTGCCCGATGTGCCCACGTTCGCCGAGCAGGGCTTCGCCGGCATCCAGGGTGTGGAAAGCTACGGCCTCTACCTGCCCGCGCGGGCGCCCGCCGCGGTGGTGGAGCGCTGGGCCGAAGCCGCCCGGCAGGCGGTGCGCGATCCGGCGGTGGTGGAATCGCTCGCCAAGCTGGGCTTCGAGCCCGCCTCGGGCACGCCCGAGGAATTCACGCGCCAGTTGGCCCAGGAACGCGACCGCTGGGCGCCGGTGGTGGCCGCCTCGGGCTTCTCGTCGGAGGAGTAGTACGGCGGCCTCCGGAAGGAGGAGATGGGGACGGGGGAAGCGGTTCCGGGGCGCACTAGAATCCGCCGATCCGGGACAACAGCCTCCCGTCCCGCGAGGGTAGACGGTGTCCCGTCCAAGCGCTGGAGCGACTCATCGGAGTTTCCATGGACACCCTGCCGCCCACCGCCGCCGCCGATCCGGCGCGCGCCCATCCCCATGCCGTCTCCCTGCCCGAAGCCCTGCGCTTCTGGCTGAAGCTCGGGTTCATCAGCTTCGGCGGTCCGGCCGGCCAGATCGCGCTCATGCACGACGAGCTGGTGGAGCGCCGCCGCTGGATTTCGGAGCGGCGGTTCCTGCATGCCCTCAACTACTGCATGCTGCTGCCCGGGCCCGAGGCGCAGCAGCTCGCCACCTACCTCGGCTGGCTGCTGCACCGCACCTGGGGCGGGATCCTGGCGGGGGTGCTCTTCGTGCTGCCGTCGCTGTTCATCATGCTGGCCCTGGGCTGGCTGTACATGGCCCATGGCAGCGCGCCCGCGGTGGCGGGCGTCTTCTACGGCATCAAGCCGGCCGTGACGGCGCTGGTGGCGCAGGCCGCCGTGCGCTTGGGCTCGCGGTCGCTGCGCAACGGCTGGCTGGCGGCGATCGCCGTCGCCGCCTTCGTGGCGCTGTTCGCTTTCGATGTGCCGTTCCCCGCGATCGTGGTGGCCGCGGCCGTGCTGGGCCATGCGGGGGGGCGATGGCGTCCCGGGGCCTTCGGGGCGGGGGGTGGCCCCGCGGCGGCAGGGCCTGCGGGGCGGGCCGCGACGGACAGGGGCGCGCTCATCGACGACGACACGCCCGCACCGCCCCATGCGCAGTTCTCGTGGCGGCGGCTGCGCAACGTGCTCGCGGCCGGGCTGGGGCTCTGGCTCCTCGCCATGGGAGGCCTGTGCGCGGTGTACGGCTGGAGCGCGGTCCTCGTGCAGATGGGGTGGTTCTTCACCAAGGCGGCGCTGATGACCTTCGGGGGCGCCTATGCGGTGCTGCCGTATGTCTACCAGGGCGCCGTCGAGCATTTCCACTGGATCACGCCGGCCCAGATGATCGACGGCCTGGCGCTGGGCGAGACCACGCCGGGGCCGCTCATCATGGTGGTGTCGTTCGTCGCCTTCGTCGGCGGCTGGACGCGGGCGCTCTTCGGCCCCGACGCGCCGATGCTCGCCGGGGCGGCCGCGGCCGTGGTGGTGACCTTCTTCACCTTCCTGCCCTCGTTCGTCTTCATCCTGCTGGGCGGGCCGTTCATCGAATCCACGCACGGCAACCTCCGGTTCACGGCGCCCCTTTCGGGCATCACCGCGGCGGTGGTCGGCGTCATCGTGAACCTGGCCGTGTTCTTCGCCTGGCACGTCTTCTGGCCGCACGGGCTGCACGGCGGCATCGACGTGCCCTCGGTGCTGATCGGCCTGGCGGCGGCGGTCGCGCTGATGCGCTACCGGGTGGGGGTCATCCCCGTGATCCTCGCCGCCGGGGCCGCGGGCTTCGCCTTCCGGCTGTGAGCGGTGCGCGGCCCGGTGCCGTCCATCAAGCCCGGGCCGGAATCTCCAGCCCGCGCGCCACGGCGGGCCGCGCCACGAAGGCGTCCAGCACCCGGCGCACGTTCGGGAAGCGGTCGAACTCCACCAGATCGCCGGCTTCGTAGAAGCCCACGAGGTTGCGCACCCACGGGAAGACCGCGATGTCGGCGATGGTGTAGTCGCTGCCCACCATCCAGGCGCGGCCGTCGGCCAGGTGGCGGTCCAGCACGCCGAGCAGGCGCTTCGTCTCGGCCACGTAGCGGTCGCGCGGCCGCTTGTCCTCGTAGTCCTTGCCGGCGAACTTGTGGAAGAAGCCGAGTTGGCCGAACATCGGCCCGACCCCGCCCATCTGCCACATCAGCCACTGCAGGGCCGCATAGCGCTGCGCGCCGGCCGGCGCGAGGAAGCGGCCGGTCTTGTCGGCCAGGTAGACCAGGATGGCGCCGGACTCGAACAGCGCGAGCGGCTGGCCGCCGGGGCCATTGGGGTCCAGGATGGCGGGGATCTTGTTGTTGGGGTTGAGCGAGAGGAATTCGGGCGAGGTCTGGTCGTCCTGGTCGAAGCGCACCAGGTGCGCCTCGTAGGGCAGGCCGGTCTCCTCCAGCAGGATCGACACCTTCACGCCGTTGGGCGTCGGCAGCGAATAGAGCTGCAGCCGGTCGGGATGGCGGGCGGGCCATTTGCGCGTGATCGGAAAGGCGGCGAGGGCGTCGTCGTCGGTCATCGGGGCTCCTGAAAACGTGGGAAGGGGGTGCGGCTGCCGGCCGTGCACCGGGGACGGCGCGGGCCGGAGGGCGGGCCGCCATCATCGCGCGGCGGCCCGCCCCTTGCCCGCGCGGGGCCATGCCCCGGCCGGCGCAACGATAATCCCGCGGATGCAGATCCGCTTCACCAAGATGCAGGGCGCGGGCAACGATTTCGTCGTGCTCGACGAAACGCAGCACCGCCTGGGACTCACGCCCGCGCAGTACCGCTTCCTGGCCGACCGCCACTTCGGCGTCGGCGCCGACCAGATCCTCACGGTGCGGCCCTCGCCCGCCGAAGGGCTCGATTTCGAGTACGTGATCCACAACGCCGACGGCGGCGAGGTGGAGCAGTGCGGCAACGGCGCACGGTGCTTCGCGCGCTACGTGCGCGACAAGGGCCTCACCGCCAAGGACACCATCCGCGTGCAGACGCTGGCCGGCGTGATCGCCCCCCGCCTCACGGACGACGGCCGCGTCACCGTGGACATGGGGCGCCCGCGCTTCGCCCCCGAAGACCTGCCCTTCGATGCCTCGGGCCTGGAGCCGGTGGCCCAGGGTTCAGGGCAAAAGTGGTCGCTTGCCGCCGATTCCATTGAAGAGTTTGCTCCTATATTGATAGCAATCGTGTCCATGGGCAATCCGCACGCCGTGCAGCTCGTGGACGACGTGGACACCGCGCCCGTCGCGCGCACCGGCCCCGCCATCGAGGGGCACCCGCGGTTCCCGCAGCGCGTGAACGCCGGCTACCTGCAGGTCGTGGACCGCGCCCACGTGCGGCTGCGCGTGTACGAGCGCGGCGCGGGCGAGACGCTCGCCTGCGGCACGGGCGCCTGCGCGGCCGTGGCCGCCGGCATCCGCCTGGGGCTGCTCGATGCGCGCGTGGACGTGCAGACGCGCGGCGGCCTGCTCACCATCGCCTGGAGCGGGGACCCCGCCGATCCGGTCTTCATGACCGGCCCGGCCACCACCGTCTTCGAAGGCCAGATCGACATTCCCGACGCACCATGACCACACCGCATTCCCCCGCCCACGCCGTGCCGCCCATCACCGAGGACGACATCGCCGAATTCCTCGCCAATACCCCGGGCTTCTTCGAGCGCCATGCCGAGCTGCTGACCGGCGTGACCCTGACCAGCCCGCACGGCCAGCGCGCCGTGAGCCTGCAGGAGCGCCAGGCCGAGATGCTGCGCGAGAAGATCAAGGGTCTGGAGCAGCGCATCATGGAAATGGTGCGCCACAGCCACGAGAACACCGCCATCGCGCAGAAGATCCACCACTGGACGCGCGAACTCGCCCAGGCCAGCGATCCGGCCATGCTGCCCCACCGCGTGGAGCAGGGCATCCGCCGCCTCTTCGACGTGCCGCAGGCCGCGCTGCGCCTCTGGGACCTGTCGCCGCAGTACGCCGGGGCGCCGTTCGCCCAGGGCGCGAGCGCCGACGCGCGTTCGTTCGCCACCTCGCTCACCCAGCCGTTCTGCGGCCCCAACCTCGGCTTCGAGCCCGCGGGCTGGCTGCCGGACGCCGGCCAGGTGCAGTCGGTGGCGCTGCTGCCGCTGCGCGAAGGCGCGCTCGACGGCGATGCGCCGGCCTTCGGCCTGCTGGTGCTGGGCTCGCCCGACGAGAAGCGTTTCGACGCGACCATGGGCACCGACTTCCTGGCCCGCATGGCCGAACTGGCCAGCGCGGCCCTCTCGCGCCTGCGCTGAGGCCGAAGAAAGCCCCATGGCGAAGAGCGCGCCTGCGCAAGGCCTGCCGCCCGGCGAAGACGCCGCGGCGGCCGTGCCGCAGCCCGTGCCCGATCCCGAGGTGCTGCGCTACCTGGAGCACGTGCGGGTCGAGAAGCGCCTCGCGGCGCGCACCGTCACGCTCTACACGCTCGACCTGCAGCGGCTCGCCGCCCAGGCGCGCGAGGCCGGCGTGCCGCTGCTGCGGCTGCAGACCGCGCACATCCGCCGCTTCGTGGCGCAGATGCACGGCGGCGGCCGCAGCGGGCGGGGCATCGCGCTGATCCTCTCGGGCTGGCGCGGGTTCTTCACCTGGGCCGCGCGCCAGGGCCTCGTGCCCCACAACCCCGTGCAGGGCGTGCGCGCGCCGCGTGCCCCCAAGCCGCTGCCCAAGGCGCTCGGCGTGGACGACGCGGTGCGGCTGGCGGAGTTCGAGGGATCGTCCGGCACCGACCCCTGGCTGGAGGCGCGCGACGCGGCGATGGTCGAGCTGCTCTATGGCTGCGGCCTGCGCGTGGGCGAACTCGCGGGGCTCGACGCCGTGCCCGGGCCGGACACGCAGCGCGACGGCCGGGGCTGGGTCGATCTGGAAGCCGGCGAGGCGCACGTGTTCGGCAAGGGCTCCAAGCGGCGCAGCGTACCCGTGGGGTCGGCCGCGCTCGAAGCGCTGCGCGCCTGGCTCGCGGTGCGGCTGCAGCCCTTCGGCAGCCGGGCGGATGGGGCCGAGGCGGCGCTCTTCCTGGGCCGGCGCGGGGCGCGGCTCACGGGCCAGTCGATCTGGTCACGGCTGCGCCAGCGCAGCCAGCTCGCGGGCCTGTCCACGCCCGTGCACCCGCACATGCTGCGCCATTCCTTCGCCAGCCACCTGCTGCAGTCCAGCGGCGACCTGCGTGCCGTGCAGGAGCTGCTGGGCCACGCCAACATCACCACCACCCAGGTCTATACGCGGCTGGATTTCCAGCACCTCGCCAAGGTCTACGACGCGGCCCACCCGCGTGCCCGGCGCAAGCCGGGCTGAGACGGCGCGCCGCCCCCTCCGGGCGGCGGACGCCTCGCGCCCTGTCTTCAGCCGTGCCGCAGCCGCGGCAGCGGGCCCGTGGCCGGCGCGGCCAGCAGCGTCTCGCCGGGCAGCCGGAAGGTCGACACGGCACCCACCAGCTCCCGGGCGCGCTGGCTCAGGGCGGCGGCCGCGGCGGCCATCTCTTCCACCAGCGCGGCGTTGTGCTGGGTCGAGCGGTCCATGTCGGTCACCGCGTCGTTGATCTGGTCCACGCCCTGGCTCTGTTCCTGGCTGGCGGCCGTGATCTGCTCCACGAGCTGCGAGAGGCCCTGGATCGAGCGCACCACGCTCTCCATGGTCTGGCCGGCGCGGGCGACCTGATCGGTGCCGGCGTTCACGCGCGCCATGCTGGCGGTGACCAGGCCCTTGATCTCGCCGGCCGCCTGGCCCGCGCGCTGGGCGAGCTGGCGCACCTCGCCGGCCACCACCGCGAAGCCGCGGCCCTGCTCGCCGGCGCGCGCGGCCTCGACCGCGGCATTGAGCGCCAGGATGTTGGTCTGGAAGGCGATGGTGTCGATGATGCCGGTGATGTCCGCGATGCGCCGGCTGCTGTCGTTGATGTCCTGCATGGTGCGCACCACCTCGGCCACCGCCGCGCCGCCCTGGGCCGCCACGCGCGAGGCGGCCTGCGCCACGCGGTCGGCCTCCTCGGCGTTGCCCGCGTTCTGGCGCACCGTGCCGTTCAACTGCTCCATCGAGGCCGCCGTCTGCTGCAGGGCGCCGGCCTGGCCCTCGGTGCGGGCCGACAGGTCGCTGTTGCCCTGCGCGATCTGCAGCGCCGCCGAAGACACGCTCTCGGCGCTCTCATGGATCGCCGCCACCATCGCCGCGAGCTGGTCGCGCATGCGCCGCAGCTGCGCCATCAGGCTGGTCGCGTCGCCCTCGCGGGTCGGGATGGCGACGGTCAGGTCGCCCTGCGCCACGCTGCGCGCCACCGCCGCCGCCATGGACGGCTCGGCGCCGAGTTCGCGCAGGATGCCGCGCACCACCAGCGCGCCGAAGCCGATGGCGGCCAGCATGCCGGCCAGCACCGCGGCGATCACGCCCCGGCGGGTGGCGTGGTAATCCACCGCAGCGGCCTCGTAGGTGCTGCGCGCCGTGTCGAGCTGTACCTGCGTGAGGCTGGCCAGCACCGCCTGCAGCGGATCGAGCGCCGGGTACATCTCGCGCGCGGCGAAGGCCGTGAGCCCGGGGATGTCCTGGGCGCGCAGCAGCGCTTCGAGGGTCTGGACGGCGGCATCGGCGCGCGCCTGCAGCGGCCGGAACTCCGCCAGCAGGCGGTGCTCCTCGGCATGCAGGTCGGTCGCCAGGTAGGCGTCCCACTGGGTGCGGATGTCCTTGCGCGCCGCGGCGATGGAGTCGAGGCCCTGCTGCGGCGTCATGGCGCCGTCGCGCACCTTGTGCGCCGTGTCCACGACGTTCACCGCGTAGGCATCGGCCACCACCTTGATCTGTTGCAGCGGCACGACGCGGTCGCGGTAGACGGTGACCAGGCCGGCATTCGAGTTGCCCATGCCGAGCAGCCCCGCGCCGCCGACGCCCGCCGCCAGCAGGCACAGGGCCGCCAGGAGCCAGCCGAGCCGCGTGGACACCTTGAGCCGATGGATGTAATGCATGTGGATTCCCCTCTGTGAGTTGTTGGTCCGGGCGCGGACCTTCCGGACCGGCTGGGGCGAATCCTAGGGAAACCGGGCCGGGACTTTCTCAACAATCCTCAAATCCGTGTGCATCGGCCGGGGGCGGCCGGCCCCGGGCTCCGGGACAATACGCGCCCATGAAAACCATCCGCCTGCGCCCCGGCAAGGAGCGCTCCCTCCTGCGCCGCCACCCCTGGATCTTCGAATCGGCCATCGCCAAGGGCGGCGGCGACAGCGGCGAGACCGTGCGCGTGGAGTCCGCCGAGGGCCGGTTCCTCGCCTGGGCGGCGTTCAGCCCGGCCTCGCGCATCCGGGCGCGCGCCTGGAGCTTCGACGAGGCCCAGCGCATCGACGCGGCCTTCTTCGCTGCCGCCGTCGCCCGGGCCCTGCGCGCCCGGGAGCGCTTCGCCATCGACAGCGACGGCGTGCGCCTCGTGCACGGCGAATCCGACGGCCTGCCCGGCCTGATCGTGGACCGCTACGGCGACACCCTGGTGGCGCAGTTCACCAGCGCCGGCACCGAGCGCTGGAAATCCGCCATCGCCGATGCGCTGCTGCAGTCCACCGGCCTTGAAAAGCTCTACGAGCGCTCCGACGCCAGCGTGCGGCAGCTGGAGGGCCTGGAGCCCGCCACCGGCTGGCTGCGCGGCGAGGGCGCGACGGAACTCGCAATCCGCGAGCACGGCTGGCGCCTGACGCTCAGCATCGCGGAGGGCCACAAGACCGGCTTCTACCTCGACCAGCGCGACAGCCGCCACCGCTTCTCCGAGGCCGTGCGGCGCCTGGGCGCGCAGCGCGTGCTCAACTGCTTCTGCTACACGGGCGGCTTCACCGTGGCCGCGCTCGCGGGCGGGGCGCAGCACGTCACCTCGATCGATTCGTCGGGCCCGGCGCTGGAGCGCGCCCGCGCCCACGTGGCGATGAACGGCTTCGATGCCAGCCGCACGGAATTCCTCGATGCCGACGTGAACGCCTCCCTGCGGCGTTTCCTGCAGGAGGGCCGCACCTTCGACGCCATCGTGCTCGATCCGCCCAAGTTCGCGCCCACGGCCGCCCATGCCGAGCGCGCCGCCCGCGCCTACAAGGACATCAACCGCCTGGGGCTGCAACTGCTGGCGCCCGGCGGGCTGCTCTACACCTTCTCGTGCTCGGGCGGCATCGGCGCCGACCTGTTCCACAAGATCGTGGCCTCCGCCGGCGCGGACGCGAACGTGGACGGCTACATCCTCGAACGCCTGGGCGGCGCGCCCGACCACCCGATGACGCTGGAATTCCCCGAAGGCGAGTACCTCAAGGGCCTGGCCGTGATGCGCAAGCTGTGAAGCGCCCCGGCGGGGCCGCGCCGGGGTCGGAAACGCGTTGCGGCATGAAATATGCTCCATGCCGCCGGATCCATTGAATAGTTTGCTATTTATTTAATAGCGAAGAAGTGTCCGCCGGGTGCCCGTATTCCGCACCCGGCGCGGGGCTTGACACGATCGCTAAACTTTGAAGAGACCTCCCCGGAGCCCGGCCCGCGCCGCTCTCCGGCCCCGCGCCGCGGCGATGTTTCCTTCCTGAAAGAACCCTCCATGTCCCTCATCCCCACCACCATCCTCACGGGCTTCCTGGGCTCGGGCAAGACCACGCTGCTCAAGCGCGTGCTCACCGAGGCGCACGGCCAGAAGATCGCCGTCATCGAGAACGAATTCGGCGAAGAGAACATCGACAACGACATCCTGGTGACCGATTCCAAGGAGCAGATCGTCCAGATGAGCAACGGCTGCATCTGCTGCACCATCCGCGAGGACCTGCGCGAGACCCTGCAACTGCTGGCCGCCAAGCGCCGCAAGGGCCTGCTGGAGTTCGACCGCATCGTCATCGAGACCACGGGCCTGGCCGATCCGGGCCCGGTCGCGCAGACCTTCTTCATGGACGAAGAGATCGCCGAGACCTACCTCATCGACTCGATCATCACGCTCGTGGACGCCAAGCACGCGGCGCAGCAGCTGAACGACCGCCAGGAAGCGCGCCGCCAGGTGGGCTTCGCGGACCAGATCTTCCTGTCCAAGACCGACCTGGTGACCGCGCAAGAGACCGACGCGCTGATCCACCGCCTCAAGCACATGAACCCGCGCGCGCCGATGAAGGCCGTGCACTTCGGCGAAGTGCCGATCTCCGAGGTGCTGGACCTGCGGGGCTTCAACCTGAACGCCAAGCTCGACATCGACCCGGACTTCCTCAAGGAAGAGGGCGGCCACGGCCACGACCACCATGACCACGACCATGCGCACGGCCATGACCACGATCACGACCATGCGCATGGCGAGCAGTGCAACCATCCCTCGCACCAGCACGGCAGCCACGGCCACCACCATCACCACGACGACGACGTGAAAAGCTTCGTCTACCGCGCCGACCGCCCCTTCGATCCCGCCAAGCTGGAGGATTTCCTGGGCGCCATCGTCAACATCTACGGCCCCCGCATGCTGCGCTACAAGGGCGTGCTGAACATGCAGGGCACCGAGCGCAAGGTGATCTTCCAGGGCGTGCACCAGCTCATGGGCAGCGACCTGGGCCCGCAGTGGGCCGAGGGCGAGCGCCGCCAGAGCAAGATGGTGTTCATCGGCATCGACCTGCCGCAGGACATCTTCCAGCAGGGGCTGGAGCAGTGCCTGGCCTGAGCGCCGCTGCGGTGCCCTGGCCGGTCTTGTAGGATAACCGCCACTTCGATCAGGGCGGCCGCGCGCAGCGGGGGTGGATGTATACAATCGCGCCCCGGCAAAAACCGGGGGCGAGCAACCACCCCGTCCGTTTCCCGGACCGCCGGATGCCCGGGTGGAATGCGGTACTCCGCGCCTGCGAACCCGCTCTGCGAAAAGGGGTGGCGCATCGGAGTCGGCCTTCTTCCCGTTTGGAGCAATTGACCGTACTATCCACGGCACCACAGCCGGCCACCCTCGCCGGCACAGCCAGCCAATACACATCATGCCTACGACCCTGCAAGCGCAATCGCCCGTCGCGGCCGCCAAGAAAGACCCGAAGCTGGCCAACAACTGGAAGACCAAGTCGGCGGAGGAACTCTCCGACGCCGAAGTGCTTTCCATGCCCGACAGCGAATACATGAACGAGAAGCAGCTGGCCTTCTTCCGGCACAAGCTCGTCATGCTCAAGCAGGACATGCACAACAACGCCGGCGAGACCACCGAGCACCTGCGTGAAGACACCGTCGTGGTGCCCGATCCTGCCGACCGCGCCACCATCGAGGAAGAGCACGCCCTGGAGCTGCGCACCCGCGACCGCGAGCGCAAGCTGCTCAAGAAGATCGAACAGTCCATCGGCCGCATCGATGCGGGCGATTACGGCTACTGCGACGAAACCGGCGAACCCATCGGCGTGGGCCGCCTGCTGGCCCGCCCCACGGCCACCCTGTCCCTGGAAGCGCAGCAGCGCCGCGAGCTGAAGCAGAAGATGTTCGGGGACTGACAGGCTCCCGCCTGCCGCCCGCTCCGCACGGCATCGCTTCCCGCCCGTCCGTCCCCATCCTCCGACCCATGCGCCGCGGCGCCTGCCCCTGAGCCACGACGACCCATGAGCAAGGAAGAATCCTCCCGCGGCCTGCTGTCCAAGGTGGTGCGCTTCGTGCGCAACCCCACCGTCAACTGGAACGAACTCGACTCGATCAACGAGGACCGCGAGAGCCAGTACAGCAAGCAGATGCTCAAGGAGATGATCGAGCGCAAGCGCCGCAACGATTTCGTGCGGCGCCGCGAATTCGATCAGCTGCGCAAGCTGCGCCAGCGCGAGGCGCTGCATGGCCAGCGCTCGGACGACCAGACCGCGCGCCCCTCGTTCTTCCATACCAGCATGACCTCCCCGGACGACCGGGCGGTCACGCTCAAGAAGATCGACGAGATCGAGGCGCAGATGTCCCAGCAGTGGTGGAAGAGCAAGCAGCCCGCCACCGGCGCCACGGCGCCCGGCGCGCTGGCGCCCACCGAGCCGGCATCGCTCGGCGCCCCCGATTCCACCACCGACGCGCATGCCCGCGCGTTCGCCCCCACCGCGCCGGCCAGCCTGCCGGCGGGGCTGGCGGCCGGCGCGGGGGTCCACCCCCTTTTCTCCGGCGACAGCCTGCCGCCGGCCGCGGATTTCGCGGCCGCCACGGTGCCCCAGCCGCTGCCCGGCGCGGGCCAGCCCGGGGGCGCCCGCCCGCTCGTGCCGCCGATGCTCACCGAGCGCGCCGACCCGGTCCCTCCGGTGTTCGTGGCGCCCGAGCCGCCGCCTTTCGTCCACGAGCCCGACCTGGAAGAGGCCGCCATCCGCTTCGCGAACGGCGACTACGCAGGCGCCGAATCGGGCCTGCTCGAAGTGCTCTCCCAGCACGAGGGCGACGACCTGGAGCGCCAGGCCGAGTTCTGGATGACGCTGTTCGATCTCTACCGCGCCATCGGCGAGCACGAGCGCTTCGACGCGCTCGCCATCGATTTCGCGGCGCGGTTCGGCCGCTCGGCCCCGCTGTGGTTCTCCATGCCCGAACTGCTCGGCCTGCAGGTGCCGGCCGCGGCGAGCGCGGCCGCTCTGGCCGCGCCGCAGCGCGAATTCCTGTGGAACGCACCGTCGGTGCTCACCACCCAGTCGATGGCGGCACTGCAGGCGGCCATCGCACGCTCCGCGCCGCCCTGGACCTTCGCCTGGGCGCGCCTCATGACCATCGAGGAGCCGGCCGTGCCGGGCCTGGCGCAGTTGTTCGGCCAATGGGCGGACCGCGCCGATGCCATCGTGTTCAAGGGCGTGGATGCGCTCGTGAGCCTGCTGGAGGCGCGCACCCCTTCGGGCGACCGGGACATCTCGCCCGAATGGTGGCGCCTGCGCATGGCGGCGCTGCGCCTCATGGGCAAGCCCGACGAATTCGAACTGGTCGCGCTGGACTACTGCGTCACCTACGAGGTGTCGCCGCCGTCCTGGGCGGCCCCGCGGTGCAGCTACGCCGATGACGGCGGCGGTGTCCCGGAAGCCGCTGCCGCGGCGCCCGGCTTCGATGTCGATTCCTTCGTCTCGGGCTTCGGCGATCCGGCCTCGCAGTCCGGCGGCCTGGAGCCCGCCGTGCCGGCCGCGCTGCTGTCCGGGCACATCGAGGGCGACGCCACGCCCATGTTGGAACCCCTGGAAGCCCACCTGCGCAACGGCGTGCCTTTCGCGATCGGCTGCGACCGGCTGGCGCGCGTCGATTTCGCGGCCGCCGGCTCGGTGCTGAACTGGGCCGCCGCGCAGCAGGCCCTGGGCAACGTGGTGCATTTCACGCAGGTGCAGCGCCTCGTGGCGGTGTTCTTCAACGTGATCGGCGTCAACGAGCACGCGCGCATCGTTCCGCGCAAGAACTGAACCGACGTTCTGGCGGTTACGGCGGGGCAGTGCCCCTGGCGGACACGGCGCGCCGGCGGCGCTCCGCCGCCCTGTTGCAATCCCGGCGTCCACCCCCAATTCCGGACGCTATGGAACAGTTTCACGGCACCACCATCCTCAGCGTCCGCCGGCAGGCCGCGGACGGCACCATGCAGGTCGCCATCGGCGGCGACGGGCAGGTTACCCTCGGCAACATCGTCGTCAAGGGATCGGCGCGCAAGGTGCGCAAGCTCCACCACGGCAAGGTGCTCGCGGGCTTCGCGGGCGCCACGGCCGATGCGTTCACGCTGTTCGAGCGCTTCGAGGCCAAGCTCGAAAAGCACGGGGGCCACCTGACACGCGCCGCCATCGAGCTCACCAAGGACTGGCGCACCGACCGCGTGCTGCGCCGCCTGGAGGCCATGCTGGCCGTGGCCGACACCAGCGCCTCGCTGATCATCACGGGCAACGGCGACGTGCTGGAGCCCGAGCAGGGCATCGTGGCCATCGGTTCTGGCGGCGCCTATGCGCATTCGGCCGCCAAGGCGCTGCTGAACCACACCGAGTTGCCGGCCGAGGAGATCGTGCGCAAGTCGCTGGCCATCGCGGGCGAGCTGTGCATCTACACCAACATGCACCACACCGTCGAGACGCTCTGACCGCCGTCCGCCCCTGCCGTGCTTTGCTATGTTATCAATAGCAAGGTATTCAATGAATCCGCCGACATCCGGCCCCTTTTGCTTCCAGTGTCCAACATGTCTTCCATGACCCCCCAGGAAATCGTCTCCGAGCTGGACCGCCACATCGTCGGCCAGGCCGGTGCCAAGCGCGCCGTCGCCATCGCATTGCGCAACCGCTGGCGCCGCCAGCAGGTCGATGCCGGCCTGCGCCAGGAGATCACGCCGAAGAACATCCTCATGATCGGCCCCACGGGCGTGGGCAAGACCGAGATCGCACGGCGCCTCGCGCGGCTGGCGGATGCGCCTTTCATCAAGGTCGAGGCCACCAAGTTCACCGAGGTGGGCTACGTGGGCAAGGACGTCGATTCGATCATCCGCGACCTGATCGAGGTGGCCGTGAAGCAGACGCGCGAGGCCGACACCAAGAAGGTGCGCACCCGCGCGGAAGACGCCGCCGAGGACCGCATCCTCGACGTGCTCATCCCGCCCGCGCGCACCGGCGAGGCGCCCGCGGACAGCACGGCGCGCCAGGTGTTCCGCAAGAAGCTGCGCGAAGGCCTGCTGGACGACAAGGAGATCGAGATCGAAGTGGCCGATGCGCGCCCGCAGCTGGAAATCATGGGCCCGCAGGGCATGGAGGAGATGGCCGACCAGCTGCGCGGCATGTTCAGCCAGATGGGCCAGGAGCGGCGCAAGACGCGCAAGCTGCGCATCGCCGAGGCCCTCAAGCTGATCACCGACGAAGAGGCCGGCAAGCTGGTGAACGAAGAGGACATCAAGACCCGCGCCGTGCAGAACGCCGAGCAGAACGGCATCGTCTTCATCGACGAGATCGACAAGGTGGCCACGCGCCAGGAGGCGAGCGGCTCCGACGTGTCGCGCCAGGGCGTGCAGCGCGATTTGCTGCCGCTGGTGGAGGGCACCACGGTCAGCACCAAGTACGGCATGGTGAAGACCGACCACATCCTCTTCATCGCGTCGGGCGCTTTCCACCTTGCCAAGCCCAGCGATCTGATCCCCGAACTGCAGGGGCGCTTTCCCATCCGCGTCGAACTCGAATCGCTCTCGGTGGGCGACTTCGAGGCCATCCTCACCCAGACGCACGCGTCGCTCGTGAAGCAGTACCAGGCGCTGCTGGCCACCGAGGGAGTGACGCTGGAGTTCGTTCCCGAAGGCATCACGCGGCTTGCGCACATCGCCTTCGAGGTCAACGAGCGCACCGAGAACATCGGCGCGCGGCGCCTGTCCACCGTCATGGAACGGCTGCTGGACGAAGTGAGTTTCGGTGCCACCCGGCTCGCCGGGCAGACCGTGCGCATCGACGCCGCGTACGTGGACGGGCGCCTGGAGAGCCTCAGCCAGAACGAAGACCTTTCGCGCTACATCCTGTAAGAAGCGCTCTTTTCCCCCGACTTGCGGTAGCGCCTCGGCGCTGGCCGCTCTGTGCCGCCGCCGGACGGGCCCGTCCAGGCGGCGGTGCCGTTTTGGGCAGCGCCGATCGCCCGCGCAGGGGCTGCGCCGCCCAGGCATCGGGAGGCGGGCGGTGCTCCACTGCCGCTCCTTACCGGTACCGGCGCCTGCCCGGATTCCGATTTGGCCGCTCACCTTCAGGTAACACATGCACAGGGTTGGCTAAGTGCTTATCCAGGAAGGAAATTCCCCGAACCGCTCTCTTCGCAATCGGCGCTAAGTCCTTGATTTCATTGCAAAACTTTGTTGCACCTGTCCATGTGCCCGAGGCTTTTCCTGATACAGTGCAAAAAAGTGCAATTAAGTGGTGAAAAGTGCCCTCCAACCCCGTTTTCACGGGCGATGGCGGCGACAACATGTCAAGGTCTGATCCGTGTTTCAAGGGGCGTCATCGCTGAGTCTGGATGCAAAGGGGAGGCTTTCGGTGCCCACCCGGCATCGTGACGTCCTCAGCGCCACGGCCGGCGGCCAGCTCACCATCACCAAACACCCGCACGGCTGCCTCATGGTCTTTCCCCGCCCCGAATGGGAGAAGTTCCGCGAGCGCATCGCCGAGCTGCCGATGTCCGCCCAATGGTGGAAGCGGATCTTCCTCGGCAACGCCCAGGACGTCGACATGGACGGCACCGGCCGCGTGCTCGTGGCGCCCGAGCTGCGCCAGGCCGCCGGCATCTCCAAGGACACCATGCTGCTGGGCATGGGCCACCATTTCGAACTCTGGGACAAGGCCACCTACGAGGCCCAGGAAGCCCAGGCCATGCAGGGCGAGATGCCCGAAGCCTTCAAGGACTTTTCTTTCTGAAGGCCATGGAAGACACCACATCGCTGCTTCGGCACACCACCGTCCTGCTGGACGAAGCGGTCGACGCCCTGCTGGGGGGCGCCGGCCCGTCGCCGGCCGGCACCTGGGTGGATGCGACCTTCGGCCGGGGCGGGCACTCCCGGCGGATCCTGGAGAGGCTGGGGCCGCAGGGCCGCCTCGTGGCGTTCGACAAGGACCCCGAGGCCATCCAGGAAGCAGCGCGCATCACCGATGCGCGCTTTTCCATTCGGCACGAGGGCTTTCGCCATCTGACCGACCTGCCGGCCGCCAGCGCCGCCGGCATCCTGATGGACCTAGGCGTGAGTTCGCCGCAGATCGACAGCCCCGGGCGGGGCTTCAGTTTCCGTTTCGACGGCCCCCTCGACATGCGCATGGACACCACGCGCGGCGAAAGCGTGGCCGACTGGCTGGCCTCGGCCGACGTGGGGCAGATTGCGGAGGTGATTCGTGAATACGGTGAAGAACGGTTTGCTGGCCCCATTGCAAAGGCGATTGTTGCTTGGCGCACGGAACGCGGCCCGCTCCGCACCACCGCCGAGCTGGCCCAGCTCGTGGCTGGCGCGGTCAAGACCCGCGAGGCTGGCCAGAACCCCGCGACACGGACCTTTCAAGCTCTTCGGATTTTCATCAACGCTGAACTGGAAGAGCTGCAGGTAGCGCTGGAAGCCAGCCTGCGTGTGCTCGCTCCGGGCGGGCGGCTGGTGGTCATCAGCTTCCATTCGCTGGAAGACCGCATCGCCAAGCAATTCATCGCGCAGCACTCCAAGGAGGTCTATGACCGCCGTGCGCCGTTCGCCGCGCCGCAGCCGATGCGCTTGAAAGCCCTGGAGCGCATCAAGCCCGGTGCCGCCGAAGTGGAGGCCAATCCGCGTGCGCGCAGCGCCGTGATGCGCGTGGCCGAACGCACCGAGGTGGCGGCATGAGCTCGGCCTTCTTCCGGGCGGGCCCGGTGGCGCGGCGTGCCGCAGTGGGGCAGCGGCCATGACCCGGCTGAGCCTCGTCCTGCTGCTGGCCGTGCTGGCCAGCGCGCTCTACCTCGTGCACACGCAATACGAGTCGCGCCGCCTCTTCACCGAGCTGGACCGCGCCATCGCCGAGTCCCGCCGCCTGGAAACGGAACACCAGCGCCTGCAGGTCGAGAAGCGCGCACAGGCCACGCCGCTGCGCGTGGAAAAGCTCGCGCGAGACCGGCTGCACATGCGCACGGCCACGCCTGCGATCACGCAGTACGTCGCCGATGACGGCACGCCCGTCGTAACGGCTGCCGCGCCCATGGCGGGCGCCTCCGTGAGCGCCGCCTCTCCGGGAGCGCGCCGATGAGCCGCAGCGTTCTCTACACCTCCAGCCCGTTGCTCGCGAGCAAGACGCCCGTGTGGCGCAGCAAGTTCATCGTCGCCATGGTGGCGCTGGGCTTCCTGGCCCTGGGTGGGCGCGCGGCCTATGTGCAGGTGTTCGGCAACGCGTTCTTCCAGCGGCAGGGCGAAGTGCGTTTCGCCCGAACGCTCGAACTGCCTGCGAACCGCGGACGCATCGTGGACCGCAATGGCCTGATCCTGGCCTCCAGCGTGCCGGCCGCAAGCATCTGGGCCATTCCCGAGGACGTGGAGCAGGACAAGCCGGAAGTGCGCGCCAAGCTGCAGGAACTGGCCAGGCTGCTGGAGATGCCGCTGCCGGCGCTGCAGTCGCGCCTGGCGGACGAAGACAAGACTTTCGTCTGGATCAAGCGCCAGCTCGATTGGGAGCTGGGGCAGAAGATCGCCGCGCTGGACATCAAGGGCATCTACCAGCGCAAGGAATACAAGCGCCAATACCCCGAGGGCGAATCCGCCGCGCACGTGGTGGGGTTCACCAACGTGGAGGACCATGGGCAGGAAGGCGTGGAGCTCGCCTTCGACAAGGACCTCGCCGGCAAGGCGGGGTCGCGCCGCGTCATCAAGGACCGGCTCGGCCGCGTCGTGGAAGGCGTAGGGGCCGAGGTGCCGCCCGTGGACGGCAAGGACATGCAGCTCTCGATCGACAGCAAGGTGCAGTTCTTCGCCTACCAGAAGCTGCGCGACCAGGTCGCTCTGCACAAGGCCAAGGCCGGCAGCGTGGTGGTGATCGATGCGCACACGGGCGAGTTGCTGGCGCTCGCCAACTACCCGAGCTATGTGCCCGACAAGCGGCAGAACCTGACCGGCGAGCAGTTGCGCAACCGCGCCATCACGGACGTGTTCGAGCCCGGCTCCACGATGAAGCCCTTCACCATCGGGCTCGCGCTGGAGTCCGGCCGCGTGAAGCCCGAGACCATCATCGACACCAATCCCGGCCGCGTCACCGTGACCGGTTCCACCATTTCCGACACCAGCAACCATGGGGTGCTCACGGTGGAAGGCGTGATCCAGAAGTCGAGCAACGTGGGCACGACCAAGATCGCCATGCAGATGCCTGCCCGGGAGATGTGGGAGACCTTCTCGGCTGCGGGCTTCGGCCAGAAGCCGCAGATCCATTTCCCCGGCGTGGTGAGCGGCCGGCTGCGCCCCTACAAGACCTGGCGGCCGATCGAGCAGGCCACGATGTCCTATGGCTACGGCCTCTCGGCGAGCCTGCTGCAGATGGCCCGCTCCTATACCGTCTTCGCGAACAACGGCAAGATCATCCCCGCCACCATGCTCAAGACGCACGAGCCGGCGGTGGGCGTGCCCGTGTTCTCCGAGCGCACGGCCCTGCAGATCCGCAAGATGCTGCAGATGGCCGCCGGTCCCGGCGGCACCGGCCAGCAGGCGCAGACCGTGGGCTATTCCGTGGGCGGAAAGTCCGGTACGGCGCGCAAGCAGGTCGGCAAGAACTATGCCTCCGGGAAGTACCGTGCCTGGTTCACCGGTCTCGCACCCATCGACAAGCCACGCATCATCGTCGCGGTGATGATCGACGAGCCCAGCAACGGCGTGTTCTACGGCGGCGCCGTGGCCGCGCCGGTGTTCAGTGAGGTGGTGCAGCAGACGCTGCGCATGATGGGCGTGCCGCCCGACATGGCCGTGAAGCCCCGGATCGTCGCCAACAGCGCCGAGGAGTCGCTATGACCGAAATTGCCGTCGCGTCCGAAACTCCGATGCCGCCCCTGCTCGGCTCCGTGCAGGAGGCCCTGGCCTGGTTGCGGGCGCGCGCCGTGCAGGGCACGCTCAAGACCGACAGCCGCGAGGTGGGGCCCGGCGACGTGTTCATCGCATGGCCCGGCGCGGCCACGGACGGGCGCATGCACGTGGGCGAGGCGCTCGCGCGCGGCGCGGCGGCCTGCCTCGTGGAGCACGAAGGGGTCGAGGCCTTCCGCTTCGGCGCCGACGGCGTGGCCGCGCTGCGCGACCTGAAGGCCGTCACGGGCCTGCTGGCGGCCGAATGGTTCGGCCTGCCCACCCAGCGCCTGGACGTGGTCGCGGTGACGGGCACCAATGGCAAGACCAGCACCACCTGGTGGCTGGCCGATGCGATCAACCTGCTCGCAGGCAGCGGGCTGGTCACGCGCGGCGGTTGCGGCCTGATCGGCACCCTGGGCGTGGGCGTGCCGCCCGAGCTGGAAAGCACCGGGCTCACCACCCCCGATCCCGTGCGGCTGCAACGCGCATTCGCCGGCTTTGTCGAGAACGGCCTGGGCGCCTGCGCCATCGAGGCTTCGTCCATCGGTCTCGCGGAACACCGGCTTGCCGGCATGCGCGTGCGGGCGGCGGTGTTCACCAACTTCACGCAGGACCATCTGGACTACCACTCCGGCATGGCGGCGTACTGGCAGGCCAAGAGCGCACTGTTCGACTGGCCCGGCCTGCAGGCGGCCATCGTGAACATCGACGATCCACGCGGCGCGGAACTGCACGACACGCTCTCCCCGCGTCCGCTCGACCTCTGGAGCACCTCCATCATCGGCCCGGCCCGGCTGCAGGCCCGCGACATCGCCTGGGGCGATGGCGGCCTGCGCTTCACGGTGGCCGAAGGCGTGCAGTCACACGTGCTGCAGACGCGCCTGATCGGCCACTACAACATCCACAACCTGCTGGCCGTGATCGCCACGCTGCGCGCGCTGGGCATTCCGCTGGAGCATGCGCTCTGGGCGTCTGCGCAACTCGCGCCCGTGCCGGGCCGCATGGAGCTCATCCATCGGCCAGGCCAGCCGCTGGTGGCCGTGGATTACGCCCACACGCCGGACGCCCTGGATCAGGCGCTGCAGGCGCTGCGGCCCGTGGCCACGCAGCGCGGCGGGCGCCTGTGGTGCGTGTTCGGCTGCGGAGGCAACCGCGACCGCGCCAAGCGGCCGCTGATGGGGCGCATCGCGCAGCAGCGCGCCGATGCGGTGATCGCCACCAGCGACAACCCCCGCAACGAAGAGCCGGCCGCCATCCTGCACGAGATCCTGCTGGGCACCGTGGCGGGCACGTCGGTGCAGGCCGAACCCGAGCGTGACGTGGCCATCGCCCGGGCCATTGCCGACGCCGACGAGCGCGACGTGGTGCTCATCGCCGGCAAGGGCCACGAGGACTACCAGGAGATCGCCGGCGTTCGCCGGCCGTTCTCCGACGCCGCCCATGCGCGCGCCACGCTGGATGCGCGCGGGGCTTCCGCCGCGGTGCATGGACGGGGAGAGGCCGCATGAACGGCACGGCCATGCTCACGCTGCAGCAGGCCCATGCCCTGGTGCAGGCGCGCATTCCGCAGGCGCGGCTGGTGGGCGCGCCCGGCACGCTGCTGGGCCGCGTGCATACCGATACCCGCACGCTGCAGCCGGGCGATCTGTTCGTGGCGCTGCGGGGCGAGCGCTTCGACGCCAACGAATTCCTGGCCGATGCACGGGCCTCGGGCGCGGCGGCTGCCATCGCCCATCCGGGCCGGCTGGAGCCCGCGGGGCTGCCCGGCATCGAGGTGCCTAGCACCCTGGCCGCGCTGGGCGCGCTCGCGGCCGGCTGGCGCGAGCGGTTCTCCCTTCCGCTGATCGGCGTGACCGGCAGCAACGGCAAGACCACCGTCACGCAGATGACGGCCTCGGTGCTGCGGGCCTGGAAAGGCGACGCCGCATTTGCAACGCAAGGCAACTTCAACAACGACATCGGCGTGCCGCTCATGCTGCTGCGCCTGCGCGCCGCGCACGAGGCCGCGGTGATCGAGTTGGGCATGAACCACCCGGGCGAGATCGCCGTGCTGGCCGGCATCGCGCGGCCCACGGTCGCGCTGGTGAACAACGCGCAGCGCGAGCACCTGGAATTCATGCACACGGTGCAGGCCGTGGCCGAGGAGAACGGTGCGGTGATCTCCGCGCTGCCTGCCGATGGCGTGGCCGTGTTCCCTGCCGGCGACGCCTATGCGCCGCTCTGGCGTGGCCTGGCGGGCGCGCGCCGCTGCCTCGTGTTCGGTGGTGCGGAGCCTGGGGCGGATGCGGACGTGCGCTGCACGCGCGCGCAGTGGGAGTCCGGCGCCTGGCATGTACACATCGACACGCCGCAGGGCGGTTTCGATGCCACGCTGCGCATCGCGGGCCGCCACAACGTGGCCAACGCGCTGGCGGCCACGGCCTGTGCGCTGGCTGCCGGCGCGCCACTCGGTGCCATCGCGCGCGGGCTTGCGGATTTCGAGCCGGTGAAGGGGCGCTCGCGCGCCTTCACCGTCGCGGTGCCGCGGCCGGACGGATCGGCCCGGCGCCTGACGGCGGTGGACGACACCTACAACGCCAACCCCGATTCGATGCGAGCGGCCATCGACGTACTGGCCGAGCTGCCGGGCCCGCGCCTGCTGGTGATGGGCGACATGGGCGAAGTGGGCGACCAGGGGCCCCAGTTCCATGCGGAGTCCGGCGGGCAGGCGCGCGATTGCGGCATCGACCGTTTGTTCGCGCTCGGATCGCTCGGCATTCACGCCGTGCAGGCCTTCGGGCCGGAGGCACGGCATTTCAATGACATGGCATCGCTGCTTGCGGCGGTGCGGGACGCCGTGCCCGGGGTGGGCAGCGTGCTGGTGAAGGGATCGCGGTTCATGAAGATGGAACAGGTGGTGCAGGCGCTCGAAGCGCCGGATGCGGTGTCGCAGGGCCACCCACGAAAAGACGACAGCGGCCACGGCGCCGCGGGCCCGGTCCGCGCCATCGCCGAAGGGAGCACCGCATGCTCCTGATGCTTTCCCAATGGCTGCAGGGGCTGTCGCCCGAGTTCGGCTTCTTCCGCGTGTTCCAGTACCTCACCTTTCGCGCGGTGATGGCGGCCATGACGGCGCTGCTCATCGGCCTCGTGGCGGGCCCCAAGGTGATCCGCATGCTGACCGCGCTCAAGATCGGCCAGCCGATCCGCGGCTACGCCATGGAATCGCACCTCTCCAAGAGCGGCACGCCCACCATGGGCGGCGTGCTCATCCTGGGGGCGATCGCCATCTCCACGCTGCTGTGGTTCGACCTCTCCAACCGCTTCGTCTGGGTCGTGCTGGCCGTCACCCTGGGCTTCGGCGCCATCGGCTGGGTGGACGACTGGCGCAAGGTGGTGCGCAAGGACCCCGAGGGCATGCGTTCTCGCGAGAAGTATTTCTGGCAGTCCGTCATCGGCCTGCTGGCTGCGCTGTACCTGGTGTTCTGCATTTCCGAGAACTCCAATGCGCGCGTGTTCGAGCTGTTCATCACCTGGATCCAGTCGGGCTTCTCGATGGATCTGCCGCCCCAGGCCGGCCTACTCGTGCCGTTCTTCAAGGAAGTGAGCTATCCGCTCGGCGTGCTCGGCTTCGTGATCCTGACCTACCTCGTGATCGTGGGGTCGAGCAATGCCGTGAACCTGACCGACGGCCTCGATGGCCTCGCCATCATGCCGGTGGTGATGGTGGGCGCTTCGCTGGGCGTGTTCGCCTACGTGACGGGCAGCGCGGTGTACTCCAAGTACCTGCTGTTCCCCTACATCGCCGGTGCCGGCGAGCTGCTGATCTTCTGCTCGGCCATGGCGGGCGCGGGCCTCGCCTTTCTCTGGTTCAACACCCACCCCGCCCAGGTTTTCATGGGCGACGTCGGGGCGCTGGCCCTGGGCGGCGCCCTCGGCACCATCGCCATCATCGTGCGCCAGGAGATCGTGCTGGCCATCATGGGCGGCATCTTCGTCGTCGAGGCGCTTTCGGTGATGCTGCAGGTCAGCTGGTTCAAGTACACCAAGCGGCGCTACGGCGAAGGCCGGCGCCTGCTCAAGATGGCGCCGCTGCACCACCATTTCGAGAAAAGCGGCTGGAAGGAAACGCAGGTGGTCGTGCGCTTCTGGATCGTCACCATGCTGCTGTGCCTGATCGGTCTCACAACGCTGAAGCTGCGATGAACCCGATCGACCGCCTCCCACCCGAACCCGGCGCCGGCCCCGTACCGGCGCCGAACGCTTTGCCTGCGCGGCCCGCTGCAGAGTGGGCTGCGCCGGCTCCGCTGCAGGGCGATGCGGAAGCGCAAGCGAACGCCGGCGCCGCCGGCACGGAGGGTGTCGAGCCGCAAGCCGCAGGCCATCATGAAGCCGGCGAGCCGTCCGTCGACACGCCCGCCAGCGCGGGCCTGCGCGGGCTCGACATGACCGCCCCGCGCATCTCGGCGGCGCAGGCCGCCACCGAATTCGTGGCGCGCATCTTCTCCGACGTGCAGGCCGATGGCCCGGCGGCAGCAGAGGCCGCCGAGGGGGTCGCCACCGCACCCGTCGCCGAGGCCCACGCCGCCCCGGAAGATGCCGAAGAGGCGGCTCCGCTGGAGCGCCCGGCCGACACGTTGCGCCCCCTGGCAGGACAGAACATCCTCGTGCTGGGGCTGGGCGCCTCGGGGCTTGCCATGGCGCGCTGGTGCGTTCGCTGCGGCGCGAGCGAGGTGACCGTGGCAGACACGCGCGAGGCGCCTCCGCAGCTTGCCGTGCTGCAGGCCGAACTGCCGCAGGTGCGCTTCGTGCCCGGTGCGTTCGATGCGGCACTGGTCCAGGGCCGCGGGCTGCATGCGGTCTACCGCTCCCCGGGGCTGGGCCCCGACGCGGTGGCGCCCGTGTTCGTGGCCGCCAGCACGGAAGGCGTTGCCACCGGGGGCGAACTGGGCCTCTTCGCGATGGCCCTGGACGCGCTGCAGTCCTCCCACGGCTATGCCCCGGCCGTGCTGGCCGTCACCGGCACCAACGGCAAGACCACGGTGACTTCCCTCACGGGCCTGCTGGTGGAATGCGCCGGCCGCTCCGTGGCGGTTGCCGGCAACATCGGGCCGACCCTGCTCGATACGCTGGGCCGCCACCTCGATGCCGATGCGCTGCCGCAGGCATGGGTGCTCGAACTCTCCAGCTTCCAGCTCGAAGGCGCGAGCGGCTTCGAGCCGACGGCAGCCACGGTGCTCAACATCACGCAGGACCACCTCGACTGGCACGGAGACCTGAACGCCTACGCCGGCGCGAAGGCCCGCATCTTCGGGGCCTCGGGCCTCATGGTGCTCAACCGGGAAGATGCCGCCGTCATGGCCATGCTGCCCCCGCCCGTGCGCGTGAAGCTGCAGAAGCCCCAGCTGCGTCCCCACGTCACCTTCGGCGGCGACCTGCCCCAGCGTCCTGGCGACTTCGGGATCGAAGTGGTCAACGGCATGGCCTGGCTGGTGCGCGCCCAGGAATCGGATGAAACCGCCCGGCGCTCCCGCAGCCCGTCGGACGAAGAACTGCATATCCAGCGGCTGATGCCGGCCGATGCGCTGCGCATCCGCGGCCGCCACAACGCGGTGAATGCGCTGGCCGCGCTGGCACTGGCCCACGCTGCGGGCTGCGCCTTCGCGCCCATGCTCTACGCCCTGCGCGAATACCGCGGGGAGCCGCACCGCGTGGAGCCCCTGGGCCGCGTGAACGAGGTGGAATATTTCGACGACAGCAAAGGCACGAACGTGGGCGCCACCGTGGCCGCCCTGAACGGTCTGGGTGCGGACCGGCGCATCGTTGCGATCCTGGGTGGCGACGGCAAGGGGCAGGATTTCACGCCCCTGGCCATGCCCGTGGCCCGCTACGCACGCGCCGCCGTGCTCATCGGCCGTGACGGCCCGCAGATCCGCGCCGCGCTGGAAGGCGCGGGCGTGCCCCTGCTCGACGCGGCCACGCTGCCCGAGGCCGTGCGCCTGGCCACGCAGCGGGCCCATGCGGGCGATGCCGTGCTCATGTCCCCGGCGTGCGCGAGCTTCGACATGTTCAAGAACTACGAGCACCGCGCCGAAGTCTTCCGCGAGGCCGTGCAGGCGCTGGCGGACGAGGCCGGGCAGGCCCTGGAAGGAGGGCTCGCATGAGCGCAAGTGCGCCATCGCCAGGGCTCTGGCAGCGCATGACCGGCTGGTTCGGCGGCGGCGCCGCGCCTGCGGCCGACGTGCTGCCGGTGCGCGTGGGCGGTACCGAGTACCGCCAGACCACGACCACCCCGGCGCGCGTGCTGGGGTTCGACCAGGCGCTGCTCTGGGTGGTGGTGGCATTGCTGGCCTGGGGCCTGGTGATGGTGTATTCGGCCTCCATCGCCATGCCGGACAACCCCCGCTTCGGGAAGATCGCGCCCACCCACTTCCTCATGCGGCACATCATTGCCCTGGTGCTGGGCTTCGTGGCGGCGCTGCTCGCCTTCCAGGTGCCCATGTCCGCCTGGGAGCGCGTGGCGCCGTGGCTCTTCCTGCTTTCCATCGTCTTGCTGGTGGCGGTGCTCGTGCCGCACGTGGGCACGGTGGTCAATGGTGCCCGCCGCTGGCTGTCGCTCGGGGTCATGAATTTCCAGCCCTCCGAACTGGCCAAGTTCGCCGTGCTCATCTACGCGGCCGACTACATGGTGCGCAAGATGGACGTGAAGGAGCGCTTCTTCCGCGCCGTGCTGCCCATGGGCGTGGCGGTGGCGGTGGTGGGCGTGCTGCTGCTGGCCGAGCCCGACATGGGCGCCTTCATGGTGATCGCCATCATCGCCATGGGCATCCTGTTCCTCGGCGGCGTGAACGCGCGGATGTTCTTCCTGATTGCCGCCGTGCTCGTGCTGGCCTTCGCCATCATGGTGATGGGAAGCCCCTGGCGGCGCGAGCGGATCTTCGCCTACCTCGATCCGTTCAGCGAGGCCCACGCGCTCGGCAAGGGCTACCAGCTCTCGCATTCGCTGATCGCCATCGGGCGTGGCGAGATCTTCGGCGTGGGCCTGGGCGGCAGCGTGGAAAAGCTGCACTGGCTGCCCGAGGCGCACACCGACTTTCTGCTCGCGGTGATCGGCGAGGAATTCGGCCTGGCCGGCGTGCTCGTGCTGATCGTGCTCTTCTTCTGGATGACGCGCCGCATCATGCACATCGGCCGCCAGGCCATCGCGCTCGACCGCGTGTTCGCCGGCCTCGTCGCGCAGGGCGTGGCGATCTGGATGGGCTTCCAGGCCTTCATCAACATGGGCGTGAACCTGGGCGCGCTGCCCACCAAGGGCCTGACGCTGCCGCTCATGAGCTTCGGCGGCTCGGCCATCCTCATGAACCTCGTGGCCATCGCGGTGGTCCTGCGCGTGGATTATGAAAACAAGCACCTCATGCGCGGAGGCCGCGTATGAGGTGCTTGTTTCAGCAAAACAACGCACCCGACGCGCGCCAGCGCGGCGAGGCGCGCAGCGCCCATGCGCGGAGGCCGCGTATGAGGTGCTTGTTTCACCAAAACAATGCACCCGACGCGCGCCAGCGCGGCGAGGCGCGCAGCGCCATGCGCGGAGGCCGCGTATGAGCACGGCCCCCAGGACCGCCCTCGTCATGGCCGGTGGCACCGGTGGCCATATCTTCCCGGGCCTGGCCGTGGCCGAGGAACTGCGTGCGCGCGGCTGGCGCGTGCACTGGCTGGGCACGCCGGGCAGCATGGAGTCGCGCATCGTGCCGCCCCAGGGGTTTGCGTTCGAGCCCATCGATTTCTCGGGGGTGCGCGGCAAGGGCCTTGCCACCCTGGCGCTGCTGCCGCTGCGGTTGCTGCGCGCCTTCTGGCAGGCGCTGGCCGTGGTGCGCCGCGTGAAGCCCGACGTGGTCGTGGGCCTCGGTGGATACGTCACTTTCCCGGGCGGGATGATGGCCGTTCTGTGCGGTAAGCCGCTCGTGGTGCACGAGCAGAATTCCGTCGCGGGCCTGGTGAACAAGGTGCTGGCCGGAGTGGCCGACCGGGTGTTCACCGCGTTCCCGCAGGCGTTGAAGCAGGGCGCCTGGGTCGGCAATCCGCTGCGCGCGCCTTTCACGCGGCAGCCTGCGCCCGAGGCGCGCTTCGCGGGCCGCAGCGGTCCGCTGCGCCTGCTGGTGGTGGGGGGCAGCCTGGGCGCGAAGGCGCTCAACGACATCGTGCCGCAGGCGCTCGCGCTGATTCCCGCGGAACGCCGCCCTGTGGTGGTGCACCAGAGCGGCGCCACGCAGATCGACGCACTGCGTGCGAACTACGCCGCCGCCGGCGTGGACGCCACGCTGACCCCGTTCATCGACGACACCGCCACCGCATTCGCCGAAGCCGACCTCATCGTCTGCCGTGCGGGGGCGAGCACGGTGACCGAAATCGCCGCCGTGGGCGCGGCCGCCGTCTTCGTGCCTTTCCCGCACGCGGTGGACGACCACCAGACGGCCAACGCCCGATTCCTGGCCAATGCCGGCGGGGGATGGCTCGTGCAGCAGCGCGACCTGTCCGCCGAGGGGCTGGCCCAATTGCTACAAGACACGGAGCGCCCGGCGCTGCTGGAGCGCGCGCTGAAAGCCAAGACGATGCAGAAGATCCACGCCACCCGCGAAGTGGCCAACGCGTGCGAGGAGCTGGCCGCATGAAGCACGCCATCCGCCATATCCATTTCGTGGGCCTCGGGGGCGCCGGCATGTGCGGCATCGCCGAAGTGCTGTTCAACCTGGGCTACGAGATCTCGGGCTCTGACCTCTCCGACAGCGCCACGCTGCGCCGCCTCGCGGCCCTGGGCATCGCTACGCACGTCGGCCATGCCGCCTCGAACATCGAAGGCGCCGATGCGGTGGTCACGTCCACCGCCGTGCAGGCCGACAACCCCGAAGTGCTGGCCGCACGCGAGCGCAAGATCCCGGTGGTGCCGCGCGCGCTCATGCTGGCCGAACTCATGCGGCTCAAGCGCGGCATCGCCATCGCCGGCACGCACGGCAAGACGACCACCACGAGCCTGGTGACCAGCGTGCTCGCCGAAGCGGGGCTGGACCCGACGTTCGTGATCGGCGGGCGGCTCAACAGCGCCGGCGCCAATGCCAAGCTGGGCGAGGGCGACTACATCGTGGTCGAGGCCGACGAGTCCGATGCCTCGTTCCTCAACCTGCTGCCGGTGATGGCGGTGGTGACGAACATCGACGCCGACCACATGGAAACCTATGGCCACGACTTCAACCGTCTGAAGTCGGCCTTCGTGGATTTCCTGCACCGGATGCCGTTCTACGGCACGGCGATCCTCTGCACCGACAACCCGGCCATCCGCGAGATCCTGCCCGACGTCACCTGCCCTGTCACCAGCTACGGCTTCGCCGAAGGCGCGCAGGTACGGGCGGTGGACGTGCGCGCAGATGCGGGCCGCATGCGCTTCCGCGTCGAGCGGCGCAACGGCGTCACGCTGCCCGACCTCGACGTGGTGCTGAACCTCGCGGGCGAGCACAACGTGCTCAATGCGCTGTCGGCGATCGCGGTGGCGGTGGAGCTGAACATCCCCGACGAGGCGCTGCTGCGCGCGCTCGCGCAGTTCAAGGGCGTGGGCCGGCGGTTCCAGCGCTACGGCGACCTGCCCGCGCAGGGCGGCGGCACGTTCACCCTGATCGAGGACTACGGGCACCACCCGGTCGAGATGACGGCGACGATCGCCGCGGCACGCGGTGCCTTTCCGGACCGTCGCCTGGTGCTGGCCTTCCAGCCGCACCGCTACAGCCGCACGCGCGACTGCTTCGAGGATTTCGTCAAGGTGATGGGCAGCGCCGATGCGGTGCTGCTGACCGAGGTGTATGCGGCCGGGGAGGCCCCGATCGTGGCGGCGGATGGCCGCTCGCTCGCGCGCGCCGTGCGGGTCGCCGGGCAGGTCGAGCCGGTCTTCATCGACGACATCGCCGAGCTGCCGCAGCGCATCGTGGACAACGCGCGCGGCGGCGACGTGGTCCTCTGCATGGGCGCGGGCTCCATCGGGGCCGTGCCCGCGAAGGTGCTCGAAATGCTACAAAAAGAAGAGCAAACTATTCAATAAGGACGGCGGCATTGAACCCGAAAGACCTTGAAATCGACGTGCGTGCCCTCGGCAAGGTGGCCGTGCTCATGGGCGGCGACTCGGCAGAGCGCGAGGTGTCGCTCATGTCCGGCGGCGGCGTGCTGCAGGCACTGCGCGCGCGCGGCGTGGACGCGCACGCCTTCGACCCTTCGCAGACCGATCTCTCCGAGCTCAAGCGGCATGGCTACGCACGCTGCTTCATCGCGCTGCACGGCCGCCATGGCGAGGACGGAACGGTGCAGGGCGCGCTGGAACTGCTGCGCATCCCCTACACGGGACCGGGCGTGATGGCTTCCGCCATCGCCATGGACAAGATCATGACCAAGCGCATCTGGCGCTTCGAGGGCCTGCCCACGCCGGACTGGCGGCTCGTCGCGAGCGCGGCGGAAACCGCGCACGCGCTGGAGGCACTGGGTGCTCCGATGATCGTGAAGCCCGCGCGCGAAGGCTCGACCATCGGCCTCACCAAGGTCACGTCGCCCGGCCAGTGCGAGCAGGCCTACCGCCTCGCATCGCGCTACGACCCCGAGGTGCTGTGCGAGCAGTTCATCGAAGGCGACGAGACCACCTGCCCCGTGATGGGCCAGGGCGCGGGCGCGCACGCGCTGCCGCTCATCCACATCGTGGCGCCGCAGGGCAACTACGACTACCAGAACAAGTACTTCACCGACGTGACCCAGTACCGCTGCCCGAGCGGCCTGCCCGAGGCCGAGGAGCGCGAGATCCAGCGCCTCGTCGTCGAGGCCTACCGCACGCTGGGTTGCCGCGGCTGGGCCCGGGCGGACATCATGGTCCGCGCGAGCGACCGCAAGCCCTTCCTGCTGGAGATCAACACCTCGCCGGGCATGACGGGCCATTCTCTGGTGCCGATGTCGGCGCGCGCCATGGGCGTGAGCTACGAAGAGCTGTGCCTGCGCATCCTCGCGGGCGCATCGCTCGATGCCAGCCAGGGCCACGAGCCCGCCACCGGAAACCCGGGAGCCGCATGACCTCCGCCACGCTGCCTGCGCCGTTCGACGTCAAGCTCATGAACTGGACCGCCACGGTCCTCTTCGTGGGCTGTGCCGCGGCCGTGCTCATGGCGGCGGGATCGTGGGCGCGCCACCACCCGATGTTCGCCATCGGGCGCATCGTGGTGCAGGGGGAGCTGGTGCACAACAACGCGGTGACGCTGCGCGCCAACGTGGGCCCGCACCTCGTGGGCAACTTCTTCACCATGGACCTGAAGGCCGTGCGCGAGGCGTTCGAGCAGGTGCCCTGGGTCCGCCGGGCCCTGGTGCGGCGCGAGTTCCCGAACGGCCTGCGCGTCGAGCTGCAGGAGCACGACGCCTTCGCCTATTGGGGCCCGGAAGAGGGCGCGACGCTGCTCAGCACCGAGGGCGAGGTCTTCGAGGCCAGTGCCGACGATGTCGAGGACGACGAGCTCCCGCGGCTGCAGGGACCGCAGGGCCAGTCGCTCGAAGTGATGCGCATGTACCAGCGGCTCGCGCCGGCCGTGGAGCCCCTGGGTGCGCGGCTGGCCGTGCTGGAGCTTTCGAAGCGCGGCAGCTGGCGCGCATCGCTGGCGAGCGGAGCCGCGATCGAACTGGGGGGCGGCACGCCCGACGAAGTGGAAGCTCGCACCCGGCGCTTCGTGCGCACGGTGGCGCGCGTGGCGGGCCAGTACGGGCGCAGGCCCGATGCCCTTGAATCGGCCGATCTGCGCCATCCGGACGGCTACGCCATGCGCTTGCGCGGCGTGACCACGGTGGATGGCGATGCGCCCCGTGCCGCACCGGCGCGGGCGCGGGCAGTCCAACGGAACACAAACCCGGGCGCGCGGCGGGAGCCCCCGAGGAATCGCTGACCCAAGTCAGGACACACAAGATATGGCACGAGAATACAAAGACGTGGTGGTGGGGCTGGACATCGGGACGGCCAAGGTGATGGCCGTCGTGGCCGAGGTGCTGCCGGGCGGCGAGCTGAAGCTCGCGGGCCTGGGCGTGGCGCCGAGCAATGGCCTCAAGCGCGGCGTGGTGGTCAACATCGACGCTACGGTGCAGAGCATCCAGCAGGCCTTGAAGGAGGCCGAGCTGATGGCCGACTGCAAGATCCAGCGCGTCTACACGGGCATCACGGGCAGCCACATCCGGGGCCTCAACTCGAGCGGCATGGTGGCCGTGAAGGACAAGGAGGTCACCCCCGCCGACGTGGCGCGCGTGGTCGAGACCGCCAAGGCCATCAACATCTCCAGCGACCAGCGCCTGCTGCTCGTGGAGCCGCAGGAATTCGTGATCGACGGGCAGGACGTGAAAGAGCCCATCGGCATGAGCGGCATCCGCCTGGAGGCCAAGATCCACATCGTGACCGGTGCGCAGAGCGCGGCCGAGAACATCATCAAATGCGTGCGCCGCTGCGGCCTGGAAGTGGAGCAACTGATGCTCAATCCGCTAGCCTCCAGCCAGGCGGTGCTGACCGACGACGAGCGCGAACTCGGCGTGGCCGTGGTGGACGTGGGCGCGGGCACGACCGACGTCGCGATCTTCACGGGCGGCGCCATCCGGCACACGGCCGTCATCCCGATCGCGGGCGACCTCATCACGAGCGACATCGCCATGGCGCTGCGCACGCCCACCAAGGACGCGGAGGACATCAAGGTCGAGAGCGGCTATGCGAAGCAGCTGCTCGCCGACCCCGAGGCCCAGGTAGAGGTGCCGGGCCTGGGCGACCGCAGTCCGCGCATGCTGTCCAAGCAGGCGCTGGCCGGCGTGATCGAGCCGCGCGTGGAGGAGATCTTCTCGCTCGTGCAGCAGGTGATCCGCGAGTCGGGCTACGAGGAAGTGCTCTCGTCGGGCATCGTGCTGACGGGTGGCAGCGCCATCATGCCGGGCATGGTCGAACTGGGCGAGGACATCTTCCTGAAGCCCGTGCGGCGCGGCATTCCAAAGTATTCCAGCGCTTTGTCTGACATGGTGGCCCAGCCGCGTGCTGCTACCGTTATGGGTTTGCT
Organism: Acidovorax sp. NCPPB 4044; assembly: GCF_028069655.1. Classification (NCBI taxonomy): domain Bacteria; kingdom Pseudomonadati; phylum Pseudomonadota; class Betaproteobacteria; order Burkholderiales; family Comamonadaceae; genus Acidovorax; species Acidovorax sp. NCPPB 4044. Next base: position 169,702 of record NZ_JAMCOS010000001.1, read on the forward strand.
CGAAGAAGCGCGGCAGGCCCGTCTTCGGGGGTTCAAGGTGGCGCAAAAGAGCGGCTCGGTGAAAACCGCATTCGGCCGCTTCAAAGATTTCATCATCGGGAACTTCTGAGATGTACGCCCATCTGCACCGGCTTGCCCGCGGGAGTCCCCTGGCTTCCTGCCGCCACCGATGGCGGAGCACCGGCCCGCCTTCCACAGCCGCAGCACCGTTTTTTTTGAATCCCCGACCGGCCGTAGGTATCGGCCAATCGCACATCTCACGTGAAAGACCAGGACTAGGAGCACCAGCATGACCATCGAAATGATCGAAGCCGAAGAATTCAACCAGGGCACTCAGATCAAGGTGATCGGTGTCGGCGGCGGCGGCGGCAATGCCGTCGAGCACATGATCTCGCGCCACGTGCAGGGCGTGGAGTTCGTCTGCGCCAATACCGATGCGCAGGCGCTCACCCGCAGCACCGCGCACCGCGTCATCCAGCTGGGCCACAGCGGACTGGGCGCCGGCAGCAAGCCCGAGAAGGCCCGCGAGGCCGCAGAAGCCGCGCAGGAAGACATCCGCCAGGCCATCCAGGGCGCGCACATGCTCTTCATCACCGCCGGCATGGGCGGCGGCACGGGCACCGGCGCCGCCCCCGTGATCGCGCGCGTGGCCAAGGAAATGGGCATCCTCACCGTGGGTGTGGTGACCAAGCCCTTCGACTGGGAAGGCGGCCGCCGCATGCAGAACGCCGACAACGGCCTGGCCGAACTCGAGGCGAACGTCGATTCGCTCATCGTCGTGCTCAACGAGAAGCTGCTGGAAGTGCTGGGCGACGACATCTCCCAGGACGAGGCCTTCGCGCATGCCAACGACGTGCTCAAGAACGCCGTGGGCGGCATTGCCGAGATCATCAATGAGTACGGCCATGTGAACGTCGACTTCGAAGACGTCCGCACCGTGATGGGCGAGCCCGGCAAGGCCATGATGGGCACGGCCACCGCGAGCGGCCCGGACCGCGCGCGCATCGCCGCCGAGCAGGCCGTGGCCTGCCCGCTGCTGGAGGGCATCGACCTGTCCGGCGCCAAGGGCGTGCTGGTGCTGGTGACCGCGGCCAAGGGCAGCCTGAAGCTGTCCGAATCGCGCCTGGCGATGAGCACCATCAATGCCTATGCGTCCCCTGACGCGCACGTGATCTACGGCGCCGCCTATGACGACAGCCTGGGCGAAGACATCCGCGTGACCGTGGTGGCCACGGGCCTCTCGCGCGCCAACGCGCGCCGCCAGCCCATCTCGGTGGTGCAGGGCGGTCTGCGCACCGGCACCGACAACCTCGCCTATCAGATGCCCATCGCCGGTGCCGGCGTCGGCATGGCCGGCGGTATCGTGGGCGGGGCGACCACCCAGGCCGACTACGGCAGCATGTCGGTCCCCAGCGTCTGGCGCACCAACCGCACGCAGGCGGCAGCGCGCGTCGATGCGCTGTCTTCCGGCGGCATGGACGACCTGGAGATTCCGGCGTTCCTGCGCAAGCAGGCGGATTGACCGGCGCCTCCCTGAGCCGCCTTCGGCGCCTCCCTGAGCCGCCTTCGGCGCCTTCCCCCAAGGGGGACGACGCCGGTGGCCCGGCGAAGCCGGTTCCACGGCGTCTGCTGGCATGGCCTGCTCCGCGGCCTCCCGAAGAGGGAGGCCGTTTGCTTTCTGGCGTTGTGCTCCGAAGCAGGGTTCCGTCGCGTCCTGTTGGATGGTGGCGGTAGCGGTGAACATCCCCCGCTCCTGCACGGCGCGGGGCGGTTTTTTGTTTCCGATGTGACGTTCGGGCTATGCGCGCCATAGCCTTGGATACGAGCAGGGAAGGGTGCCGCCACCTAAAATCCCGGGATGCTCCAGCAACGCACGATCAAGACCCTCACCCGCGCCGTCGGCGTGGGCCTGCACAGCGGCCAGCGGGTCGAACTCACGTTGCGTCCGGCCGCTCCGGACACGGGCATCGTCTTCCGCCGCATCGATCTGCCGGAGCCCGTGGACATTCCCATCCGGGCCGAATCCGTGGTCGATACGCGCATGGCTTCCACCATCGGCGTGGGAGGGGCCAAGGTGCACACGGTCGAGCACCTCATGTCCGCCTGCGCCGGGCTGGGGCTGGACAACCTCTACATCGATATCACGGCCGAAGAGGTGCCCATCCTCGATGGGTCCTCGGCCTCGTTCGTGTTCCTGCTGCAGAGCGCGGGCGTGACATTGCAGAACGCGCCCAAGAAATTCATCCGCGTCACGCGGCCCGTGGAAGTGCGCGAAGGAGAAGGGCACCAGCTCAAGTGGGCGCGGCTCGATCCCTACCATGGCTACAAGCTGCGGTTCGAGATCGACTTTGCGCACCCTGCCGTGGACTCCACGGGGCAGAGCGTGGAGTTCGATCTGGGTTCGGGCAGCTACACGCGCGACATCGCCCGCGCCCGCACCTTCGGGTTCACGAAGGACGTGGAGATGATGCGCGCGAGCGGCCTGGCGCTCGGCGGAGGGCTCGACAACGCCATCGTCATGGACGACTACAAGGTGCTCAATGCCGACGGGCTGCGCTACGACGACGAGTTCGTGAAGCACAAGATCCTCGATGCCATCGGCGACCTCTACATCGTCGGCAAGCCCCTGCTGGCGGCCTACAGCGCCTTCCGCTCGGGGCACGCGATGAACAACCAGTTGCTGCGCGCACTGCTGGCGAACGAGGATGCCTGGGAGATCGCCACGTTCGAGAGCGAGCGGCAGGCGCCCGCCGGGTTCGCCGCCGCCGCGCAGGCCTGGTGAGCCGGCCATGCTGCTCTTCCGCTGGGTCTTCCTGCTGCTGTTGCTGGCGGCCGGCGTGTCGTTGGTGCTCTACATGGCCACGGGGCAGGCGCGCTACAAGCGCTTCGGTGTCGCCATCGTCAAATGGACGGTCATTTCCGCGTTCGCCTTCTTCGCCGTGCTGGCGCTAGAACGTTTCCTTTGACCACGTGCCAGCGCGGTGGTGACACCGCCGGGCATCGCTCCTATACTCGCGCCTGCTCCGGGGTGCACGTAGTGGCGTGCTGAGACGGCGGACCTGACCGCCGGAACCGCGAACTTGATCTGGTTAGTACCAGCGTAAGAAGAGCTGCAGCCGTGTGCATTCCCGCGCCGCCGGTCCGTCCGGTGCACGGTCGCACGCGGCCGATGGCGGAGCATTCCAACCCCCACCTGGAGTGCCCCCATGAACGCCCCCGACAAGTTCGCCCACCTCCTCGCGCTCACGCGCGCCCCCTTCCCCGCATCGGCCAAGAGCTACCTGACCGGCAGCCGGTCCGATCTGCGCGTGCCGGTGCGCGACATCGCGCTCACCAACGGCGAGCAGGTGAGCGTGTACGACACCTCCGGCCCCTACACCGACCCGGCCGCGGCGATCGATGTGCGCCAGGGCCTGGCCAGCGTGCGCGGCACCTGGATTGCCGAGCGCGACGACACCGAAACCTACGAGGGACGCCCGCCCGTGGCGCTGGACGACGGCCAGAAGAGCGAGGACGCGGCGCGCCTGGCGCAACTGCGGGCCGAGGCCGCCGCGCTGCAGCGCAAGCCGCTGCGCGCGAAGGCGGGCCGCAACGTGAGCCAGATGCACTACGCCCGCCAGGGCATCGTCACGCCCGAGATGGAATACGTCGCGCTGCGCGAGAACGGCCGCCGCGAATGGATGGCGCAGTACCAGCAGGACGCCGCGCGCGAGCAGCGCCTGGCCGGCAACCCGATGGGCGCGAGCATTCCGAAGATCATCACACCCGAGTTCGTGCGCGACGAGGTCGCCCGGGGCCGCGCCATCATTCCGGCCAACATCAACCACCCCGAGGTCGAGCCCATGGCGATCGGGCGCAACTTCAAGGTGAAGATCAACGCCAACATCGGCAACTCTGCGGTGACTTCCAGCATCGAGGAAGAGGTCGAGAAGCTCGTCTGGGCGATCCGCTGGGGCGCCGACAACGTGATGGACCTCTCCACCGGCAAGGCGATCCACACCACGCGCGACTGGATCATCCGCAATTCGCCGGTGCCCATCGGCACCGTGCCGATCTACCAGGCGCTCGAGAAGGTGGGAGGCATCGCCGAGGATCTGACCTGGGAGATCTTCCGAGACACGCTGATCGAGCAGGCCGAGCAGGGCGTGGACTACTTCACCATCCATGCGGGGGTGCGCCTGCCCTACATCCCGCTCACCGCCCACCGGCGCACGGGCATCGTCTCGCGCGGCGGCTCCATCATGGCCAAGTGGTGCATGGCGCACCACCGCGAGAGCTTCCTCTACGAGCATTTCGAGGACATCTGCGACATCATGAAGGCCTACGACGTGTCCTTCAGCCTGGGTGACGGCCTGCGCCCCGGCAGCGGCTCGGATGCCAACGACGAAGCGCAGTTCGCCGAGCTGCAGACGCTGGGCGAACTCACGCAGATCGCCTGGAAGCACGACGTGCAGACCATGATCGAAGGCCCCGGCCATGTGCCCATGCACATGATCCAGGCCAACATGACCGAGCAGCTCAAGCACTGCCACGAAGCGCCGTTCTACACGCTGGGGCCGCTGACCATCGACATCGCGCCGGGCTACGACCACATCGCCAGCGCCATCGGCGCGGCCATGATCGGCTGGATGGGCACGGCCATGCTGTGCTACGTGACGCCCAAGGAACACCTGGGCCTGCCCGACCGCGACGATGTGAAGCAGGGCATCATCGCCTACAAGATCGCGGCCCATGCGGCCGATGTCGCCAAGGGCCACCCGGGGGCGCGGGCACGCGACGATGCGCTCTCGCAGGCCCGTTTCGATTTCCGCTGGCAGGACCAGTTCAACCTCGGCCTGGACCCTGAAACCGCGCAGGAGTACCACGACGAGACCCTGCCCAAGGATTCCGCCAAGGTGGCGCACTTCTGCTCGATGTGCGGCCCCAAGTTCTGCTCGATGAAGATCACGCAGGAAGTGCGCGAATTCGCAGCCAAGGGCCTGCAGGAGAAGTCGAAGGAGTTCCGTACCGGCGGCGGCGAACTCTACGTGCCGATCCAGCCGGTCTGAGCCTCCGCTGCCCGGCCGCCAGCAGTCAGCCGGCGGCGGACAGGCGCCGCGGCTGCGGAGCGGGCAGGGTGGGCCGCACGGTGGCCGGCGCTGCCGCGCCCGGGCGCGGCTCCTGCGCCGGCGGCAGCACGAACCGGTCCACGAGGCTCGCCAGGTCGTGGGTCTGCCCGCGCAGGCTTTCGGCCGCGGCGGCCGATTCCTCCACCAGTGCCGCGTTCTGCTGGGTCATCTCGTCCAGCCGCGTCATGGCGGCATGGATCGCGGCGATGTCCTCGTTCTGCGACTGCGCATGGCTGCGGATCTCGCCCATCGTGCGTGCCGTGTCCTCGATGGTGGCCACCACGCGGTGCATGGTCTGGCCAGCCTGCTCGGCCAGTCCCGCACCCGCCTCCACCTGCTGTACCGAGGCCGTGGTGAGGTGCTTGATTTCCCGGGCGGCTTCGGCGGAGCGGTTGGCCAGGCTGCGCACCTCGGCCGCCACCACCGCGAAGCCCCGGCCCTGCTCGCCTGCGCGCGCCGACTCGACGGCCGCGTTGAGCGCCAGGATGTTGGTCTGGAAGGCGATGGTGTCGATCACGCCCGTGATGTCGGCGATGCGGCGCGAACTGGCCGCGATCTGCTGCATGGTCTGCGCCACCTGGCCGACGACGCCGTTGCCTTCGCGCGCCACCTGGGCGGCCTCGGAGGCGAGCCGTTCGGTGCGCTGCGCGGAGTCCGCCGCGTCGGACACGCGGCGCGTGACGTGCTCCAGCGATGCCGCCGTCTCCTGCAGGCGCGCGGCGGTCTCTTCCGTGCGGCTGGACAGGTCCGCATTGCCGCCCGCGATTTCCGAGGAGGCTACGTTGATCGTCTGGCCCAGTGCCTGGACGCGGCGCACGAGGTTGCGCAGCGCGGTCTGCATGACGGCGAGCGATGCCAGCATGTGGCCCGTCTCGTCGCGGCCATGGCCCTGGATCTCCTGGCGCAGGTCCAGCCCGGCGACGCGGTCCGCGGTGGCGCTGGCCAGGGCGATGGGGTGCGTGATGCGGCGCACGAGCCACAGGGCCAGCAGCGTGCCCAGGGCCAGCGACAGCGCGCCGAAGGCCAGCAGCGCCCAGCGCCCGGTGGCGCCCAGGGCGGCCACCTCCGAAGCGCCGGCGTCGATGGCCTGGCGCTGCGACTGCGACAGCCCGCCGAGCGCCGACAGCAGCCGTGCCGCTGCCGGCACGAAATGTTCGCCATACACCTTGCGGATGCGCTCCGTCAGCCCGGAGTCGCGTGCGGCGATGAGGGCCTCGCAGGCCTTGCGGAAATCCGCCCCGGCGGTGTGCACCGCCGCCACGCGCTGCGCATCTTCGGTGCCCTGCAGGCGCTCGGCCAATTGCGCCAGCAGCGCGTCGTATTGCTGCTGCGTGCGGGCGATGTCGGCGCCGAGGATCTCGCCCACCTCCGGCTCGGAACTGAGGGCGACGGCCTTGTAGCGCTCCGCGTTCATGGCCTGCAGCCGGTGCGCATCGGCCACCAGGCGTTCGGTGGCGACGCGGCGGTCCACCATGTCGGACGCCGACTGGCCGATCCGTTGCAGGGCCACCACGCCGATGGCCGATCCGATGCCGTTGAGCACCAGCACGGCCAGGAAGGCGCCGAGCAGCCTGCGGCCGAGCGTGCCCAGGCGGGTGGACGGTGGGGGGCCTCCGACAGCGTCCGCCGCAGGCGCGGGTGCGGAATGCCGTGCGCTATCGGGTGTGGTGCGAGGGCCGAAGTTGTCTATGGAAGAAGTGAAGGAAGTCACGGTGGTGGCCGCGGCGGGCGGCTGGTAGCGCAGGCTTGCCCGCGATCCGTGCGACTGTGCACCGCTCTTGTGACAATTTGTTTATGCTGGATGCCCGCGGACATGCCCACCGTGACTTCGCCAGTCGTGGTTACCCTGCAGGGGCCCGCCGGCCGCAGCCCTATAGTGGGCGGCCCGGCGACCCACGAGGTGGCTTTTGGGGTGGGCGCGTTTATTGCTTGCGCTCCGTGTAACGTTTTGTAGAGGAAGCCATGAACGCTCTGGGACGCCTGTCGATCCGTACGCGCCTGTACTTCGGCACGATCTTTTCCCTGGTGCTGCTCGTCGTCATCGGAGGCCTGGGCTATGCAGCCCTCGACCGCACCCGCGACACGCTGCAGGTGCTCTTTTCACAGCGCGTGCAGACGCTGACCGACATGGCCGATCTCCGCACGACGCTGGGCACGCTGCGCCGCACCGAGAAGGACATCATTCTCAATTTCAACAACTCGGTCGAAGTCGCTTCCCAGCGCGAAACCTGGGGCAAGACCCTGGCCGCGCTGCGCAAGAGCCTGACCGACGTGCGGCAGGTGCAGGCCGGCGATGCAGATTTCGTGGGCGCCATCGACAAGGCCCTGGCCGAGATCCAGCAATACCAGGCCGGCATCTCGCCGATCTTCGAGCAGATCGAGCGCGCGCAGCTCGACGGCGCCGGCGGGGCGGCCTACGCCGACCGGTTCCGCCAGCACATGGAGGCGACCGACCAGATCCTCGCGAGCCTCGCACAGACGGCGCGCCAGCAGATGGAAGAGGCGCGGCAGGGCGTGGAAGCCCGCACGGCCACGATGTCGGCCGTGATCGGCATCGCGCTCCTGCTGGGCCTGGCGGTGCTGATCCCGCTCACCTTCTTCAGCGTGCGCTCGATCACGCGCTCGCTGGCCCAGGCCCAGGCACTGGCCGAGCGCATCGCGGGCGGCGACCTGTCCCACGAGGTCCGCCCCGCGCAGATGGACGAGGTCGGCCAGTTGGTCCTGTCCATGGGCCGCATGCAGGACGCGCTGCGCGGCCTCGTGCGGCAGGTGCAGGAGGCCTCGGGCAGCATTTCCACCGCCAGCACCGAGATCGCCTCGGGCAACCACGACCTGAGCCAGCGCACCGAGCAGACCGCCGCCAACCTCGAGGAGACGGCGTCGTCGATGGAGATGCTCACCAGCACCGTGCAACAGAGCACGCAGTCGGCGCGGCAGGCCAGCGAGTTCGCCTCGACGGCGGCCCAGGTGGCGGCACGCGGCGGCAGCGTGGTCTCGCAGGTGGTGGACACGATGGGCCAGATCACCCAGAGCTCGCGCAAGATCGCCGACATCACCGGCGTGATCGACTCGATCGCCTTCCAGACCAACATCCTGGCGCTCAACGCCGCCGTGGAGGCCGCGCGCGCGGGCGAGCAGGGCCGGGGCTTCGCGGTGGTGGCGGCCGAAGTGCGCAGCCTCGCGCAGCGCTCGGCCTCGGCGGCCAAGGAGATCAAGGAACTCATCGGATCGTCGGTGGAGCGCGTGGAAGACGGCTCCCGCCTCGTCACCCAGGCCGGCAGCACGATGACCGAGATCGTGGACAGCGTGCGCCGCGTGTCGGAGATGATTTCCGAGATCACCGCGTCCTCGGCCGAGCAGAGCGACAACATCGGCCAGATCAGCCAGTCGGTGAGCCAGCTCGACCAGATGACGCAGCAGAACGCCGCGCTGGTCGAAGAGTCCACGGCCGCATCGGAATCGCTGCGCGAGCAGGCGGTCCAGCTCATCGGCGCGGTGAGCCGCTTCCACCTCGACGACGGCAACGCGGCGATCGCGCTCGCGGTACCGCCGCCCCGCGCACCCGGCGCGGTGGCGGGGCTCGTGCGCCACGAACCGGCGGTCTGAACCGGGTTCCGTGGCGGCGGGGCCGGCCGGCAAGGCAGGCGGCCGGCGGGTGATACCCTGCGGCTTTTGCCGGAGGCCCAGCCATGCCACGTACCGAATCCTTCTCTGCCCAGCCGCCCCGCGGGTGCGTGCCGCGCGTGCTGCGCGCTGCCGGCCTCGCACTGGCCTTGGGCACCACTTTCCTGTCCGCGCAGGCGCAACCCTACGACGGCGTGCCGGGCCGGGAGCGTGAACGCGAGCGCGGGCACGGCCCTTCGCACCGGGACGGCCGCCACGGCGACCGAGAGCGCCCTGGCCACGGCCACCCTGGGCACCACGCCGGCCCCCGCCACGCGCCGCCGCCGGCCTACCACGCGCCCCACGCCGGCCCACGCCACCATCCCGGTCCTCCGCCGCATGCGCGCGCCCACGGCCGGCGCGGCGCCGGGCCGCACCACGATTGGTACCAGGGCGGGCACGTACCGCCGATGTACCGTTCGCGCCACTATGTGGTGCAGGACTGGCGCGTGCACCAGCTCGCCCCGCCGCCCCGCGGCTACCACTGGGTGCAGAACGGCCCGGACTACCTGCTGGTCACGGTCGGCTCGGGCGTGATCGCACAGATCGTTTTCCGCTGAGGAGGCAGGGGCTCCGCGGATGAAAGCGCTGGCGCCGGAGGCGGTCCGGGAGCGTCAGTAGCTCCGGCCGCCCTTGTACATGGCGTGCTGGCGGCGCGTGAGCGTGCCGGCCTGCCCCAGCCGGGCCATGGCCGCGCCGGCATGGGCATGCGTGATGGCCAGGCCCAGCGCGTCGGCCGCGTCGGTGCCGGGCAGCCCGGGCAGCTGCAGCAGGCGGCGCACCATTTCCTGCACCTGCGACTTGGCCGCGCGGCCGTGGCCCACGACGGCCTTCTTCATCTGCAGCGCGGTGTATTCGGCCACCGGCAGGCCGCTGGCCACCAGCGCGGTGACGCAGGCGCCGCGCGCCTGCCCCAGCAGCAGCGTGGACTGCGGATTCACGTTCACGAAGACGATCTCCACCGTGGACACGTCGGGCTGGTAGCGCGCGGCCACCTCGGTGATGCCGTCGAAGAGCACCTTCAGGCGCGCGGGCAGATCGCCCAGCGCCACGCTGGAGGTGCGGATGGTGCCGCTGGCCACGTAGCTCAGCCGGTGCCCGTCCACGTCCACCACGCCGAAGCCGGTGGTCTGCAGGCCGGGATCGATGCCCAGGATTCTCATTTGCTATGTTTTTTGTAGCTAACTATTGAATGTTTCCGGCGGCATGGAGGCGAAAACACTCAAAGTCCGAAGTACCAGCGCACCGAATGGAAGAACACCGGCCCCGCGAAGCACAGCGCGTCCACGCGGTCCAGCAGGCCGCCGGCGCCCGTGGTGGACTGGCCCTGCATGCCCCAGCTGGTCACGCCGCGGTCGCGCTTGAGCGCCTTCATCACCAGGTGGCCCAGGCTGCCGGCCAGGCAGGCCAGCAGCGCCATGCCGAGCGCCTGGCCCGGCTTGAAGGGCGTGATGAACGAAAGCGCCACGCCCGCCAGCCCCCCCACGCCCACGCCGATGACCCAGCTCAGCCACTGGAAGCTCTGGCTCACCTGCGGCGCCACGGGCCGGTGCGGGAAGCGGCGCCCCAGCAGGTGCTGCACGATGACGCTGGTCTGCACCACGGCCACGAGGAAGAAGACGAGGAACGCGCCCTTGCCTTCGTAGTTGGGGAAGTCGAGCAGCAGCAGCGCCGGCACATGGCTCATGCCGTACACGCAGACCATGATGCCCCACTGCAGCTTGGCGTTGCGCTCCAGGAAGCGCTCGGGGTCGTTGGCCAGCGCGCTCGCCACCGGCAGCGCGAGGAACACATAGACCGGGATGAACACCGTGACCAGATCGAACTTGCGCAGCCCCACGATGGCGAACTGCAGCGGCAGCACCACGAAGAAGGCCAGCACCAGGCTGCGGTGGTCCCCGCGCCGCGTGGGCGAGAGCGTGATGAACTCGCGCAGCGCCAGGAACGCGACGATGGCGAAGAGCACCGTGGCGACGGCATCGCCCAGCGCCCAGCCCACCCAGAACACGGTGGCCATGACCCACGAGGTCTTGAGCAGGCTCCAGAAGCGCCGCCATTCCTGCAGGTGCGCTTCGTGCGCGGCCTGGTCCGCGGCGCCGGTGCCGCGGGCCTCGCGCAGGGTCTGGAAGAACGCGTAGAGCGTCACCATCGACAGCAGCCCGAACATCGCGACGAACAGCGCACCGATCTGCTGCGTGGTGGTGAGATTGCGCAGGAACTCCATGGTCACACCTCCCGTAGCGCGATGACCGCGCGCCGCGCGCGGTCGAGGAAGGCGCGGCGCTCTTCGCCGGGCGCGAGTTCGATGGGCGCGCCGAAGGTCACCGAGCACAGGATCGGCACGGGCACGACCTCGCCCTTGGGCATGACGCGCTGCACGTTCTGGATCCAGGCCGGCACCAGCACGACCTGCGGGAACATCTGCGCGAGCCGGTAGAGGCCGGACTTGAAGGGCTGGGGCTCGTCCCCGTGGCCGCGCGTGCCCTCGGGAAAGATCACGATCGAATCGCCGCTCTCCAGCGCGCGCACCAGGGGCTCCAGCGGATCGCCTTCCGGCAGCGCGGCACGCAGCGCCTCGGGGCTGGGTGCGGGCGCCGGCGCGGGCGACGGGGGTGTCGCTTCCGCGGCGCCGGCGGGGGGGGGAAGGCTGCCCGGGCCATGGAAGCCTTCGAGCACGCTCTGGGCCGGAACCTGCGGGGCACCGGCGACCGACGGGGCAGGGAGCGGCGGCTCCTGCACGGGCACGGGCACGGGCGAAGGCGCGGCGGGGGCCACGGGACTTCCGGCGGCCGGCCCGGCGGCTTCCGCCGCAGGGCGGGGACCCTGGGGGCCGGCGACCCGGTCCACATAGACCGCGTTGAACACGGCCGTGGTGATCCACTGGCGGAAAGGCGTCTTGGTCCAGTAGTCCTTGGCGGCGATGGGCCGCGTGATGCTGCGCAACTCCTGCGGCAGCGCCGCCCAGATCATGACGAGGTCGGCATGGCTCTGGTGGTTGGCGAAATAGATACGCTGCTCGGCCTTGGGCGGGCACCCGTACCACCGGGCCTGCGAACCGGTGAGAAAGCGCACCAGCCCGAGCAGGAAAAGGCTCATCAACTTGGACAACATGGGCCGGGATGATACGGGGGCGCACCCGGCTTGCCGCCGCAATCTGCTGGCGCGCGCAGCGCCCCGAAATCCATGCCACGGTTGGGGGTTTGTTTGCGGAAAGTGCTCCAAACGTTCCATTGTTCGGAATCCGGAAAGTTCGCCTCCTATTTGGCGAATATGGATCCTAGACTTGCCCAATCGCGAGTTTGAAAATGATTTTCGAATCGTTTTTTTCAGATTAATCAGAAGAGGGACCGATCGTATGCCATCCACCACCGTGTTGTCGCGCCGCAAAGCGCTCGCTTTCTGCCTGGCGGGCTCGGCCATGCCCTGGGCCGCGCATGCCCAGGGCCCGCAAGCGGGGGCGGGGGCGGGGGATTTCCCGACCAGGCCGGTGCGGCTGATCGTGCCCTTCGCCCCGGCCGGCTCGACCGACATCCTCGCCCGCCTGCTTTCCAAGCACCTGTTCGCGGCCAGCGGCCAGCCGATGGTGGTCGAGAACGTCGCCGGTGCCGGCGGCAACCTGGGCGCGGCCGTGGTGGCCCGCGCGCCCGCCGATGGCTACACGCTCGAGATCGGCGCGATGTCCACGCACGCGATGAACGGCAGCCTCTACAAGCAGCTCGCGTTCGATCCGATGAACGATTTCGACACCGTCGCCATGCTGGCCTACGCGATCAACGTGATCGCCGTGTCCGCCAGCCTGCCGGTGCGCACCTTCCCCGAACTGCTGGCCTACATCCGCGCCAATCCCGGCAAGATCAACTACGCCTCGGGCGGCATCGGCACGCACAACCACCTCACCCTGGCGCTGCTGGCCAAGACGGCCAACCTCGACATCGTCCACGTGCCCTACAAGGGCGGCGGCCCGGCCGTGGCGGCGTTGCTGCAGGGCGAATGCCAGATGTTCGCGGGCGGCGCCTCGCTGCTGCTGCCGCATGCGCAGGCCGGCAAGATCCGCCTCATCGCCGTGACCGAGAAAACCCGCACCGACCTGCTGCCCGACGTGCCGAGCGCCTCCGAGACGCTCAAGGGCTTCGAGGTGACCAACTGGTACGGCGTGTTCGCGCCGCGCGGGCTCGACCCCGCCCGCCGCGCGCAGATCAACCAGGAAATCAACCGCGTCACCGCCCTGCCCGAAGTCGCCGAGCGGTTCAAGGGCCTGGGCATGGTGCGGGCCCCGCTGTCGCCGCTGCAGTTGCGGGCGGTGCTCCAGGCCGACCACGACCTGTGGTCGCACACCATCCAATCCCTGCGGATCGCCCCCGAATGACACCCTCCACCCCCGCCACCCTGCCGCCGGCCGCCATGGCCACCCTGCACAGCGTCGACTGGAGCGCGCTCGAGTGGAAGCCCGTGCGCCGCGGCATCGAACGCAAGGCCTTCGGCAGCGATCACGTCACGCTGGCGCTGCACCGGCTCATGCCGGGCCACGAGCCCCGGCCGCACTCCCATCCGAACGAGCAGGTGATGTACATCCTGGCGGGCCAGATGGACGTGCACGTGGACGACCAGGTGGTGCGGCTCGGCCCGGGCGGGCTCCTGCTCATTCCGCCCAACGTGCAGCACTACGGCGTCGTGGTGGGCGACGAACCCGTGCTCAACCTGGACGTCTTCACGCCCGCCCGGCCGGACTACCTCCTATGAACACCGCCCTGGACTCCCTGCAGGCCGACACCGCCCCCGCCGCCCGGATGCGCCAGCGCATCCTGGCGCGCGACCGGCTCCTCGCGACCTTCGTCAAGACCACCTCGCACCAGACGGTGGAAGTGCTGGCGGCCACGGGGCTGGACACGCTCGTGCTCGATGCCGAACACGCGCCCTTCGGGCCGGAGAGCCTCGACCGCAGCCTGCTCGCGGCGCATGCCTGCAGCCTGCCGGTGCTGGTGCGCGTGCCGTACCCGCGGGCCGCGGCCATCCAGCAGGCGCTGGACCTCGGCGCGGCGGGCGTGATGGTGCCGCACGTGGACGACGCACGCATCGCCTCCGAGGTGGTGCGCGCGGCGCGCTACGGCCAGGGCGGCAGCCGCGGGTTCTCCAATTCCTCGCGGGCGGGCGGCTACGGCACCCGCGGCATGGCCGAGCATCTGCGCGCGAGCGACGCGCACACCACCGTCATCGTGCAGATCGAGAGCGCCCAGGCCGTGGCCGAGGCCGCCGCCATCGCCGCGGTGCCGGGCGTGGACTGCCTGTTCGTGGGCCCGGCCGATCTGGCCGTCTCCCTGGGCGCGCGGGGCCTGGACGATCCGCGCGTGACCGCCGCGGTGGCGGCCGTGAGCGCCGCCGGGCGGGCCGCGGGCCGGGCCGTCGGCTGCTTCGTGCCCGATGTGCGCGCCGTGCCCCTGCTGGCCGCGCAGGGCGTGTCCTTCTTCGTGGTCGGGTCCGACCAAGCCCTGTTGCGCCATGCGGCGCGGCAGGTCATGGCCGACGCGACCGAATCCGAGGCGGCCTGAGCGCCGTATTTCCGCTGGAGCCTGTCTTTCCGGGGAGCCGAACCATGCATGCACCATCCTTTCCGAGCCGCCGCCGGTCCTTGCCGGGCGATGCCAAACCCCATGCCTTGTCTGCGCGCGTGTCCGCGGGTCCCGCGCGCCATCGTCTCCGTTGAGCCAGTCCCGCCGGCCTCCACCCCCCACAGAGAGAAATAACCATGAGTACCGAAGTCCGTTCCGTACAACGTGCGCTGCTGATCCTGCGCGTGATGAACGAGCGCTCCACCTGGAGCCTGCAGGAGCTGCACCAGCGCACGGGGCTGGCCAAGTCCACGCTGCACCGCCTGCTGGGTACGCTCGAACACGAGAAATACGTGCGCAGCGACCCGCACGCCTATGGCCAGTACCAGCTCACGCTGGCCGTGGGCAACCTCAGCAGCGGCGTGAACGAGAAGCTGCGGCTGGCCGAACTGGCCGCGCCGCTGATGATCTCGGCCACGCGCCAGATCAAGTGGCCGCTCTCGCTGGCCGTGATCGACGGCCACCAGATGCGCGTGGTGTTCTGCACCATGCCCTACAGCCCCTACGCGATCCGGCCGTCGAGCCTGGGCCGCCGCTACGACCTGCTGCCCTCGGCCCTGGGCCGCGCGTACCTGGCCTACTGCACCCGCGCCGAGCGCCGCATCCTCGTGGAGGCCGCCAACACCCACGGCGAGCCGCACCAGAAGATCACCGACCTGTGGGCCCTGCGCAGGATCGTGCGCGAGACGCGCCGCCAGGGCTACGCGATCCGCTACGCCCGCAACAATTCCGAGAGCACGGCCTTCGCGGTGCCGGTGTTCGGCGGCGGCGTGCTGCGCGGTGCGCTGGTGTATTCGACCTTCGCGAGCCAGATGGACGACCGCATGCTCAAGCGCTTCCTCTCGCTGGTCCAATCCACCGCCGCGCGCATCGGCGAAGAGGCTTCGGTGTCTTCGCAACTGCCCAGCATGGCGATGCCGCCGCAGACGGCCGGGATGCTGGCCGCGCCGCAGTCCCTGGCGGCGATGGCCAGCCTGGCGCCTGCCCATCCCGTGGCGGCCTGACCACGCCAACCCGGGCACCGCGCCTGCCCGGCCGGCAACCCGTTCAGGGCAGCTCGGCGCTGCCCATGCGGCCCAGGATGACGCGCGTGCGGCCCGACAGGTAGGCCGAGCCCGGGTTCTTCTCGAACCGCTGGGGGGCGGGCAGCATCACCGCCAGGCGCGCGGCCTCGGCGGCGCTCAGTTGCGATGCGCTCTTGCGGAAGTAGCGCTGCGCCGCGGCCTCGGCGCCGAAGACGCCTTCGCCCCACTCGACGCTGTTGAGGTAGATCTCCAGGATGCGCTCCTTGGAGAGCAGTTGCTCCAGCGCCAGCGTGAGCACGAATTCCTGGCCCTTGCGCAGCAGCGTGCGCTCGCCCGACAGCAGCAGGTTCTTGGCGAGCTGCTGCGTGATCGTCGAGCCGCCGCGGATGCGCGCGGCACGCACGTTGCGCCCGGGCTGGGCCTCCTGCAGCCGGGCGGTCTGCGCCTCGGCGCGGGCATTGCGCTCCCAGGCCTTCTCGATCGCATTCCAGTCCACCCCGTCGTGGCTGGCGAAGCCATCGTCCTCGGAGGCGATCACGGCGCGCTTGAGGGTGTCGGCTATGCGCGCATAGGGCACCCACTCCTGCCGCCACCGCAGCCCGCCTCCGGCGATCTGTGCCCAGGCCTCGGAGCGCTGGAAGCTCGTGGACTGCGGATCGACCACCGCCATCGCGGCGATGCGCAGGATGAAGAACACCTGCAGCGCCACGCAGGCCAGCAGCACGCACCCGATCCACCGGAGCAGGGCTTTCATGGGCGGCCCCCGGGCCGCGGGCGGGCGGCGGCGCCCGGCAGGCGGGCCGTCATAGCTGAGCTCGCAGTTCCTGCAGCACCTGCGCGGCCGGGGGGCGCACGCCGCGCCAGATCGCGAAGGCTTCCGCGGCCTGCTCCACGAGCATGCCCAGCCCGTCGCGCGGCACCGCGCCGTGCGCGCGCGCCCAGTCCATGAACCCCTGCGCAGCGGGGCCGTACATCATGTCGTAGGCCAGCGCCCCGGGGCGCAGCACCTCGGCCGGCACCGGCACGGCGTCGCCGGCCAGGCTGCTGGCCGTGGCGTTGATGATCACATCAAAATCGGCCTCATGCCGCCGTATCCATTGGGTTTTTAGCTCTGTTTTTTGTAGCAAGGCGAGGTCGGCATGCGCCTGTACCAGGGCGTCGGCGCGCGCCTGCGTGCGGTTGACCACGACGAGGCGCCGCGGGCCCTGCTCGAGCAGCGGCGCGAGCACGCCGGCCGCCGCCCCGCCGGCGCCCACCAGCAGCACGTCGCGCCCGGCGATCGCCACGCCCGCGTTGCGCACGATGTCGGCCACCAGGCCCAGGCCGTCGGTGTTGTCGGCATGGAGGGTGCCGTCGGGCCGGAAGCTCAGCGTGTTCGCCGCGCCGGCGCGGCGAACACGGTCGCTGGCGTGGGTGGCCAGCCGGGCGGCGTCGTGCTTGAACGGCACCGTCACATTGCAGCCGCGCCCGCCGGCCGCCGCGAAGTCCGCCAGCGCCGCGGCAAAGCCGTCCAGCGGCACCAGCCGGCGCCCGTAGGCGATGCGCTCGCCCGTGAGTTCGGCAAAGCGCGCGTGGATCCAGGGCGAGCGGCTGTGCTCCACGGGGTGGCCCATCACGCAGTACGCGTCCGGGGCGGAAGAATTCGTCATGGCGGGGAAGAAGAAAGAAGCAGCGGCGAAAAGGGATGGTCAGCGCACGCTGGTCTCCAGCGTCTGCTCGCGCGTGAACTTGAAGCGCGACACCACCGCGATCTGGTCGGCCTTGGCGCGCATCGCGGGCCCGAAATTCCCGAAGGGGCCCGAGGCGCGCACGATGGCCTGCGCGCGCTGGTCGAGCAGGCGGTTGCCGGAACCCTGCACGATCTCGGTGTCGAGCACGCGGCCGTCGTGGTTCACGGTCACGATCATGGTCAGCTCGCCGTAGAGCTTCTTGCCGCCCTGTTCGGGAAAGCTCTCCGTGCCCCTGTCCTCGATCTTGCGGCGCAGCGCGTCGTAGTAGATCGCGTAGACCTCCTCGCGCGTGGCGGGGCTGATGTAGCGTTTCTTGGGGCGCGCGTTCTCTTCGTTGATGCGCTTCTCGATCTCTGCGAGCAGCTTCAGGAGCTGGCGGCGCTTTTCTTCCTGCTGCACGCGGTCGGTGTTCGGGCTCTGGTCGCGCGGGTCGGGCGGCGGCAGGCTCGCCAGCTGCTTGCGCAACTGGGCGAGCAGCTGGGCCTGCTGCTCCTGCATGGCGTCGAGCTTGCGCTGCGCCTCCTCGAAATCCTCGCCCACGTGGGTGATGGCGGAGTAGGGCAGGGGGCTGGTGGCGCGGCCCTGGGCCGCATCGCCGCCGCCGGCCAGCGACGACTGGGCGATGGCCTGCGCCCTGTCGGGCCGTTCGCTGGACTTGGCGTTGACCAGGATCACTTCGAGCGGCGTGTCCTGGAAGACCCGGTTGAAACTCTCGGGGTCGATGAAGCGCACCGACAGCAGTGCCGCGTGCACCAGGACCGAGAACGCGAGCGCGATCTGCAGCGTGCTGAACCGGAGGAGGAAGTCGGGACGTTTCACGGCGGCCGATTATGCGTGCATGGGGCCGCGCCGGCCCGGCCCCGAAGGCGACAGCGGCCAGGGATGGGCGGCGCGCACCGGGTTCAGGACGCGGCGGCCGGCGCTGCGCTGCCCGCCTCGGCTTCGTTCACGTCCACCGCGATGGCGATGGGGCCGGCCACGGCTTCTTCGTCGTCGCCCTCGGGCTCGTCCACCGGGGCATCGTCGCCGGAGTCTGCCGGATCGTCCAGGCGCTCGGCCACCGTGCCGCCCACGTCGAGGGTGATGTCGTCGATCTCGCCGAGCTTGACCCGCACGCGCGCGCCGCGCGGCAGGCCCTGGGCGCCCAGCACGGGCAGCACCAGCGGCAGCGTGTCCGCGCGCACCAGGACATTCCCGCCGCCACCGTCCTTGATCACGCTGGCGTCGATTTCGGTGATGCCGTGCTGCCGCAGGTACTGCAGCGTCCAGAAGCGCTCCATGCCGGCCTGGTAGCCGTTGTAGGCGCTGTAGGCCGCATCGAAGCTGCTGATGATCGAGAACAGGTCGGCATCCTTGGGCTTGAACGGCGCCGCCAGCGCGGCGGTCTTGCCGTTGCGAACGCAGGCGATGATCTGCCACTGGTTCACGAGGTCCACGTAGCGGCGCAGCGGCGACGTGGCCCAGGCATAGCTTTTCACCCCGATGCCCGCATGCGGCAGGGCCTTGGTGCCCATGCGCACCTTCATGCCGGGCGCCAGGCTGGCCTGGCTGCGGTAGATGCCGGGCACGCCGTGCTCGGCCAGCAGGCCGCCCCAGGTGCTGTTGGCGACGATGGCGGCCTCGGCCACGATCAGGTCCAGCGGCGCGCCGCGGCGGCGCGTGGTGATCGAGACGACCTCGGTGCCGAGCGGCTCGCCGCCGTCGGGCACGCCCGCCAGGCGGAAGTTGTAGTCGGGCCGGTTGAAGGTCTCGGGCTTGCCGCGCACCACCTCGCGCTGCGCCTTGAGCTTCTGGGCGAGCCGGTGCAGGAACGACAGCTCCGCGCGGCGCTCGGCCAGCGCCGCCGGCGTGTTCTCGACCTGCACCGACGGATCCTGCAGCCAGGCTTCGGTGACGATGTGGTCGAGCTGGTCGTGGCGCAGGTTCACGGCCACGGGAACGCGTTCGAGCTTCGTCTCGGTGCCGGTGATCTCCAGCGTGGCCTCGTCGATGGTCACGTAGAGCGACACGGCGGGGTTCGCGCGGCCTTCGTCCAGGGTGTAGATCCGCACCACCTCGTCCGGCAGCATGGTGATCTTGTAGCCGGGCATGTAGACGGTGGAGAGGCGCTGGCGGCCGAGCTGGTCGAGCGGCGTGCCCGGCACGATGGCCAGCCCCGGCGCCGCGATGTGGATGCCCAGCACCGCGGTGCCCGTGCCCAGCCCCTGCACCGAGAGCGCGTCGTCGATCTCGGTGGTCTGAGAATCGTCGATCGAGTAGGCCTGCACGGGCGCGAGCGGCAGGTCGGCCGGCGGCTGCGGCGCCGTAAGGGTCGGGAAACCCGTGCCCTTGGGGAAGTTGTCGAACAGGAAGCGCTTCCAGTGGAACTGGTAGGGCGAGTCGATCGCGCCGGCCTGCTGCAGCAGGTCCAGCGGCGCCTTGTGCGTGGCGCGGCTGGCCTCGACCACGGCCTTGTATTCCGGTGCGTTCTTGTCGGGCCGGAACAGGATCTTGTAGAGCTGCTCGCGGATCGCCTGCGGGCATTCGCCCTGGCCGAGCTGGCTGGCCCAGTCGGCGATCTGCTGCTGTACCAGCTTCTTCTTCTCGATGGCGGCGAGCGCCTGCTGCACGATCTCGGCGGGCGCCTTCTTGAAGCGCCCCTTGCCGGCGCGGCGGAAGTAATGCGGCGCCTCGTACAGGGCGAACAGCGCGCCGGCCTGCTGGGCCAGCGTGGCGTGCTCGGAGAAATAGTCGCGCGCGAGGTCGGCAAAGCCGAATTCGTCCTCCGGGGCGAACTCCCAGGCCAGGGGCAGCTCGATGGTCGCGGCGACGGCCTGGCCTTCGCGCAGCAGTTCGGCGGGAGCGGGTTTCTCGAACCGGATCAGGATGTGGGCGGCCTTCACCTTCACCCGCTTGCCCGAATCGAGCTCGATCTGGGCCGAGCTTTCGGCCTCGGACAGGATGCGGCCGGCGAGGAACTTGCCGGCTTCTTCAAACAGTGCGTGCATGGGCGGATTCTCCCATGCGCGCCCCGGGGACCCGGCCGCCCGGCGGCGGGCACCGCCGCCGGGCCCCCTATGATCGGGCGCTCGACCACCGCGGCGGCCCCGGGCCGCCTGCCATCCGCCCGCTCGTCCGCAGCCCTCCAGGCCCCCACCTTCCGATGACCGCGCCCCTCTCCGCGCCCCGCACCCGTCTCCATTACCTGCTGCCGCCGTTGCTGTCCATCCTTGCCGCGGTGGCCATCGCGCTGCCGTTCCTGTACGGCTACACCGCGGCGCCGCTGTCCAACTTCTGGCCCCTGATCGCGTCGGGGCTCTGCGCGCTGGTGGTGGCTGCGGCGTTCGCCGTGGCCTGGGCCGGCCAGCCCCCCGGGGCCTCCGGGGCCGGCCTGCGCCGGCAGGCCGCGGGCGTCGTGGCGGCCGGGGTGCTGGGCGCCGCGCTGGTGGCGGCGGTCATCGGGCTGGCGCAGTTCTTCTGGGGCGATCCGGGGTGGGCGCCGTGGGTCTACCCCTCCACGCACGGCATCGCCATGGGGAACCTGCGCCAGCGCAACCAGCAGGCCACGCTGCTGTGCATGGGCGTGTGGGCGCTCGCCTGGTGGGTGGCGCGGATGCAGGGCGACGCTTCGCAGCCGGGCGCGCCGGGCCGTAGCCTGCGGCCCGCCTTCATCGGGCTCGGCATGCTGGCTTCGTGGTCGTTGGCGCTGCTGGCCGCCGGTGCGGCCGCGACGGCATCGCGCACCGGAGCGCTCGAATGGGGCGCCCTGCTGGTGTTGCTGCTGCTCTGGCGCCGCTCCCTCGGCACGCCGGCTCTCGCGCTCGGGGTGCTGGGCATCGCCTTCTATGCGGCGTTCGCCTGGCTGCTGCCGGTCCTGCTGGAGCGGTGGACGGGATTCGCCGTCGATGGCCTTTTCACGCGGTTCTCGGCCGAGGGGCATGTCTGCGACAACCGCCGGGTGCTCTGGGCCAACGTGGTGCAACTCATCCTGGAGCGGCCCTTCACCGGCTGGGGATGGGGCGAGCTGTCCTACGCGCACTACAGCACCGCATTTCCCGGCACGCGTTTCTGCCTGCTGGTGGACAACGCCCACAACCTGCCCCTGCACCTGGCGGTCGAGCTGGGCCTGCCGTTCGCGCTGGCGGCGTGCGGCCTGGCGCTGTGGCTGGCATGGCGCGCCCGCCCCTGGCGGGAAACCGAGCCGGCACGGCAACTGGCCTGGGGCCTGCTGGCCGTGGTCGGCGTGCACAGCCTGCTGGAGTTCCCGCTCTGGTACGGGCCCTTCCAGCTCGTCGCGCTCTGTGCGCTGGCCCTGCTCTGGCCGGGGCTGTGGCGGGCGCCGGCGCGGGCGGCTTTCCGTACGGCGTTGCTGGGCGTTGGCGCCCTGACCGCCGGGCTCTGGCTGGCATGCGGATGGCTGCTGGTGCGCGATTACCACCGCGTCTCGCAGCTCTACCTGGCCGTGGACCAGCGCGATCCGGCCTTCCGGCACGACACCACGCGGCGCGTGGCGGCCTCCACCGTGTTCTTTCGCGACACGCTCGACTTCGCGGTGCTCACCACCACGCAGCCCACGCCGGCCAATGCGGCCGACGTATATGCCATGGCCCGGCGCATCGTCCACTACTCTCCCGAGCCGCGCGTCATCGAGGCGCTGATCGACAGCGCCGCGTTGCTGGGCCGGACGGAGGAAGCCGCGCAGCAGATGCAGCGCTACCGTGCGGCCTACCCGCAGGAATACGGCATCTGGCTGCGCAAGCGCCCGCCGGCAGCCAGCGCCCCGGGGTGAGGGGCGGCATCCAGGGTCAGGCCAGGCCGCAGAACTCCACCACGGCCTGGAGGTGCTGCGCGAAGTCGCCGAGGGCATGGTCGCCGCCTTCCAGCAGCAGCATGCGGGCATGCGCATAGCGGGCTGCCATCTCCCGCCAATCCAGAAGCTCGTCGCCCTTGGCGATGATGGCCATTTCCGGGCCGGCAGGCGGTCGTCCCGACACGTCCAGCGCGCGCAGCTCGGCGATGTACTCGGCGCGGAAATAGAACGATTCCGATGGGGCGTGCCAGGCGGTCTGCTGGCCGATGTAGCGTTCCAGGTCGCGGGCCGGGTGGACGGCGGGGTTCAGCAGCACGCTGGCGCAACCCGGCTTCTGCTGCGCCACCCAGCTCGCATAGAAACCGCCGAGCGAGGAGCCCACCACGGCCATGCGCCCGGCCGGCCAGTCCGCGATGCCGCGTGCGACCAGCGCCATCGCCTCGCGCGGCGAAGGCGGCAGCTGCGGACACCAGCAATGCGCGTCCGGCCGGTGGGTGGCCATCCAGTCGGCCATCTGTTGCGCCTTGGCCGAACGGGGCGACGAACGGAAGCCGTGCAGGTAGAGCAGGTGGGTGGTGGCGTGCGGCATGGTGCGGGGATGTCATCGGGGCGGAGCGGGCATTGTGCCGCGCGGCCCTGCCGCGGCCGGGGTGCCCCCCGATAATGCCGCCCCATGTCCGCCGTTTTCGACAAGCCCTCCCTGCCGCAGCGCATCCTGCCCCTGTTCCGGGGCTTCGACTGGCCGCTCATCGCGGTCCTGCTGCTGCTGTCCGCGACCGGGCTCGTGGCGATGTACTCCTCGGGCTACGACCACGGCACCCGGTTCTACGACCATGGGCGCAACATGGTCCTGGCGGCGGGCATCCTGTTCGTGGTGGCCCAGATCCCGCCGCAGCGCATCATGCAGCTCGCCGTGCCGCTCTATGCCGCCGGCGTGGCCCTGCTCGTGGCGGTGGCGGTCTTCGGCATCGTCAAGAAAGGCGCGCAGCGGTGGATCAACATCGGCCTCGTGATCCAGCCGAGCGAGATCCTCAAGATCGCCATGCCGCTCATGCTGGCCTGGTGGTTCCAGAAACGCGAAGGCCAGTTGCGTCCCCTGGACTTCGTGGTGGCCGGCGTGCTGCTGGCGATGCCGGTGGGCCTCATCATGAAGCAGCCCGACCTCGGGACCTCGCTGCTGGTGCTGGCGGCAGGTCTCTCGGTGATCTTCTTCGCCGGCCTGCCGTGGAAGCTCGTGCTGCCGCCCGTGATCCTGGGCGGCATCGGCATCGCCCTCATCGTCTGGTTCGAACCCCAGCTCTGCGCCGACGGCGTGCGCTGGCCGGTCCTGCACGACTACCAGCAGCAGCGCATCTGCACA
This sequence comes from Acidovorax sp. NCPPB 4044, assembly GCF_028069655.1. NCBI lineage: Bacteria > Pseudomonadati > Pseudomonadota > Betaproteobacteria > Burkholderiales > Comamonadaceae > Acidovorax > Acidovorax sp. NCPPB 4044. The sequence continues at coordinate 192,983 of NZ_JAMCOS010000001.1, forward strand.
CTGCTCGACCCCACGCGCGACCCGCTCGGCAAAGGGTTCCACATCATCCAGGGAATGATCGCCATCGGCTCGGGCGGCCTGTGGGGCAAGGGGTTCATGGCCGGCACGCAGACGCACCTGGAGTTCATCCCCGAGCGCACCACCGACTTCATCTTCGCCGCCTACTCGGAGGAATTCGGGCTGGCCGGCAACATCTTCCTCATCATCTGCCTGCTGCTGCTGGTGTGGCGCGGGCTGGCCATCGCGCTGGGCGCCGGCACCCTGTTCGGCCGCCTCATGGCCGGAGCGGTGTCTATGATCTTCTTCACGTATGCCTTCGTGAACATGGGCATGGTGAGCGGCATCCTGCCCGTGGTGGGCGTGCCGCTGCCCTTCGTGAGCTATGGCGGCACGGCCATGGTCACCCTCGGGCTCGCGCTGGGGGTGCTGATGTCCATCGCCCGGGCGCAGCGGCAGCCGCTGGCCGACAGCTAGCTGCGCAGGCGGCCGCTGCGTTCACCGCTGCGTGTGCGGCGCGCGGACACAGGCTTCCACGGCCCGCCCCACCTGCAGCACGCGGGCATCCGCGCCGTGGAGCCCGGCCACCGACAGGCCCACCGGCAATTCCCCAGGCCCGGTGCAGGGCAGCGACAGCGCGCAGCCATCCAGGAAATTGACCACCGACGTGTTGCGCAGCACCAGCGCGTTGGTGGCGAAGAATTTGGCTTCGTCCTGCTCCAGCGCCGCCCGCTGCGGTGCGCGGATCGCCACCGTGGGCATGAGCCAGGCATCCAGGTGCCCCAGGCGCTCGCGCGCGATGGCCTGCAGCCGGGCCCGCGCGTCCTGCACATCGATGTAGTCCGCCGCCGAGATCGCCTCGCCCCGCCGCGTGCGCTGCGCCACGCGCGTGTCGTAGCGCCGGGCAGTGCCGGCATCGGCCAGGCGCTGGCGGTGCACCTGCCAGGCTTCGGCGGCGATCAGGCCGCCGGCCGCATTGATCTGCGGGAGGGTGGCCAGCTCGGCGAAGGCCACCCGCTCAATGCGTGCGCCGGCTGCCGAGAGCCGCTGCAGCGCCGCGTCGAACGCTGCGGCCACTTCCGGCTCCAGGCCCTCCATGACGAAGTCGTCGGTGACTCCCAGCCGCAGGCCCGCGAGCGGCGCCGGGCGGGTGTCCAGCCTTTCGCCGCTGAGCACGGCGTCCAGGATCGCGCAGCAGTCCACGCTGCGTGCCAGCGGGCCGACCGAGTCGAGGCTGCGCGACAGCGGGTAGGCGCCGGTCAGCGGGACCCGGCGCGCAGTCGGCTTGAAGCCGGTGAGCCCGCAGAAGGCTGCCGGGATGCGGACCGATCCGCCCGTATCGGTGCCGAGGGCAGCCGCGGCCAGCCCCAGCGCCACCGTGGCGGCCGCGCCGGAACTCGATCCGCCCGTGATGCGGGAGGGATCGTGCGGATGGGCGGGTGTGCCATGGTGCGGGTTGAGCCCCAGCCCCGAGAACGCGAATTCGCTCATGTTCGTGCGGCCGAGCAGGATGCCTCCCGCGGCACGCAGCCGGGCCACCGCGGCGGCATCCTCCGCGGCAGGGGCGTGGTCCGCGAACACCGCAGACCCGGCGCCCGTCACCTGGCCCCGCACATCGAAGAGGTCCTTGATGGACACCGGCAGCCCGGCGATCACCGAAGGCGCGGGGCCTGCGGCGCGCGCCAGGTCGCTGGCCCGGGCCGCCAGGCGCGCCGACTGCGCATCCACCTCGCCGATGTAGGCCGTGCCGCCGTCGGCCCGGTGCCCGGCGATGCGCTCCAGGGCCTCTTCGACCAGCCTCTCGCTCGTCGTCGTGCCGTCGTTCAGGGCGCGTGCGAGGTCGCGCAGCGGCGGGAGTGGGCGGGATGGCATGCGGAATGTCTCCTGGAAAGTGGCGGGCAAAAGCGCGAAGCGCATTCTTGCAGGCCGAACGAGAGGCCACGCCACCGTGCGGGATGTGCCCGGGCAATGCGGCAGGGGCTGCCCCGGGCTTCTAGAATCCGCCCATGATCTCCCGCGAACCGACCATCGAACGCCTGTCCATCGCCCGCCAGTTGCTGCTGGAACCCTTCGGGCTGGACGAAACCCACCTCTCGCGCGCGCTGGCGGAAATCCGGGCGCACCGCGTGGACGACGCGGACCTGTACTTCCAGTACACCCGCAGCGAAGGCTGGAGCCTGGAGGAGGGCATCGTCAAGACCGGCTCCTTCAGCATCGACCAGGGCGTCGGTGTGCGGGCGGTGAGCGGCGAGAAGACGGCTTTCGCCTACTCCGACGACATTTCCGAAGCTTCCCTGCTCGACGCCGCGCGCACGGTGCGCTCCATCGCCTCCGCCGCCCAGCAGGGCCGGGCGAAGGTGGCTTCCAGGAAGAAGATCGCGAGCAGCCGGTCGCTCTATCCCGGCGTCGACCCCATTGCCACGCTCGACAGTACGGCCAAGGTGGCGCTGCTGGAGAAGGTGGAGCAACGCGCCCGTGCCAAAGACCCGCGTGTGGCGCAGGTCATGGCGGGCCTGGCGGGGGAATATGACGTCGTGCTCGTGGCCCGTGCGGATGGAACGCTCGCGGCCGACGTGCGTCCGCTGGTCCGGCTGTCGGTGACGGTGATCGCCGAGCAGGGCGGGCGCCGCGAGGTGGGCTCCGCCGGCGGCGGCGGCCGTTTCGGCCTCGCGTATTTCGACGATGCACAGATCAACCAGTATGTGGACGAGGCCGTGAACGCAGCGCTCGTCAACCTCGAATCCCGACCCGCGCCGGCTGGGGAGATGACCGTGGTGCTCGGCCCCGGCTGGCCCGGCGTGCTGCTGCACGAGGCCGTGGGCCACGGGCTCGAAGGCGACTTCAACCGCAAGGGTTCGAGCGCCTTCAGTGGCCGCATCGGCCAGCGCGTGGCGGCCAAGGGCGTCACCGTGCTGGACGACGGCACCATCGCCGACCGCCGTGGCTCGCTCAATGTGGACGACGAGGGCCATGCCAGCCAGCGCAACGTGCTCATCGAGGACGGCATCCTCAAGGGCTACATCCAGGATGCGATGAATGCGCGCCTGATGGGTGTGGCCCCCACGGGCAACGGCCGCCGCGAGAGCTATGCGCACATTCCCATGCCCCGCATGACCAACACCTACATGCTGGGTGGCGACAAGGACCCGGAAGAGATCGTGGCCAGCATCCAGCGTGGCCTGTACGCCACCAACTTCGGCGGCGGGCAGGTGGACATCACGAGCGGCAAGTTCGTGTTCTCTGCCAGTGAGGCCTACTGGGTCGAAAACGGCAAGATCCTCTATCCCGTCAAGGGCGCCACCATCGTGGGCAGCGGCCCCGAGTCGCTCAAGAAGGTGACGATGATCGGCAACGACATGGCGCTCGACAGTGGTGTGGGCACCTGTGGCAAGGAAGGCCAGAGCGTGCCGGTGGGCGTGGGCCAGCCTACCCTGCGCATCGACGGCCTGACCGTCGGCGGGACGGCATGACCTGATCCCTCTCCCGGATGGGCCGGTCGCTTGCCGGCGGTCCACGCTTCTTGCGGAGGCAGAAACACAAAAGCCCGGCGTGGGCCATCCCGCCGGGCTTTTTTGCGAGCGCCCCCGGGGCGCTTGCAGATCAGGCTGCCACGATCACGCCGGCAGGGCGCTGGCGGCGGAAACCGAGCATGCCGCAGCCCGCGGCCACTGCCGCGCCGATGAGCAGTACCACCAGCGTGCCCCAGGAGCCGCGGGCCACGTTCTTGGCGGCTTCGGCGCCTGCTTCCCGGGCTTTCTGCTCGGCCTGCTGTTTGGCTTCTTCCAGCTTGGCGCGGGCCTGGTTGTAGGTCTGCTCGTAGTTGTTGGCGATCTGTTCGGCTTCGGCGCGGGACTTGCCGGTGCGGGCCATGATGATGTTGATCAGCGCTTCCTTGTCTGCCGCGTTCAACACCCGTTCGCCGCGTTGCAGGACGCCGGCCAGCCAGCCCTTGGCGTCCGCATCGGCATTCTGCGGCGCCGTGGCGGCGCTCTCGGCGCTGGCCTGGCCCTGGCTGGCGGCGGCCTGTGCTTCGTTCTTCAGGTTCTCGGGTTGCAGTTCGGGCTTGCCGGTCTGGCGCAGCAGCTTTTCCAGTTCGGACTGCAGGCTGTTCGCGTCCAGTGAAATGCCGGCCTGGTCCAGCTGGCGCTGCACTGCATTGCCCACCGCGGGTGCGGCGGCCGAAACCCCCGCGCCGGCCACGGCGCCTACGGTGGCGAGCCCGGTCTTGGCTGCGCCGCCCGCCACGTTGAGTGCGCTGCCGGTGGCACTGACCAGCAGATAGACCGTGACCAGGGTGGTGAGCCCCCAGGCCAGCAGGCCATGCAGCGCTCCCGAGCGCCGTGCCAGATAGCCCGCCACGAAGCCCCCCACCGCAATCGCCAGCAGCGTCGTTGCGCCGGCCCAGATGCCTGCGCCCATGCCGAAGCCGCTGAAAGGATTGCGGTCACCCAGCGGGTCGATCGCCGAGGCGCCAATCGCCGTCCCCAGGACGGACAGAACCAGGTAGACGATCAGCGACAGGACGAGACCGGCGAACACGGCGCCCCATGAAACGGTGGGAGTCCAGAGGCGCTCCTCGTGGAGGGTGGCGGTGGAGTGGATGGACATGATCGGCTTTCTGGTTACTGAGGGGACGCGCAGCCAACAAAGGCGGCGAGTGGAAGGTGAGGAACGGTTTCACCGGACCGGGTCCGGACCCTGGCGCTGGCCTTGGCGGGTACGGTCGAGCTTAGAAAACTGCTGTAACCGTCTGCGTCGCCTGAAGCACCGGGTTACCGTAGGACAACTGCCGAACGGCCGAGCCTTGGGCTCTCAGCCCGCTTTGTGTCGGGTACTGCGGCCGTGCTCGCTTGTGCAAGGAATGCTCTGGCTTGCAAAAGTCTTGTTACATTGGGCCCATGCCTGACGGTTTCTTTCCCGATTGCCGTCCCTGCCTGCCGGCCCGTGCCGTGCAGCCGCGGATGCGGTGCCCGACCGAGAAGGGTTCCCGCGGCTGAGGATGCACGCCCGACACCATGGCCATCACCCGCACGCAGCTTCCCACCAGCCTGCAGACCTTCGGCGACATCAGCCGGCTGCTGCGCGAAGGCGTGGCGGACGAAGACTCGCGGCAATTCCGCGATGCCCTCACCGCGCTGTCCGGGCTGGTAGAGAAGGCCCTTCAGACCCGCCGCGCGCCCGGCGCCCATCCCGACGCCGTGCTGCAGTGCGCCGGCCAGTTGCTCGACGAGGCCCGCGAGCACCAGCGGTTCCTGACCGGGCTGGGCTCGGCGTGGCATGCGCTCTACGAATTCGCCGCCTACGAGAACGCCATGCGCCAGCTGGTCCGCACCACGGCGGCATGGCAGCAGGCCCTGCAACGCCGCAGCCGCAACGAAGCCCAGTGCTTCCAGGCCTTCGAAGGCCATGCGTGGCGTGCGCTCGGGGAAGCCGTGCTCGTGATCGACATGTACGAGCAGGGCGGCATGGGCACCAGCGAGCTGCAGGGCCTGCTGGGCGATAGCGAGCCGCCGCCCGGTCGCCGGCGCGGCTGGTGGGGCCGCATCGGGGGCTGGTTGGCCCGGGGCCGCACCGGGCGCTGATCGCCTGCGTACCGCACCGGACGCGGCTCCTGTCGCCGTCGCACAACGCGGCAGTGTGCCGCGCCGCGAAAAAGAGTGCTACATTGCCAGCCATGCCGATTCGCAGCGCGTTTTATTTTTGGTCCTTTTGGTTCTCTGTCCCTGGCGGATGAGAGGTTAGCGCGCAACCACCCAAAGCACCTACCCCTGACGACCGCCGAAGCTGAAAAGCCCGGCGGTTTTTTGTTTTTCCAGCCTCCCGTTTTCCGTCCCGATCCCTTTTCCACCGAATCCACCCACGAGGAAGCAGCCATGACGGCCCCAGTCCACTCCGCCCAGTCCGCCAGCGATGCCTGGTACCGCAACGTCGAGAAAACCAGCCAGACCGACGACGAACGTATCAAGGACATCACCGTGTTGCCTCCTCCCGAACATCTGATCCGCTTCTTCCCCATCCGGGGCACGCCGATAGAGACGCTGATCTCCCGCACGCGCCAGCGCATCCAGGACATCATGGCCCGCCGCGACGACCGGCTGCTCGTGGTGATCGGTCCCTGTTCCATCCACGATCCTGCCGCTGCGCTGGAATACGCCCGCCGCCTGCAGTCGGTGCGCGCGCAGTACGCCGACACGCTGGAGATCGTGATGCGCGTGTATTTCGAGAAGCCGCGCACCACGGTGGGCTGGAAGGGCCTGATAAACGACCCCTACCTCGACGAGAGCTACCGCATCGACGAGGGCCTGCGCATCGCCCGCCAGCTGCTCATCGACATCAACCGGCTGGGCGTGCCGGCCGGCAGCGAGTTCCTCGATGTGATCTCGCCCCAATACATCGGCGACCTCATCAGCTGGGGCGCCATCGGCGCGCGCACCACGGAAAGCCAGGTGCACCGCGAACTGGCTTCCGGGCTGTCCGCCCCCATCGGCTTCAAGAACGGCACGGACGGCAACATCCGCATCGCCACCGACGCGATCCAGTCCGCGAGCCGCGGGCACCACTTCCTGTCGGTGCACAAAAACGGCCAGGTCGCCATCGTCAACACGCAGGGCAACCGCGACTGCCATGTGATCCTGCGCGGCGGAAAGACCCCCAATTACGACGCCGACAGCGTGGCCGCCGCCTGCAAGGACCTGGAAGCTGCCAAGCTGCCGCCCACGCTCATGGTGGACTGCAGCCACGCCAACAGCAGCAAGCAGCACGAGCGCCAGCGCGACGTGGCACGCGACATCGGCGGACAGATCGCGGGCGGATCGCACAGCATCTTCGGCGTGATGATCGAAAGCCACCTCGTGGCCGGCGCGCAGAAATTCACGCCCGGCAAGGACGATGTCTGCGCGATCGAGTACGGCAAGAGCATCACCGACGCGTGCCTGGGCTGGGACGATTCGCTCGGGGTGCTGGCCGAACTGTCCACCGCCGTCGCGGCGCGCCGCAGCGCCGTGGCCCTGGCGGCCTGACAGCGCACCCTGCTTCATTGAACCCTCAGGAGGCACCGTGTCATCGAATGAAAACAACGCTGCGGGCGGCACTGCTCCGGACCATCGGCTGGAGGCTTTGAAGGCCTTGATGGAATCGTCTCCCGTGTTCCGGGAGATGCCGGATCTGCAGGACTGGCTGCAGACATTCCGCGCGGTGCTCGATATGAAGGTCCGCGTGGATCACCAGGGCAGAGTGGTGGTTCCCGCGGGCACCCTCGTCCATGTGCCCGGCAAAGCCGTCCGGGAGGACGTTCAATTCACCATCGGTTCGGACGGTGTGAACATCATGGTCGCGACCCGTTGATCGCGCCCGGCAGGCCGGGAGAGGGGTTTCCCCCGGGCCCCGGCGCGGAGGGCCGTGTAAGCTTTTCGGCAGATGCCCGATGCAGCGGGGCCCCGTGCGTGCGGGTGGAGGCTTCCCTGCATTCCTAGCAACCCGCCGAAAGAGATCTCCATGCGCAGCGAAGTCACCGTCCTCCTCGGACCCGGCCAGGAATTCCGATTCGACCTCGAAGGCGAGGCGCCCATGGCCCACGAGATCGCGCGCCGCTGGCTCGATGACGAATTCGTGCGCCTGGAATGCGAGCCGCTGCGTGCCAGCGGCAAGGTGCTGACCGCCGACAAGGTGCTCACGGTGGCGCAGGCCGCAGGGCCTGCGTTGCTGGCCCAGGGCTGGGGCCGCGAATTCGCGCTGGCGGCCACCGCGGCGCTGGCCCGGCCGGTCGTGCGGGTCGATCTGCCGGCCATGGCGATCAGCTACTGAAGCTAAGGGCTGTCAACTGGTGAACGTGGGGGCGGCGGCTGGCCGTGATGCAGGACCGTCTGCGGCTTCTCGCCGGCTTCTGCGGATGGCGGCCTCTGGATGTAGCTGGCATGAGTTTGATGAAATATGCTCCATGCCGCCGTATCCATTGAATAGTTTGCTATTGATTTTGTAGCGAATCGAGCAGCCTGGCGTGGATGCCCCCGAAGCTGCCGTTGCTCATGCAGACCACATGGTCGCCTGGCCGGGCCGCTGCGGTGATCTGCGCCACGAGCGCATCGATGTCTGCGGCAGTGCGTGCCCGGTCTCCCAGGGGCGCCATCACGGCGGCCGCGTCCCAGTCCAGCCCTGCCGTGTGGCAGAACGCCAGATCGGCGCTTTCCAGTGCCCACGGCAACTGCGACTTCATGGTGCCCAGTTTCATCGTGTTGCTGCGCGGCTCGAACGCGGCCAGGATGCGCGCCTGCGGGCCGATGCGGCGGCGCAGGCCGTCGAGCGTCGTGCGCAGGGCGGTGGGGTGGTGAGCGAAGTCGTCGTACACCGCGATGCCGTTGGCCGTGCCGCGCAGCTCCATGCGCCGCTTGACGTTCTGGAACCGGGCCAGCGCCGCCGCTGCGTCGGCAGGATCGACCCCCACATGCTCGGCCGCGGCGATGGCCGCCAGCGCGTTGAGCTGGTTGTGCACCCCGGTGAGTGCCCACTCCACGCGCGCTACCGGGCGGTCGCCCCGCAGCACATCGAATGCCTGAGGCTCGCCCCGGGCGGAAAAATCGCTGACGGCGGCGCCGAAGCTGGCCACGCCGCTCCAGCAGCCTTCGTGCAGCACGCGGGCCAGGCTTTCTTCGAGACCGTTGACCACCACGCGCCCCGAAGGCGGCACGGTGCGCACGAGATGGTGGAACTGCCGCTCGATCGCGCGCAGGTCGTCGAAGATGTCGGCGTGGTCGAATTCGAGGTTGTTCAGCACGGCCGTGCGCGGGCGGTAGTGCACGAACTTGCTGCGCTTGTCGAAGAAAGCGGTGTCGTATTCGTCGGCTTCGATGACGAAGAGCGGCGCGCTGCCGGCCGGCCCGTCGGAGGCCACCGGCCGTTGCGGCGTGCCCAGCCGCGCGGACACGCCGAAATCGAGGGGTACGCCCCCCACCAGAAACCCGGGCTGCAGACCCGCGCATTCCAGGATCCAGGCCAGCATGGACGTGGTGGTGGTCTTGCCGTGGGTGCCGGCCACGGCCAGCACGTGGCGCCCCTGGAGGACATGCTCGGCCAGCCACTGGGGGCCGCTGGTGTAGGGCGCGCCCGCGTCCAGGATGGCTTCCATCAGCGGGAACTTGGGGCTGCCATCGGCCAGCCGTGCGCGGCTCACCACGTTGCCCACCACGAACATGTCCGGCGCCAGGTCGAGCTGCCCGGCACCATAGCCCTCGATGAGTTCGATGCCCAATGCCCGCAACTGGTCGCTCATCGGCGGGTACACCCCGGTATCGCAGCCCGTGACCTTGTGGCCGGCTTCCCGCGCCAGCGCGGCCAGGCCCCCCATGAACGTTCCGCAGATGCCCAGAATGTGTATATGCATGGGCGCCGATTCTACGGTTGGGGTCCGGCCCGCCCCGTGCCGCCGCCGAGGCTCGAGCCGCTGCTATTTTTTCAGGAGTGCGCGCGGCAGGGCAGTGCCAAGACCCCGCGCGCCGCGGGCGCATTGGACGCCGCGCGGCGGTGGCTCCGCGCCACAATGCGTGCTTCCTTCCCTTCCACCCGAGACGCCGCCATGCCCAACGCACTCGCCCCCGAGATCGCCAACGCCGCCGCCCGCCTCGTCGTCGAGGAGGGGATGGAATGGGGGCCCGCCAAGCGGCGGGCCGTCCGCCAGCTGGGGTTGCCGGCCCGCACCGCGCTGCCCGACAACGACCTGGTCGAGGACGCCGTGCGCGAATACATCGGCCTTTTCTGCGCCGACACCCAGCCGGCCGAACTGCGCGCGTTGCGCGAACTGGCCCTGCTCTGGATGGAGCGCCTGGCCGAGTTCCGGCCCCATCTGGGCGGGGCGGTGTGGTACGGCACGGCCACGCGCCTTTCGGACATCTACCTGCAGCTCTTCTGCGATGACTGCAAATCGGCCGAGATCTCGCTCATCGACCACCACGTGGATTACGAGCCCCGCACGGTCACGGGCTTCCATGGCGAATCGGTGGAGGCGCTCAGCCTGTCGAGCCACTCGCCCGCCCTGGGCGAGGCGATCGGCGTGCACCTGCTTGTCTATGATCTGGACGATCTGCGCGGCGCGCTCCGGCCCGACGCGCGCGGGCGGGTTCAGCGGGGTGACGCCCGGGCCGTTCGCAAACTTCTGGACAACGAGGACACCCCTTCATGACCGATCTTCCCGAGGCCGGGGGCCCCGGCACGCCGTCGCCCCTGAGCCCCTCGCGCCGCCGCGCGCTCTATGCCGGTGCGGCGGTCGTGGCCGCTGCGGGTGGTGCCGGCCTGGCGTGGTGGCGCCTGCAGCCCCATGCGGCGGAGCCGGGTGCCGAGGCCGCACTGTGGACACAGCGCTTCGACGCGCCGCAGCAGGGCGCCGCGGCGCTCGACATGCAGGCGTTCCGGGGCAAGCCCATGCTGGTGAACTTCTGGGCCACCTGGTGCCCCCCGTGCGTGGAAGAGCTTCCGATGCTCAATGCTTTCTATCGCACGCATAAAGAAAAGGGTTGGCAGGTCGTGGGCCTGGCTATAGACCAGCCTTCGGCGGTGCGCCAGTTCCTGGCCCGCGTGCCTCTGGATTTCCCGATCGGCCTTGCAGGCCTGCAAGGAACCGACCTGGGGCGCAGCCTGGGCAACCTCACGGGAGGCCTTCCATTTACCGTGCTTTTGGGCGCAGATGGCAGCATCCGGCACCGTAAAATGGGCCAAGTCACCGCCGAAGACCTCACGCAGTGGGCATCGCTGGCATGAAGTTCCTGTCTTTCCATATGAAGATAATGGAATTTGCGGCCGGATAGAGGTTGAAGGCATAAATTGGGGTAAATTCGCGCCCTATTTCGTTTTAGGCGTTGGAGTCCCCATGGATTTGCGAAAACTCAAGACCTTGATTGACCTCGTTTCCGAGTCGAATGTGTCGGAACTCGAGATTACCGAGGCGGAAGGCAAGGTTCGCATCGTCAAGAGCGGTGGCGCTGTCGTCCAGCAATTCGTGGCAGCCCCGGTGGCCGCTCCCACCGCCCCGGCGCCCGCAGCCGCCGCCCCCGTGGCCGAGTTGCCCGCGCCTGCTGCACCCACCGGCCATATCGTCAAGTCCCCCATGGTGGGCACGTTCTACCGGGCGTCCAGCCCGGGTGCCAAGTCGTTCGTCGAAGTCGGCAGCCAGGTCAAGGAAGGCGACACCATCTGCATCATCGAGGCCATGAAGATCCTCAACGAAATCGAAGCCGACAAGACCGGAACGGTCACGCGCATCCTGGGCGAGAACGGCCAGGCCGTCGAATACGGACAACCGCTGTTCGTCATCGAATAAGCTCCCGGCGCCGCGTTCCCCGTTGATGCCTGCCGCAAACCAGGACACTCCCTTGAAAGAGATCCTCGTTGCCGCTGCCGCGGTCATGCCGCAGGCAGGCGGGACCGGCCGCAGTGGCGCACGCCTACGCCCATGCGCGGGCGATGCATCGCCGGAAAGCCATGTTTAAAAAGATCCTTGTCGCCCACCGCGGCGGTCGCGCCGCAGGCAAGGCGAAGCAGATCGCAGTGGCGCATGCCAGTGCGCGGGCGATGAACCGCCGGAAAGCCTATGTTTAAAAAGATCCTTGTTGCCAATCGCGGCGAAATCGCCCTGCGCATCCAGCGCGCCTGCCATGAGCTGGGCGTGAAGGCCGTGATGGTGTATTCCGAGGCCGACCGCGACGCCAAGTACGTCAAGCTGGCGGAGGAGGCGGTGTGCATCGGGCCGGCGCCCTCGCCGCTGTCCTATCTCAACATGCCGGCCATCATCTCCGCGGCGGAAGTGACCGATGCCGAAGCGATCCACCCCGGCTACGGTTTCCTCTCCGAGAACGCCGACTTCGCCGAGCGCGTGGAAAAGAGCGGCTTCCAGTTCATCGGCCCCACCCCCGAGTCCATCCGCACGATGGGCGACAAGGTGTCTGCCAAGCAGGCCATGATCCGCGCGGGCGTGCCCTGCGTGCCGGGGTCGGAGGGCGAGTTGCCCGAAGACCCGGTGCAGATCCGCCGCATTGCGCGCACCGTCGGGTATCCGGTGATCATCAAGGCCGCGGGCGGCGGCGGTGGCCGCGGCATGCGCGTGGTGCACACCGAGGCGGCCCTGGTCAACGCCGTGCAGATGACGAAGGCCGAAGCCCAGGCGGCTTTCGGCAATCCGGCCGTGTACATGGAGAAGTTCCTCCAGAACCCGCGCCACATCGAGATCCAGATCCTCGCGGACAAGTTCAAGAACGCGGTGTACCTGGGCGAGCGCGACTGCTCCATGCAGCGCCGCCACCAGAAGGTGATCGAAGAGGCTCCGGCCCCCGGCATCCCGCGCAAGCTCATCGAGAAGATCGGCGAGCGCTGCGTCGCCGCCTGCAAGAAGATCGGCTACCGCGGCGCCGGCACGTTCGAATTCCTCTACGAGAACGGCGAGTTCTATTTCATCGAGATGAACACGCGCGTGCAGGTCGAGCATCCCGTGACCGAATGGATCACCGGCGTGGACATCGTGAAGACGCAGATCATGGTGGCCGCCGGCGAAAAGCTGCCGTTCACCCAGCGCCAGATCGAAATCCGGGGCCACGCGATCGAGTGCCGCGTGAACGCCGAAGACCCCTACAAGTTCACGCCGTCGCCGGGCCGCATCACCATGTGGCACGCACCGGGCGGCCCCGGCGTGCGCGTCGATTCGCATGCCTACACCAACTACTACGTGCCGCCGAACTACGACTCGATGATCGGCAAGATCATCGTGCACGGCGACACGCGGGAGCAGGCCCTGGCGCGCATGCGCACCGCGCTGTCCGAGACGGTGGTGGAAGGTATCAACACCAACATTCCGCTGCACCGCGAGCTGATGGTGGATGCCAAGTTCGTCGCCGGTGGCACGAACATCCATTACCTGGAAGAGTGGCTGGGCGCGCACAAGCGCTGACCGGTGCCGGCCCGCCGCCGGACCCAGGCATGCTGGCATCCCGGCAACGGGTGCCAGCATTGTCGTTTTTGCAGCAAGGAGATTGCCGTCCATGTTTGAGCTGAGCCTGTTGTGCCCCGAAGAGCGGGTGGAAGCCCTGAGCGAAGCCCTCGAGGCGCTCGATGCACTGAGCGTTTCCGTCGAAGACGCAGACGCACAGACCGATGCCGAGCAGGCGCTTTTCGGCGAGCCGGGCATGCCGCCGCCCAAGGACGGATGGCAGCGCAGCCGCGTCGTGGCGCTGTTCCCGGCGCAGGAGGCGGCCGCAGAGGCCCGCGCGCTGCTGGAAGTGCAGGATTTCTTCGAAGGCTGCCGCATCCTGGGCATCGCCGAAGTGCAGGACCAGGACTGGGTGCGGCTCACGCAATCGCAGTTCGCCCCGGTGGACATCACGCCCGATTTCTGGATCGTGCCGACCTGGCACGAGCTGCCAGCCCAGGCCGTGCGCAGCATCCGCCTCGACCCGGGCCTGGCCTTCGGCACCGGCACGCATCCCACCACCCGCATGTGCCTGCGCTGGATCGCGCACCGCGGTGGCGATTTCGGCCGCGTGCTCGACTATGGCTGCGGCTCGGGCATTCTGGCGATCGGCGCCGCCAAGTTCGGTGCGGCCGATATTGATGCGGTGGACATCGACCCCGCGGCGGTGCAGTCGACCCGCCTCAATGCCGAAGCCAACGGCGTGGCGCTGAAGGCCGGCCTGCCCGACGCGGCGCAGGGCCGGTACGGCACGGTGCTGGCCAACATCCTGGCGACGCCGCTCAAGGTGCTGGCGCCACTGCTCTGCGCCCACGTAGCCGAAGGCGGCCACCTGGTGCTGGCGGGCATCCTGGAACGCCAGGCGGAGGAACTCCAGGAAGCCTACGCGCCGTGGCTCGCCCTGCAGGTGAGCGACACCGAGGACGGCTGGATCCTCATGACGGCATCTCGCTGATGCGCGGGCCGCGTGCAGCCTCTGGCCGCCGCGGAGCGCCCCCTACAATCCCGAGCCGATGAGCCAGATCACCCGATGCCCTGCCTGCGGCACGACCTTCAAGGTCGTCGCGGACCAGTTGCGCATCTCCGAGGGCTGGGTTCGCTGCGGGCAGTGCAAGGAGGTGTTCGACGCCTCGGCCCACCTCGTGGTGCCTGCGGCGCGTCCGGGAGAGTTGCTGTCCGACATGGCGTTGCCGCAGGGGCCCCGTGCCGCCCCTCGGCCCGAGCCCGTGCCGCAGGTGGCCTGGGGCGCGCGCCCGCCGACCCCCGGGGCTTCGCCGGCGGCCCGCCGCCCGGTGGCTCCACCGGTAGCCCAATCCGTGGCCGTGCCGCCGGCACCTGCTGCGGCCAATCCACCGGCTGGGCCCCCGGTCTCTCCTGTGGCGGTTCCCCCGGTCGCGGTTGCGGCCGCGGTACCGGCCTTCCTCTCGGCACGCCCGCAGGGCGCCGCGTCTGCGGACGGGTCTGCCGGCGAAGCCGAGTGGAGCCTGGAGCCGCTGTCGCCCCTGGCATGGCGGGTACGGCCGCCTGCGGCGGAGGTGCCGCCTCCTGCACCCGCTCCAGCGCTTCTCCCATCGGCCGATCCTGCGGCAGTGGGCGTTGCCGTGGCCGTGCCCCCCCCTCAGCCAACCCCGGCTCCGCCGGCAGAACCCGGGCGTGCCGCTGCGGCCCCTGAAGCGGCGGCCGAGCGCGAGTCGCTGGGCGGGTACGAACTGCCTTTCGCCGAACTGCGCGATTCCGGATGGCCGGAAGAGGCCGATGCCGGCGAGGAAGGGCCGCCGCTGGAAGGCCTGCCGCTGCCGGGGCGGCCGAGTGCGCACTCCTCCGCCCCGACAGACGGCGAAGGCGACACGCCGGACGACGCAGGCGATGACGATGGTGTGGAGCAGGCGGTCGCGATGGAGCTTGCACACGAGGGGATCGATACCGATACAGACCCGGTGGACATGGCAACGCAGGCGATGCCGCTGCCCTTGCCGGCGCTGGCTGCCGCTGCGGCCAGTCCGGCGCCTTCGGTGTGGCGGTCTGCGCGCGATGCTGCCGCGGCCCCGGCTGCCCAAGGGGTGGGTTGGCGCCGCGGTGCGGACGACGATGAGGACGAAGACGACGATGGTCCATCCTCCAACGAACCCGGCTTCGTGCGGGCCGCGAGACGCAGGGCCTGGTGGCGCCGCCCCGGGGTGCGCATCGGCCTCGGTGTCGCAGGCGTGCTGTTGCTCGGCGGGCTGCTCCTGCAGGTCGGGCTGCAGGAGCGGGACCGCCTGGCGGCACAGTACCCCGCGATCCGGCCTCTGCTGCAGGTGCTGTGCGCGCCGCTGCAATGCCAGCTCTCGGCGCCACGGCGCATCGCCGACGTGGTGATCGACAGCTCATCCTTCAACAAGGCGCGCGGGGACGGCTACCAGCTCGCCCTCACCATCAAGAGCCGTGCGGATTTCCCGGTGGCCATGCCGGCCCTGGAGCTGACCCTGACCGATGCGCAGGAGCAACCCATCCTGCGCCGGGTACTGATGCCCCAGGAGCTCGCGGCGCCGGTGGAACTGGCGCCGGGCGGGGAGTGGGGCGGTGCCTGGCCCGTCAACGTGGGTGCGGCGGGCGCACGCGTGGCCGGCTACCGGCTGCTCGCTTTCTATCCCTGAGCCAGCGGTTCTCGCGTGCTCGGGTCTTTTCTTGCTTTTTTATCCTTCAGACCGACAGGACTTTCATGGCTGCCTTGATTTGCGGTTCCCTGGCCTTTGACACCATCATGACGTTCGAGGGCCGCTTCGCCGAACAGATCCTGCCCGACCAGTTGCACATCCTCAACGTGTCGTTCCTGGTGCCTTCGCTGCGGCGGGACTTCGGGGGCTGTGCCGGCAACATCGCCTACAGCCTCAAGCTGCTGGGCGGCGAGCCGGTGCCCATGGCGATGCTCGGCAGCGACGGAGCCGACTACCTCCAGCGGCTGCGGGACCTCGCCATCGACACCCGCCATGTGGCGCAGGCGGACGAGACCTACACCGCGCAGGCGCTCATCATGACCGACCGCGACAACAACCAGATCACCGCCTTCCACCCCGGGGCCATGATGCTGGCCCACCGCGCCCGCATCGTTGCGGAGCCTGACCTGCTCGTGGCGATCATCGCGCCGGACGGCCGTGACGCGATGATCGAGCATGCGGCGCAGTGCCAGGCGGCGGGGATTCCGTTCGTCTTCGATCCGGGCCAGGGCCTGCCGATGTTCAACGGCGAGGAACTCGCCCGGTTCATCGAGCAGGCGAGCTGGGTGACGGTGAACGATTACGAAGGCCGCATGCTGTGCGAGCGCACGGGATGGAGCTTTGCCGAGATCTCGCGCAAGGTGCAGGGCCTGGTCGTCACGCTGGGCGCGCAGGGCTGCGAGGTCTGGGAAGACGGCGTGGGCACGCCCGTGCCGGCCGTGCAGCCCGCCGAGGTGGTGGACCCCACCGGGTGCGGCGACGCATGGCGCGGCGCGCTGCTCTTCGGGCTGGAGCGGGGCTGGTCCCTCGCGCGCTGCGCTGCGCTGGGCAACCGCCTGGGCGCGCTCAAGATCGCGCAGCGCGGACCGCAGAACTACACGCTCGATTTCGAGCCGTCCTGACGCGGCAGAGGAAGTCTGCGCAGGGTCCTGTGCGGCAGCGATGCCGCACAGGACCCTGCAATGGACCGTCGCCTCCATCGGCGCAGTCCCGGGCGGTGTGCCTGGGGCCCGGCGGATGGCGGCCTTGCCGCCGAATCGAAAGACCCATGAAAAAACCCGGTGCATGCACCGGGTTGTCTTTGGTACCTCGCGTGCCTCGTAGGAGGCGCGCGGGAGGTGCCTCAGGGCTTGCCGCCCGTGGGAAACGGCCATGCAGCCTGCGGGTTCAGCGTGGTTTGCGCAGCAGGGGCAGGGGCGGGGGCCGCAGCGGCCGCTTTGGCCGCAGCCTTCTTGGGAGCCGCCTTGGCCTTCTTCGCGGCGGGAGCGGCTTTCTTTGCAGGGGCTGCAGCAGCCTTCTTGGTCGTTGCGGCCTTCTTCGCCGGTGCGGCGGCGGACTTCTTCGTCGACGCCGCCTTCTTGGCGGGCGCTGCAGCCTTCTTCGCGGGGGCCGCGGCCTTCTTTGCCGGAGCAGCAGCCTTCTTGGCGGCCGTGGCCTTCTTCGCAGGTGCAGCCGCCTTCTTCGCTGGAGCGGCCTTCTTCGCCGGGGCGGCAGCCTTCTTCGCTACGGCAGTCTTCTTGGCGGGTGCGGCGGCCTTCTTGGCAGGAGCTGCAGCCTTCTTCGCTGGCACGGCCTTCTTGGCGGCGGCAGCCTTCTTTGCAGGTGCTGCAGCCTTCTTGGCGGGTGCAGCGGCCTTCTTTGCCGGAGCCGCAGCCTTCTTGGCAGGTGCAGCGGCCTTCTTGGCTACCGTGGCCTTCTTGGCTGGAGCCGCTTTTTTCGCGGCGGGGGCGGCCTTCTTGGCGGTGGTCTTTTTCGCAGTTGCCATCATTTTCTCCTTGGGTCGATTTGCAAAGAGCGCTCCGTGCCTGCATTGGACAGGAAGCGATCCATGGCGATGGGCGCGTTGCAGCACCCACCGCCATGAACACGGGAACGCCCCGCGCGGCAGGGTCCTTGCGAACTGCCGGTGCGGGGCGTGGAATGAAAATACATGGCCTGGAATACCGGGGTGCTAATCCCAGGACAGTGCGCCGCCGGACTGGTACTCGATGACGCGCGTCTCGAAGAAGTTGCGTTCCTTCTTCAGGTCGATCATCTCGCTCATCCAGGGGAAGGGGTTTTCCTCGTTGGGGAACAGCGCCTCCAGCCCGATCTGCGTGGCACGCCGGTTGGCGATGTAGCGCAGGTAGCCCTTGAACATGGACGCGTTCATGCCCAGCACGCCGCGGGGCATGGTGTCCTCCGCGTATTGGTACTCCAGCTCGACGGCCTTCATGAAGAGGTCCTTGATCTCTTCCTTGAAATCCGCGGTCCAGAGATGAGGGTTCTCCAGCTTGAGCTGGTTGATCAGGTCGATGCCGAAGTTGCAGTGCATCGACTCGTCGCGCAGGATGTACTGGTACTGCTCGGCGGCGCCGGTCATCTTGTTCTGGCGGCCGAGCGCGAGGATCTGCGTGAAGCCGACGTAGAAGAAGAGGCCTTCCATGAGGCAGGCGAACACGATGAGCGACTTCAGCAGCGTGCGGTCGGTCTCGGGCGTGCCGGTCTTGAACTCGGGATCCATGATCGCCTCGATGAAGGGGATCAGGAACTCATCCTTGTTGCGGATCGAATCGACCTCGTTGTAGGCGTTGAAGATCTCGCTTTCGTCGAGCCCGAGCGATTCGACGATGTACTGGTAGGCGTGCGTGTGGATCGCTTCCTCGAACGCCTGGCGCAGCAGGAACTGGCGGCATTCCGGCGCGGTGATGTGGCGGTACGTGCCGAGCACGATGTTGTTGGCGGCCAGCGAATCGGCTGTCACGAAGAAGCCGAGGTTGCGCTTGACGATGCGGCGCTCGTCCTCGGTGAGGCCGTTCGGATCTTTCCAGAGCGCGATGTCGCGCGTCATGTTCACCTCCTGCGGCATCCAGTGGTTGGCGCAGGTGGCGAGGTATTTTTCCCAGGCCCACTTGTACTTGAAGGGGACGAGCTGGTTGACGTCGGTCTGGCCGTTGATGATGCGCTTGTCGGCGGCATTCACGCGGCGGTGCTGTATGGCGGCAGGTGCCGCCTGCGATGGTGAGATGGGGGCGGCTGCGGCGGCGGGCTGCAGCGCAGGGGTCTGGAGAGACGCGGGGGACAGCACGTCCTGACGGTGGCCTTGCAGACCGCCGTCCAGAGGTTTCTGTGATGAGGGCTTGACTTCTTCGTCCCAGTTCAGCATAGGTCTTCCAGTGGTCGGATTATGAAAGCAGCGCTGCAAAAATAAAAGCACTGCAGCGTGGCGCAGCCATGTTTTTGTTGCTTCAGAGCACATGCGCGAAGGTCCCGGCGCGGGACCTTCGCGCACATGCGTGCCATCACTGGCAGGCTTCGCAGGTCGGGTCGTCGATGGCGCAGAACTTCACATCGGTGGCGGGCAGCGCGGCGGCCTGTGCCTGGGCTGCCGCGGCGGCTGCGTCGAGTGCGCTGGTGCGCGGCGCATCGGCCGCCCCTGCCGACGACATTCCGCCTTCGCTGCCTGACGACACGGCGTTGAGCTGGCGCGTGTTGACGGTGCTCATCTCGACGTGCGTGGCGCTTTGCGTGCGCAGGTAGTACGTGGTCTTGAGGCCGCGCACCCAGGCGAGCTTGTAGGTCTCGTCGAGCTTCTTGCCGGAGGCGCCGGCCATGTAGATGTTCAGGCTCTGTGCCTGGTCGATCCACTTCTGGCGGCGCGAGGCGGCTTCCACGAGCCACGTGGGCGCGACTTCAAAGGCGGTGGAGTAGAGCGCCTTGACGTCCTGGGGCACGCGGTCGATGGGGTGCAGCGAGCCCTTGAAGTGCTTGAGGTCCATGACCATCACGTCGTCCCACAGGCCCAGGCGCTTGAGGTCGCGCACGAGGTAGCCGTTGATGACGGTGAATTCGCCCGACAGGTTCGACTTGACCGACAGGTTGCCGAAGGACGGCTCGATGGACGCATCCACGCCGACGATGTTGGAGATCGTGGCCGTCGGCGCGATGGCCACGCAGTTGGAGTTGCGCATGCCGTCCTGCGCGATCTTCGTGCGCAGCGTGTCCCAGTCGAGCGTGGCGGCGCGGTTCACTTCCACGTAGCCGCCGCGGGCCTTCTCGAGCAGGTCGAGCGTGTCGATGGGCAGGATGCCGCGGTCCCACAGCGAGCCGGGGTAGCTGGAATACTTGCCGCGTTCCTTGGCGAGTTCGGTGGAGGCCCAGTAGGCGTAGTAGCAGATCGCCTCCATGGACCGATCGGCGAACTCCACGGCGGCCTGCGATGCGTAGGGAATGCGCAGCTCGTACAGGCTGTCCTGGAAGGCCATGAGGCCCAGGCCCACGGGGCGGTGCCGCATGTTGGAGTTGCGCGCCTTTTCCACGGCGTAGTAGTTGATGTCGATCACGTTGTCGAGCATGCGCATGGCCGTGGAGATGGTCCGGCGCAGCTTCTCGTGGTCGAGCTCGCGGCCGTTCGGGCCGTCCTTCAGGTGGCGCACGAGGTTCACCGAACCGAGGTTGCAGACCGCGGTCTCGGCATCGCTGGTGTTGAGCGTGATCTCGGTGCAGAGGTTGGACGAATGCACCACGCCCGCGTGCTGCTGGGGCGAACGCACGTTGCAGGCGTCCTTGAACGTGATCCACGGATGGCCGGTTTCGAACAGCATCGTGAGGATCTTGCGCCACAGGTCGGTCGCCTGCAGCGTGCGCGAAGGCTTGATCTCGCCGCGGGCGGCCTTTTCCTCGTAGGCCACGTAGGCCTTCTCGAAGTCGCTGCCGAAGAGGTCGTGCAGGTCCGGCACGCTGGAGGGCGAGAACAGGGTCCACGTGCCCTTTTCCATGACACGGCGCATGAACAGGTCGGGGATCCAGTTGGCGGTGTTCATGTCGTGCGTGCGGCGGCGGTCGTCGCCGGTGTTCTTGCGCAGTTCCAGGAACTCCTCGATGTCGAGGTGCCAGGTTTCCAGGTAGGTGCAGACGGCGCCCTTGCGCTTGCCGCCCTGGTTCACGGCCACGGCCGTGTCGTTCACGACCTTGAGGAAGGGCACCACGCCCTGCGATTCGCCGTTCGTGCCCTTGATGTGCGAGCCCAGGGCGCGCACGCGCGTCCAGTCGTTGCCCAGGCCGCCCGCGAACTTGGACAGCAGGGCGTTTTCCTTGATCGACTCGTAGATGCCGTCCAGGTCGTCGGGCACGGTGGTCAGGTAGCAGGACGAGAGCTGGGAGCGCAGCGTGCCGCTGTTGAAGAGCGTGGGCGTGGACGACATGAAGTCGAACGACGACAGCACTTCATAGAACTCGATGGCGCGGGCTTCGCGGTCGGACTCGTTCAGGGCGAGGCCCATGGCCACGCGCATGAAGAAGGCCTGCGGCAGTTCGATGCGCGTCTTGCGCACGTGCAGGAAGTAGCGGTCGTAGAGGGTCTGCAGGCCCAGGTAGTCGAACTGCTGGTCGCGCTCGGCCCGGAGCGCCTTGCCGATCCGGGCCAGGTCGTACTGCAGCAGGCGCGGGTCGAGCAGGTCGTTGTCCACGCCCTTCTGGATGAACTGCGGGAAATAGGCGGCGTAGGCCGGGCCCATCTCGGCAGGCACGACGTCCTGGCCCAGCACCTCGCGAACGATCGTGTGCAGCAGCAGGCGCGCGGTGGCGTAGGTGTAGTCGGGGTCTTTCTCGATGAGCGTGCGCGCGGCCAGGATCGATGCCTTGTACACCTCGTCCATCGGCACGCCGTCGTACAGGTTGCGCATCGTCTCGGCCACGATGGGCGCGGCGTGGACATCGGCACCCAGGTTGGCGCAGGCGGAATCGATCAGGCCGCGCAGGCGCGCCTCGTCCAGCGGCACGCGCTGCCCGTTGTCGATGACGTGCAGGACCGGCACGGCGGGCACGGCCTGGCGCTCGTGCTGCTGGTGCGCGCGCTCCTGGGTGCGGCGTTCGCGGTAGAGCACATAGGCTCGGGCCACTTCATGGTGGCCGCCGCGCATGAGGCCCAGCTCCACATGGTCCTGGACATCTTCGATGTGGAAGGTGCCGCCGCCCGGGCGCGAGCGCATGAGCGCGCGCACGACGTTCTGCGTCAGCGTGTCGACCGTCTCGCGCACGCTGGCCGATGCCGCGCCCTGCGTGCCGTGCACTGCCAGGAAGGCCTTCATCATCGCGACGGCGATCTTCTGCGGCTCGAACGGAACCACCGCGCCGTTGCGGCGGATGATCTGGTAATGCGAGAGCGCGTTGCCACCGGCGGCCGGCGAACTGGCGTGTGCCTGGGGCGTTGGATCGGGGGTGGTCGTGGCGGAGGAAGGGCTCAGCGCAGGCTGCATGGAAGAACCTCGGAAAGATTGGGGGAGGACGGAAACGGGGCCGTGATGTAGGAGAACATCACCAACTGATTGCGCAATGCGGAACGCTATAGGTAGTGTTCCAGGGACTGCGCGGGCACTACATGTAGTGTATCTCTTGCCAAACGGCGGTGGTGGTAACGGACGGTTCCGGAGGGTGGCACAGGCGCTGCCATCGGCCGCGCAAGCCGCACCGGACCGACGTTCGGGCACCTGGCGCGAAGCCTGGCGCGCGTTGCCGGACCGGAATGCCGCAAAGAGCCAGCAGCGACGCTGGCAACGCAAGGGGAGCGAGTGTCGCGATTTGCCCGCACCCGCGCCAGCGCTACGGGAAAACCCTTGCTCTTCGGTCAGGAGGACTTGACTTGTGGCGGGAAGGCGATGTCCGTGCGGCCGAGCTGCCGCACGAGGCACGGCCAGTCGAACCCCGGACCGGGATCGCGCTTGCGGTCCGGGGCCACATGCTCGTGCCCGGCGATGTGGGCCACGGGGTAATGGTGCGCGATGTCCCGGCACAGGGTCGCCAGGGCGCGGTATTGGGCGGGCTCGAAGGTGTCGCCTTCCAGGCCCTCCAGTTCGATGCCGATCGAGTCGTTGTTGCAGTTCTCGCGGCCGCGGTAGGCGGACGGCCCCGCATGCCACGCCCGGTCATTGCAGCCGACGAATTGCCAGAGCCGCCCATCGCGCTCGATGAAGAAATGCGCGGACACCTGCAGGCCGCGGATGCCGGCGTAGTACGGATGCGCGTTCCAGTCCAGCGCATTCATGAAGAGCCGCTGGACTTCGCCGGTGCCGTATTCGCCCGGCGGCAGGCTGATGGAATGCACCACGATGAGGTCGATGGCCGTGCCCCCGGGCCGCGGCCCGAAGTTGGGCGACGGCTGGTGCGTTGCCGGCGCATACCATCCGCCGCGCCAGAGTGCCGCGGGCGGCGCGCCGGGGGCCTCAGCAGGCGGCATGGTCGTCGGAGGCATCGTCGTCCTGGGGCGCCGCGATGGCCAGGCGGTCGATGCGGTAGCGGATCTGGCGCAGGCTGATGCCCAGGCGCGCCGCGGTGGCGGTGCGGTTGAATCCGTGCTCGCGCAGCGCGCGCACCAGGATCTCGCGCTCCTGCTGGTCCAGCCAGCCCTGCAGGTCGCTGGGCAGCGGGACGGTGGCCGCCGGCATCGCCCCGTTGCCGCCTTCGGGCGGCTCGGTGGTTCCGCTGCCGGCCGCGCCGCGCGCGGCCGCCATGCCCGCGGGCAGGGGCGCTGCGGTGGGCGCGGCCGGGTGTTCCACGTGCAGTTCTTCCCCGTCGCCCAGGGCCACCGCGCGGTGCAGCAGGTTTTCCAGCTCGCGCACGTTGCCCGTGAGCGGGTGGCGCGCAATGCTGGCCAGCACGCGGTCGGTCAGGCGCGGGACGGGCAGGCCCGCGTCCGCGGCGATGCGTTCGAGCAGGGCGGCGCAGAGGGCGGGAATGTCTTCGCGCCGTTCGCGCAGCGGAGGGATGGTCACCTCGATCACGTTCAGGCGGTAGTAGAGATCCTGGCGGAAGCGCCCGGCCTGCACGTCGGCGGCCAGGTCGCGGTGCGTGGCGCTCACGATGCGCACGTCCACCGTGTCTTCCTGCGTGGAGCCCAGGGGGCGCACGCTGCGCTCCTGGATGGCGCGCAGCAGCTTGGCCTGCATGGGCAGGGGGAGGTCGCCGATCTCGTCGAGGAAGAGCGTGCCGCCGCGCGCGGCCTGGAAGTAGCCGTCGCGGTCCTGGCTCGCGCCGGTGTAGGAGCCCTTGCGCGCGCCGAAGAATTCCGCCTCCAGCAGGTTCTCGGGGATGGCGCCGCAGTTCACGGCCACCAGCGGGCCTTCGGCGCGCTGGCTGCAGGCATGCAGCGCGCGCGCCACGAGTTCCTTGCCGGTGCCCGATTCGCCCCGGATGAGCACGGGCGCCATGCTGCGGGCCACCTTGGCGATGCGCTGCTTGACGTTGCGCATGGCCTCCGATTCGCCCACGAGGCGGTCCAGGCCCGGCGGCGGGTCGCCGGCCGCCGCTGTCTGCGCAGGACCGCTGGCGCGCGGCGACCGCGGCGCGGGCACGCCGCCGGTGCCCTGCACGGCCGAGGCCACCACGGAGCGGAACTGCTTCAGGTCGACGGGTTTGGTGAGGTAGTCGAAGGCACCGGACCGCAGCGCCTCGACCGCGTTGTCGGCGGAGCCGTAGGCGGTCATGACCACGCAGCGTTCGCGCCGCTTCTGGTTGCGGATGTCCTGCAGCAGTTCCATGCCGAACCCGTCCGGCAGGCGCATGTCGGTGATGACCGCGTCGAAGCGCTGGGCCTGCAACTGCTGGCGGGCCTCGGCCACGGTGGCAGCCGTTTCCACGCGGTAGCCCTCGCGCAGCAGCGTGAGTTCGTAGAGGGTGCGCAGGTCGGGTTCGTCGTCGACGACCAGGATGGTGGCGGCGGGTGCGTTCATGGGCGGGCGGGCGCGGTCAGACGACGATTGTGTCAAACAGTGTGGCCGGTCCGGCGGGCCGGCTGGCACGGCGGAAGGCCACGGTGAAGCCGTTGCCTCCCACGGCGCCGCGCGGCAGCACGCGTGTGAGGCGCTGGTAGTCGATGGAGGCACCGTGGCGCTGGCAGAGTTCGCGGCAGATGTACAGGCCCAGGCCGCTGGAGCGGCTCTCCGACGAGAAGAAGGGCTCGAAGAGGTGGCGCTCGACGCTCTTGTCCAGCGGCGCGCCGTCGCTCCAGACCTGCAGATGGGCCTGCCCGCTGGCGTTGGTGTAGGTGGAGACGCAGAGCGAATCGGCCTCCGTGCCCATGTAGCGCAGGGCGTTGTCGAGCAGGTTCACCAGCACCCGCCGCAGGTGCTCGGGGTCGAATTCGACGGGCGAGCCCTCGGCATGCAGCGAGAGCTGGGCCCGGCGGCGCCCCGGCGCCTGCGATTGCCAGTCCTTGCAGACCTGCGCCACCGTGTCGTCCAGCGGCAGGACGCCCGCGGGCGCGTGGCTGATCTGGTGCTGCACGCGCGCGATGTCGAGCACATCCTCCGCGATGCGCGCGAGCCGGTCCGCGTTCTGCTGGACCATCTGGGCGAGCCGTCTCTGGGCAGGATCGACGAGGTCTTCTTCCAGCAGCGCATTGGCCTGCACGATGGCGGCCAGCGGGTTGCGGATCTCGTGCGCCACGGCGGCCGACATGCGCCCCATGGCGGCCAGCTTCTCGGTGCGCAGGCGCGCCTCCATCTCGCGCAGGTCGTGCAGGAACATCACGCACAGCTGCGCGCCGCCGGTGTCGCGCGCGATCTGGGGCGACGAGGTGAGCCAAGCGCGCACGCGCAGCGCGAGCGGGCTCTGTCCGGTCTGCAGGATGTCCACGTCGGCGCTTTGCGGCTGCGCCCGCACAAAGGTCTGCCGGGCCATCTCCAGCAGGGGCTTCCAGGAAGGCGAGTGGGTGAGCGCGAACGGCAGGGCCGGGCGCAGGGAATCGGCCAGCAGCACCAGCGCCGCGGGATTGGCGAGCCGGACCGTGCCGCGCGGATCGACCACCAGCACGCCGTCCGAGAGGTGGTCGATCACCAGCGCGCTCACCTGCTCCTGGATCTTGGCGGCGGCATGGCTTTCCTCGGCCAGCTGCTGCTCGCGGTGCAGGCGCGTGGCGAGCTGGTGCACGAGGTAGGCGACGATGAAGTAGCCGGTGCCCGTGAGGGCGGTCTGGAAATAGCGCTGCGCCGACTCGGTCGTGCCCGCGCCGCCCAGCCACCAGGCCCAGGCCAGCAGCAGCAGCGTCGCGCCCGCGGTCGTGCCCAGCGCGAGGGTCAGCGTGCCCAGCACGCCCGCCATGAGGATGGGCAGCCCGAACAGCGGCGTGAAGTTCATCCCGCCGCTCTGCAGCATCTGCAGGCTGATGATCACCGCGAGGTCCACGCCGATGGTGGGCAGCCAGCGGATGCCGGCCTGCGGGGGCGGGGGGGTCTCGGCGGAGAGCGACAGCACCAGCACCGTGGCCACCAGGTAGAGGATGCACACCGCCGCGAGGACCGGCTCGAAGTTCTGGTTGAAGGCGAAGCCCAGCGCCTGCAGCAGCAGCAGGGCCACGGCCACCAGCACGCGGCCCGCGAGGAAGCTCGTCCACAGGCGCAGGAACGGCGGGTCGGCTGCCGGTGCCTGCAGGGTGGGCGGGAGAAGAGGGCGCGAGGGAGGCGGCACGCGGGCGGCTCCGGCCTGTCAGCGCGGGCCGAGGCGCTGGTGCTCGTGGCTGCAGTAGGTCAGGCCCGCATGCGCGATGGCCTGCGGCCCGGGCACATGCACGCCGCAGTGCGCGCAGGGGAGCATGTCCTGCGGCGCGGCCAGGCTGCGCCGGGGCGCCTCGCCGGCCACCGGGCCCCGCCGCGCGCTGCGCCACAGCCAGAGGGCCACGCCCAGCACGACGAACAGCACCAGGTATTTCATGCGACGCGCCCCAGCACCACTTCGAGCACGAAGCGCGAGCCCACGTAGGCCAGCAGCAGCAGCGCCGCCCCGGCATAGAGCACGCGCACCGCGATGCGGCCGCGCCAGCCGAAGCGGGACCGCCCGATCAGCAGCACCGCGAAGGTGAGCCACGAGAGCACCGAGAACACGGCCTTGTGGTCCCAGTTCCAGGCCCGGCCGTAGAGGGTTTCGCCGAAGAGCAGGCCGGCGGCGAGCGTGGCCGTGAGCAGCACGAAGCCGGCGGCCACGAAACGGAAGGTGAGGCGCTCCAGCGTGAGCAGGGGCACGCCGCTGCGCGGGTCGGCGGCCTGGCGGATGTGCCGCTCGGCGCGCGTCATGAGCCAGGCATGCACCACGGCGGCGGCGAAGAGCCCGTACGAGGCGATGCCCAGCGCCAGGTGCAGCGGCAGCCAGGCCGAGGCGTTGACGTGCAGCGGCGCCCCGGGGAAGACCTGCGCCAGCAGCACGGCCACGGCGCCCAGCGCGGCGAGCATCCAGCGGGCGCGCATCTGCGGAAAGAGCTGGTGCTCGACGGCATACACCGTGAGGACGAGCCAGGCCGTCATGGAAAGCGCGGGGGCGAAACCGAAATGGGGCGTGCCGCCCAGCAGGCTCCAGCCGAGCACCGCGGCATGCAGCACCCAGGCGACCCAGAGGGCCTGGCGGCCGCGCTCGACGCCGATGCGGGAGGCGGCCAGGGCCGGCACCGCGTAGGCCAGCGCCGCGCCCAGGGACAGCAGCCAGTTCGCGGGAGAGACGCTGGGTAAAATCATGGACCTACAGTTTAGCCCGCCGCCGCGCGGGCGCCCCGGCCCGGATGCAGCATCCGGCGCGCCCAACCGGAACACGTCCATGGCATCCGCCCTTACCGAAAAACTCTCCCGGCTCGTCAAGGAGATGCGCGGCCAGGCCCGCATCACCGAATCCAACGTGCAGGACATGCTGCGCGAGGTGCGCATGGCGCTGCTGGAGGCCGACGTGGCCCTGCCGGTGGTGCGCGACTTCATCGCGCGCGTCAAGGAAAAGGCGCTGGGCCAGGACGTGCTGGGCTCGCTCAAGCCGGGGCAGACGCTGGTCTCCATCGTGAATCGCGAACTGGCCGCGACCATGGGCGAGGGCGTGTCGGACATCAACCTCGCCGCGCAGCCGCCGGCGGTGATCCTCATGGCGGGCCTGCAGGGCGCCGGCAAGACCACCACCACCGCCAAGCTGGCCAAGCACCTGATCGAGAAGCGCAGGAAGAAGGTGCTCACCGTCTCGGGCGACGTGTACCGCCCCGCGGCCATCGAGCAGCTCAAGACCGTGACGAAGCAGGCCGGCGCCGAGTGGTTTCCCAGCACGCCCGACCAGAAGCCGCTGGACATCGCGCGCGCCGCGATCGACCACGCCCGCCGCCATTACTTCGACGTGCTGCTGGTCGACACGGCCGGCCGCCTCGCGATCGACGAGGCGCTCATGAACGAGATCAAGGAACTGCACGCGGCGCTGAACCCGGTCGAGACGCTGTTCGTGGTCGATGCCATGCAGGGCCAGGACGCGGTCAACACGGCCAAGGCCTTCAAGGAGGCGCTGCCGCTCACCGGCATCGTGCTCACCAAGCTCGACGGCGACTCGCGCGGCGGCGCCGCCCTGTCGGTGCGGCAGGTGACGGGCGCGCCGATCAAGTTCGCGGGCGTGTCCGAGAAGATCGACGGCCTGGAGGTGTTCGATGCCGAACGCCACGCGGGCCGCATCCTGGGCATGGGCGACATCGTGGCCCTGGTCGAGCAGGTGAGCGCGGGCGTGGACCTGGAGGCCGCGCAGAAGCTGGCCGCCAAGGTCAAGAGCGGCGACGGCTTCGACCTGAACGACTTCCTTGGCCAGCTCCAGCAGATGAAGCAGATGGGCGGGCTCTCCAGCCTGATGGACAAGCTGCCCTCCGAATTGATGGCCAAGGCCGGCCAGGTAGACATGGACAAGGCCGAGAAGGACATCCGCCGCAAGGAGGGGATCATCCAGAGCATGACCCCCCACGAGCGCCGCAAGCCCGAGGTCATCAAGGCCACGCGCAAGAAACGCATCGCCGCCGGCGCGGGCGTGCAGGTGCAGGAGGTGAACCGGCTGCTCAATGAGTTCGAGCAGATGCAGGGGATGATGAAGAAGATGAAGGGCGGCGGCCTCATGAAGATGATGAAGCGCATGGGCGGCATGAAGGGTTTCGGTGGCGGCGGCGGAATGCCCAAGCTGCCCTTCTGAGCCTCCGCGCCCCTTGCCGCCCCAGGGTGGGTGGCGACACGGTTTGCTATTGAATGTGTAGCAAACTATCGAATGGATCCGGCGGCATGGGGGCAAAAAGGCTTCACGCTTGCGCCGGGCGTTCCGCGCCGGCGGCCGCCGTGCCGGGCCAGGGGAGCCACCGCCAGGGATGGCGGGTCTCGGCGATCCAGCCGCGCACGTCGTCCTCGGTGAAGGCCGTGCCCAGGCTGTCGGCGCGCGCATGGGCCACCCACTGCCGGCGGCCCCGGGCGAGCGCCCAGCCGTAGTCTTCCCAGCCGGTGAAGCATTCGCCCGCGCGCTGCGCGTTGTGCGCCAGGATCTCCCATTGCGTGGCTTCGTCGAGCCAGCCCAGGATGGCCGCGGTGCGCGTGGCGAAGGCGACGCGCGCGCAGGCGAAGGCCAGGGCGTCGCGCGGCGCGTCCTGCGGGCGCAGGGCGTCCAGGTCCATGCGGAACCAGCGGTTGCGCCACTGCGCGGCGAAGCCGTTGCGCAGCTCGGCGTCGGACGTGTCGGCGCGCAGGCCCAGCCCGTGCAGCAGCGCGGGCCGCAGCGACTGGGCGAGCCCGGCGGTGAAGACCGGCAGCCGCGCGTCGGCGAAGCCGCCCTCCACGCGCGCGAAGGCCATGGGGTGTGCCAGCGCGAGCATGGCGTTCTCGTGGGCCGCGAGTGCGTAGCGCTGCCGCATGCCGGGGCGGCGCGCCCATTGCCAGAGCCGCCAGGCGCCGCGGGCCAGGAAGGCGAGCAGGTGCCAGGCGATCCAGCCCAGCGCCGCGAGCAGCAGGAAGGTGGTCATGGCGCGGCACCTCCCGCGGGGGCGGCGTCCGGCCGCACGCCGGGCACGGCGGCGGCCAGCGCCGGCGTCACCGGCAGGCCGCGCAGCAGCGCCGGGTCGCGGGCGGCCACGAGCCACTGCACCAGCGGCGGGGGCGAGGGCAGTTCGCGCACCAGCGCGGGCCGCGCCTGGACGAGCCGCACCTGGTCGGCCTCGTCCGCCACGTCGCCCACGGCGCACCAGCCCGCCGCCACCCGCACGATGCCCATGCGCAGGGCGTCCGGCGGCGCTTCCCCGCAGGTGTCCAGCTGGTTGAGCAGCGCCAGCACCTCGGCGTGGTAGCGCGCGATGGGCGGGCGGTTCTGCTTGCCCTTGATCTGGTCGATCGCCATCCGGCCATCCTCGCGCACCAGGGCGCTGAGCGTGATGTGCGGCAGGTCGCCCGCGCTGCGGTACGAGAAGAGGCGCATCCGCCCCTGTTCGCAGCTGCTCGCGTAGTGCTCGCCGTACCCGCCGGCCAGGCTGCGCCGGCTGGCGAACTGGCCCAGGCAGTGGCGCATCATCTGGCTCTCGTAGGCCATCTCCGCGCGCAGTTGCGCGCTGCCTGGCAGCAGCTCCACGAAGCGCCCGTGCTCTCCCTGCCAGACCGTGCGCACGGCGCGCGGATCGTGTTCCCGCCAGCCTGCCGCGGCCTTGGCTTCCAGCGCGGCGTGCTCGCGCGCCCAGAGTGCCAGCGCCTGCGGCGCGGTGATGCGCTGGAGCTTGCCCTCCAGCGCCGTGCCCTGGCGCGCGTGCAGGAATTCGACCAGCCGGTCTTCGGTGGCGCGCAGCGCATCGCTGGCCGGGTCCACCCACCAGAGCGGCGCGGCGGCGGGGCCGGCCGTGCGCGCGGCGAGCCGCTCGCGCGCCCAGGTCGGCACGGGGGCGGGGGCGAAGAGGGCCTCTGCCTGGTCGAGCCGCGTGATCTCCTGCACGGCCGGCGGCGGCGCCCGCAGGTTGCCCACGGCATGCCGGTAGAAGTGGTTCGCGAGCCACTCTTGCACCGCCGGCGGATCGCCGCGCTCCCGGCTGCGGAGCGCGATGGCGCGGCGCAGCTCGGGCGCGTTGACGACGTCGCGCGCGCCGTAGGTGCCGGCTGCCGGATCCGGCCGCGCCATCACCAGAACTTCCACCAGGGCCGCGCCGCGCGCATCGCCTTCTGGCACTGCGCCATGCGCTCGCGCGTGTAGCCGGCCTCCCGCGCATCGGATTCCTCGCCGGGCCGCACGGCCTGCAGCGATTCGCGGTAGAGCGCCATCGCGCGCTCATGGTCGCGGGCGTACTCGAAGACGGCGCCGGCCAGCCGGCGCATGCGCGGGCCTTCGGCGGCGCGCAGCGTGTCCATCATGGGTTCGAGCCGGGCGAGGGCGTCGGCGGGCTGCGTCCAGGCCATGTAGCGCAGCAGCAGGAGCTGGGTCGCCAGGAAGCCGGTGCGGTGCTCGCCGCGGTCCTCGTCGTCCAGCCCGTTCCACCATTCGTCCAGCCGCTGCAGCCAGATGGCGATCTCGTTGTCGCGGTCCAGGTCGTAGAGCGCGCTGCCCACGTCGTCGAAGTATTCGGTGGGGTCGTGGCGGCCGTAGCCGTGCTCGGCCGCGAAGTGCCAGAGCGTGTCGGCGGCCGCCACGAACTCGGCCTTGCGGTCCGACTGCTCGTAGCAGTGCATGAGGCCGTGGTGGTGCTCGGCGAACGGGCTTGCCGCGAGGCCCCTGTGGTGCAGTTCCACCGCGCGGTCGTACTGCTGGAGCGCCCAGCGCCGGTAGATCGCGAGGTTGTTGCACAGCATGGCGTAGACGTGGACGTCCCCATCGCGGAACCAGCCTTCGCCCGTGGCGAAGAAGGCCTCGAAGTGCGTGAGCGCGAGTTCGTAGTAGCGCGCGGCGAGGTCGCTCACAGCGCGCTCGGGCCAGCCCTCGGGCGCGCCGGCTTCGCGGTGCAGGTGGTGGTCGATCCAAGTGCCCATGTGGTAGCACCAGCCGGCCGCCGGCGCGCCTGCGAAGGGCTGCTGCAGCGCCGCTTCGATGCCGTGCGCGCGCACCCGGTGCAGCCAGAGCGCCTGCAGCACGCCGGGGTGGGCCAGCGCGGGCTCGCGGGCGGCGGCTTCCAGCAGGGGCAGAACGCGGGCGGATTCCGCGCCCCGGGCATGCCACCACTGCGCCTGCAGCGCGCCGATGGCGGGGTGGGTGGGTGCCGAGGCGCGCGCCAGCGCCAGTTGCGCGTCGAAGAAGGCGTCCACGGGCTGCGGTGCCGCCACCCAGTGCATTTCTTCGTGCAGTGCGGCGGCGGCCAGTGCCAGCGTCCAGTAGACGCTGGGCGCGGCATCGCCCGCCTGACCGGATTGCGCGGCGGCCTGCCGCTCCAGGGCAAGGCGGCAGGCGTACTGCGCCGAGCGGGGGCGCTGGTTGTCGGTGCATTCGAACGCCAGGCGCGCCGCATCGGCGTCGCGGCCGGCTTCGATCAGCCAGTCGAGCACGTGGCAGGTGAAGCCGTCGTCCGCGTCGCCCGTGAGGCCGAAGCGGCCCTGCCGCGCCTGCGAGAGCGCGTCTTCCCGCCGGCCCTGGGCGTGCAGCGCCCGGGCCTGCAGGCGCGCGAGCCTCACCGCCACGTCGCGCCGGCGCGGGCGCGGCGTGTCGGCAGGCAGCAGTCGCTCCACCTGCTGCGCCACGGTGGCGATGCCCTCCGGGTCGAGCGCGATGAGGCCCGGGCCCAGGTTGAGCCAGTCCTCGTGGTCCACGTCCTGGCCCGCCTCGGCCATGCGCAGGTGGTCCATGGCCTGCTGCGCGGCCTGCCGCCCCAGCGCCGCATCGCCTTCCGCCGCATGGACGGTGCCGGTGCGCAGCGCGGCCACGGCGCTGTCCCAGGCCCGGAACGCGGCGCGCCCGGGCGTGGCCTGCTGCAGGGCCAGGCGCGCCGCGGCGCAGCGGCGTGCCAGGGGGAAATCGCGGCTGCGCCCGGCCTGGGCGGCCAGATGCTCCCAGGCACGGTCGGACTGGCCGGCCACCGGGGGCTCGGACAGCAGCCGTTCGGCCGCAGCCAGCGCCTGCGCGAGCGCGGGGCCGGCTTCGGGGTGGCCGATGTCGGGCGTGTCTCCGTGCCGGGCCTGCTGCGACTGCACGCGGGCGAAGACCAGGTCCACGCGCGCATCGTGGCGCTCGGCCGCGGGCAGGTCCTGGACCAGGGCTTCGCCATGCCGGTCCAGCGCGGCCAGCGCCTCGTCCGGCCGGCCGGCTTCGAGCCAGAGCGCGTGGATGCGGTGCAGCGCGTCCAGCGCGTCGGGGTGCAGCGGTTGGCGGCCGAGCATCGCGGCGAGGGCCTGCTGCCGCGGCAGGTCGGCGCCGGTGCCGTCATCGGTGCCGGCATCGGTATCCGCGGCGATGGCTTCGGCTTCGTCCAGGTAGGCGTCGAGCAGCGGGCCCTGCAGGGCGGGGGGCGGCGTGCCGGCGTCGGCGGTCGCTGCGGAGTGTGGCCGGGGGGTGTCCGGGCTGTCGGGGGTGCCCAGGGAGTTGGCAGGCGGCATGGAATGTCCAGGAAAAGGAGCGCGGCCTGCCGATGGGCGGCCTTCGGGTGGGCGCTATTTTGCGGCAGAGCCCGTGCGCCGTTGGGGGCGCGGCGCCGGAGGCATGAGCGCCGCCGGCCGCAGGGGGCCTTTGGGGAGCGGGTTCGAATGAAAAGCCCTCCATGCCGCCGATTCCATTGAATAGTTTGCTATTAAAAAAATAGCAATAAAAAAGCCGGCGCAGAGGCCGGCTTGAAGTGCGCACCGGAGTGCGCACGAGGGGGATGGGGCTTCAGGCCGCCTTGAGCAGCGGTGCGGGCTGGCGCTGGGGGCCGTTCTTGAGCTGCGTGGCATGCATCCAGGCGCGGCGCAGCACGGGCGGCGACCACGATTCCTCGGGGATCAGCAGGAAGCGCTGGGCGCGCAGCGTGCGGCCGATCGCGATCTGGCTCGACAGCACCACCAGCGGGATCGCCAGCACCAGGGGCAGGCCCACGGGCATCAGCCAGACCAGTGCGGTGGGGTCGATCAGCGCCACGCCCACGCCCAGCAGGGCGATCACGATGGTCATGGGCGCCAGCTGGCGCAGGGCGTCGGCCCAGGGCACGGCGTTGGCTTCGCGGGGGGGCGACTTCCAGTCCAGCTTCAGGCCGGTGAGCGCGATCAGCACGAACAGCGAGTGGCCGAGCATGCGGATGGGGGCTTGCAGGATCGCCATGGCGCTTTCGAGCGCGGCGCTCTTGAGCAGGCTGGCGGTGCCGCCGTACTGCTTCTGCTCGCCCTTCATGAGGATCGCGGTCACGCCCAGAACGCGGGGCAGGAACAGCATGCACAGCGTCCAGGCCCACAGTGCCATCAGCTCGCTGGGCAGCACGTTCCAGTCGGCCACCAGGCGCGCGCCGGACAGCCACAGGGCCGTGCCGAAGGTGATGAAGGCCAGCCACAGCGGCGCCGACAGGTAGGCCATGGCGCCGGTCACGAACATCGCGCGGTGCACGGGGTGGATACCGGGCTCGGCCATCAGGCGGGCGTTCTGCAGGTTGCCCTGGCACCAGCGGCGGTCGCGCTGCAGCTCGGAGAGCAGGTCCGGCGGCTGTTGCTCGTAGCTGCCGACCAGGTCGGACACCAGCCACACGTGGTAGCCGGCACGGCGCATCAGCGCGGCTTCGACGAAGTCGTGGCTCATGATGCCGCCGCTCATGCCGCCCGTGCCCTGGATGGGCGCCAGCGCGCAGTGCTCCATGAAGGGCGCCACGCGGATGATAGCGTTGTGGCCCCAGTAGTGGGACTCGCCCAGCTGCCAGAACTGCATGCCCAGCGTGAACAGCCGGCCCGTGACGCGCGAGGCGAATTGCTGGGCGCGTGCGTGCAGGGTGACGTGGCCGATGGCCTGCGTGGCGGTCTGGATGATGCCGGCGCGCGGATGGGCTTCCATCAGCTTGGCCATGGAGACGATGCAATCGCCGCTCATCACGCTGTCGGCGTCGAGCACCACCATGTATTTGTAGTCCTTGCCCCAGCGGCGGCAGAAGTCGGCCACGTTGCCGGCCTTGCGGTGCGAGCGGCGGGTGCGCAGGCGGTAGTAGACCTCGACCTGCGGCTGGTTGCCGTTGGCGGCCAGCGCATCGCGCAGCTCTTCCCAGGCGGCGCGCTCGGCGGCGGCGATCTCGGGGTCGTAGCTGTCGGAGAGCACGAACACGTCGAAGGTCTTCGCGTGGCCGGTGGCCGCCACCGATTCGCAGGTGGCGCGCAGGCCGGCGAACACCGTGGCCACATCCTCATTGCAGATGGGCATGATGATCGCGGTGCGCGCTTCGGGGCTCAGCACGTCGTTGCGCACGCTCTTGGCCGACAGCGCGTGGCGGTCGCCGCGCAGCATCACCCAGAAGCCCATCACGCCGGTCAGGAAACCGGTGACCACCCAGGTGGAGAGCAGGGCGAAGAGGCCGAGCTGGCCGTATTCGAGCCAGGCGCTGTCGTAGTTGGGCTGCACGCCGGCGAACAGCGCGGTGGCCAGGGCACTGGTGGCCAGGGCCAGCAGCATGAAGATGTTGCGGCGCTGGCGCGCTGCGGGCTCCCAGGCTTCTTCCGGTGCGGCAGCGGCGGGGGCATCGGCCTTGCGGCCGTTCAGGCGCATCAGCACGGCCGTGCCGATGCCGTTCCAGAAGCCGCGCCACGGACGCGGCACCATCGAGCCACGGCGCACCGGCGGTGCCGTGAGCGAGTTGGGATGGCGTTCTTCGCGCAGCGTGCTGCGGGAAGAATCCACGGGGCGCGGGTAGCGGGCGCCACGGCGCGCCACCGAGGCGGGAGCGACGGTGCCCAGGGTGGTGCGAGGCACGGCTTCCGTTCGGGAGGTGTGTGATTCCATGGGTTTGCTCACTGAGGGGTGGGGTTCCAGGACAGGTGCGTAACCCTCTCGCGAATGCGCATCCGCCGGTGTCGGCGCAGCGCTGGAGGAAGGGTAGGCCTGTGGCATGGCATCAATAGGGCAAACCCTGTGCCAGCTTGAAAAAATCCTTGTGAATCAAGGACTTGGAAGCACGACTGCGTGTAAGTAGTTGTGCGGAGGGCCTGGAGGGGCCCAAAAACCCGGTTTTTGTCGCAATCTGGCGACCCCACCCGGTCGCCAAAAAAGAAAAGCTTTTTAAATCAACGACTTAATCGTGTCGCTCTTCGGCGACATCGTCGCCGGAGCCCGCATCGCTCTTGAACTGGCCGGGCGTCAGGGCGTGCTTTTGCAGCAGCCGGTAGAACTCCGTGCGGTTGCGCTGCGCCAGGCGCGCGGCATCGGCGACATTGCCGTCGGTCATCTTCAGCAGGTCCACCAGGTATTCGCGCTCGAAGCGCTGGCGGGCCTCGGTGAAGCTCAGCACCTGCGCCGTGGGCGTGCGCAGCGCGCGCTGCACCAGCCCCAGCGGCACGAGGGGCGAGGTGGAAAGCGCGCAGGCCTGCTCGACCACGTTGTAGAGCTGCCGCACGTTGCCCGGCCACGCCGCGGACGTCAGCGCCTTGAGGGCTTCGGGCGAAAAACCCGACAGGCGCTTTTCGTACTTGCGCGCCAGCAGGTCGAGGAAATGGTTGGCCAGCAGGGGGATGTCCTCGCGCCGGTCGGCGAGCGTGGGCAGCGTGAGGGTGACCACGTTGAGGCGGTAGTACAGGTCTTCCCGGAACTGGCCCGTCGCCATGGCGGCTTCGAGATCGCGGTGCGTGGCCGAGACGATGCGCACATTGACGGGCGTGGCCTGGCTCGCGCCCACGGGCCGCACGGCGCGCTCCTGCAGCACGCGCAGCAGCTTGACCTGCAGCGCCGGCGGCATGTCGCCGATTTCGTCGAGCAGCAGCGTGCCGCCATCGGCCGCTTGGAAGAGGCCCTTGTGGTTGCTGTGCGCGTCGGTGAAGGCGCCCTTCATGTGGCCGAACAGCTCGGATTCCAGCAGCGCCTCCGGAATGGCGCCGCAGTTCACGGCCACGAAGGGCCGCGCCGCGCGCGTGCTGGCGCGGTGGATGGCGCGGGCCAGCAGTTCCTTGCCGGTGCCGCTGTCGCCCAAGAGCAGCACGCTGGCGTCCGACTGCGCCACCATGTGCGCCTCGGCCAGCAGGTCGGCCATGCGGTTGGAGCGGCTCACGATCTCCTCGCGCCAGGTGCTGTCGGCCTGCGTGCTCTGCGTGGCCGGCGCGCTCAGCGCCAGCGCCTGGGAGATCTTGTCGAGCAGGTCTTTGGCGTCGTAGGGCTTGGTGAGGTAGGTGAACACGCCGCGCGCCGTCGCCTCGACCGCATCGGGGATGGTGCCGTGCGCGGTCAGCAGGATCACCGGCAGCGAAGGGTGGCGCGACCGCACCTCGTCGAACAGCGCGAGGCCGTCGCGGCCCGGCAGCCGCACATCGCTCAGCACCAGCTGCGGGCGGTTGGTTTCCAGCTGTGCCAGCGCGGCCTCCGCCGAGGGCACGGCCACCACCTCGTAGCCCGCCGCGTTCAGCCGCAGGGACAACAGCCGCAGCATGTCGGCATCGTCGTCCACCACCAGGATGCGTGGCCGATGGCTGGCGGGGGCGGGGGGCTTGGCGGAGGGCGTGGGCATGCGGCGGGTGTCAGCGGGGGCTGTCGGTGGGGACGGGGGGCGGGGCGGTCTTGCCGTTGCCGGGCGCACCCGGCCGCGCGTTCAGGCTGCGTTCGATGGCACGCATCGCTTCCAGGCGTTCGTTCAGCTGGTCGATGCGGCGCTGGCCGTCCTTCAACTGCTGGCCCTGGCGGTCGAGCTGGTCTTCGAGGCGGCGCTGCTGCAGCAGGCGGTTCTCCAGCAGGCGTGAGAGCGGGTGCAGCGCGGCTGCGGCCGGCCGCGCATCGCCCAGCACCTTCTGCACGAGGCCCAGCGAGCGCGCCGTATCGGCAGGCTGGCGGGTCTGCAGCAGCGCGAGCGCGAGCTGCAGGGTCTTCTCGGGCGAGCCGTTCGCCGACTGCGCGTCGGAGAGTTGCGCGATCTCGGCCGTGATCTCGGGCGGCGACAGCGTGCGCACGCGGTCCGCGTACTGCAGCATCTGCCGTGGCACGGACACCGCCGGGCGGGCGGGCGAGGGCCCCGGTTCGGGCTCCGAACTGCCCGTGGCCGGAGCCGAAGCGGCATCCGCGTCGGATTTGTCGGTGTCCGGCATCGGCGGCGGGACCGGGGCCGGGAGCACCGCGGGCGGCGGCTCCGCGGGCGGGGGAGGCGTGGTGCAGCCGCCGAGCGCCAGGCTTGCCCACAGCGCGAGGCACGCCACCGGCCAGGCACGCATGCGTTCGGGCAAGGCGCGGGAAACGGTGCGCGGCATCGAGGGGTCAGGAAGCATGGGGCAGTTCGATTCGGAAGGGTGTGCGTTCGCCGGACTCGACCAGGCTCACCCGCCCACCGTGGGCGGCAACGTACTCCTGGACGATGGACAGGCCGATGCCGGTGCCGCGCGCGGCGTCTTCCGGCTGCCGCACGCCCCGGTAGAAAGGCTCGAAGATGCGGCTGCGGTCATTTTCATGCACACCGGGGCCTTCATCGGCCACATCGACGCGGATTCGATCCTCGAAACGTGTGAGTTGAATCAAGATCTTGCTGCCGCGCGGCGAAAAGCGGATGGCATTGGAGAGCAGATTGCCCACGGCCGAGGCGATCTTCTCGGCATCCAGCGGCAGCGTCACCGCCTTGCCCTCCAGCACCACGTCGAGCTTGCGGGCCTGCCACTGCAGGCGCTGCGCCTCGATCTGGGTCTCGATCAGGGCCAGCAGGTCGGTGGGCGTGCGGTGCAGCTGGCGCGCCTCGAACGCGGCGGCGTTGAAGCGCAGCAGCGCCTCGATCTCGCTCTGCAGCACGAGGGTGTTCTGGTGCAGGATATTCACCACCTCGCGCTGCCCGGGCATCAGTTCGCCGGTCACGCCGTCCTGCAGCAGCGCCACGCCTTCGCGCATCGATGCCAGCGGGGTCTTGAGCTCGTGGGAGATGTGCCGCAAAAAGCGCGCCTTGTCGGCATCCAGCTCCAGCAGGCGCACGCGCAGCCATTCGAGCTGCTGGCCCACGCGGCGGATGTCCACCGGGCCGGGAATGTCCACCGGCTGCGCAAGTTCGTTCTCGCCCAGCAGGCGGATCGCGTTCTCCAGGCGCTTGAAGGGACGTGCGAGCCATATGCCCAGCGCGAGCGCGAGCGCGAGGGCCAGCACGATCACGCCCACCACCTGGTGCGTCACCTCGCGGCGGCTGGACTCGATCTTTTCCTGCAATTCGGTGCTGCGCCGCGTGTTGATGTCCTGCACCGACTGGGCGATGGCGCCGTTCACCCCGTCGAGCTCCAGGAACAGCGCCGCCACGGTGCGTTCGTTTTCCAGCGACAGGGCCGGCGGTCCGTCCAGCAGCGCCGTCACATCGGTCAGGTGGCCGCGCCAGTGCGCCCCCAGCTCCGGCGGCAGGCCGTTGTTTTCGAGCCGCTGGAGGATGTCGCGCGCCTCGCGGGAGATCTCGTCGAAGCGCCGGCGCAGCGACCGGTCGGTGAGCACCAGCGACTGCCGGGCCGCGCGCTCCAGGGTCTGGCTGCGCGCGTTCAGGCTCTGGGCCGCGGCGTTGAGCTGGATGGCCTCGGCCGCGCCGTGGCGGCTCTGGCCCATGAGCTGCTCCAGCGTGAAGATCGCGCGCAGCGAACTCGCGCCCTGCAGTCCGGCGATGAGCAGGAAGGCCAGCAGCAGCATCTGCTGGAACGACAGCCCCCCGAGGGCGGCGACGCCCTGCTGGCGGCGGAACAGGCGTGCGGCGAAACCCAAACCGGCCCCGCCTTCAGAGCGCCGCCACCGCGTCGTGGCCGGCCATGGCGACCTCGCCGCGCAGGGTGTAGGCCTTGGCCTCGGTGACCGTCACCTCCGCCATCTGGCCGATCAGCCGGGGGTGGCCGGCGAAGTTGACCACGCGGTTGCATTCCGTGCGGCCCATCAGCTCGCTGCCGTCCCGCTTGGAGACGCCTTCCACGAGGATGCGCTGCACCGAGCCCACGCGGCTCTCGCTGATGGAGCGGATGTTGGCATTGATCACCGCCTGCAGCTCCTGCAGGCGGCGCAGCTTGACCTCGTGCGGGGTATCGTCGTGCAGGCCGGCGGCCGGCGTGCCGGGGCGGGGGCTGAAGATGAAACTGAAGCTGTTGTCGAAATGCACGTCGTCGATGAGCTTCATCATCTTGCGGAAGTCTTCCTCCGTCTCGCCGGGGAAGCCCACGATGAAGTCGCTGCTCATCGCGAGGTCGGGCCGGATCGCCCGCAGCTTGCGGACCGTGCTCTTGTATTCCATGGCCGTGTAGCCGCGCTTCATGGCCATCAGGATGCGGTCGGAGCCATGCTGCACGGGCAGGTGCAGGTGGCTCACCAGCTTCGGGATGCGCGCATAGGCCTCGATGAGGCGCGGCGTGAATTCGTTCGGGTGGCTCGTCGTGTAGCGGATGCGCTCGATGCCGGGGATGTCGGCCACGTATTCGAGCAGCAGGGCGAAGTCTGCGCGTTCGGCCGTGTCGCCCATGGCGCCGAGGTAGGCGTTCACGTTCTGCCCCAGCAGCGTGACTTCCTTCACACCCTGGTCGGCGAGGCCCGCCACTTCGACGAGCACGTCGTCGAAAGGCCGGCTCACCTCCTCGCCGCGCGTGTAGGGCACCACGCAGTAGCTGCAGTACTTGCTGCAGCCTTCCATGATGGAGACGAAGGCGCTCGCACCTTCCACGCGGGCGGGCGGCAGGTGGTCGAATTTCTCGATCTCGGGAAAGCTGATGTCCACCTGCGGGCGCGCCAGTGCCTCGCGCTGCGCCAGCAGTTCGGGCAGGCGGTGCAACGTCTGCGGGCCGAACACCACGTCCACGTAGGGCGCGCGCTTGATGATCTCGTCGCCTTCCTGGCTCGCCACGCAGCCGCCGACGCCGATCTTCACGCCCCGGGCCTTCAGGTGCTTGATGCGGCCCAGGTCGCTGAAGACCTTCTCCTGCGCCTTCTCGCGCACCGA
This sequence comes from Acidovorax sp. NCPPB 4044, assembly GCF_028069655.1. Lineage (NCBI taxonomy): Bacteria > Pseudomonadati > Pseudomonadota > Betaproteobacteria > Burkholderiales > Comamonadaceae > Acidovorax > Acidovorax sp. NCPPB 4044. Next base: position 233,379 of record NZ_JAMCOS010000001.1, read on the forward strand.
GCAGGTATTGAAGAGGATCAGGTCGGCCTCTTCCACATCCTGCGTGGGCTCGTAGCCCTGCGCGGCGTTCAGCACGTCCACCATCTTGTCCGAGTCGTACTCGTTCATCTGGCAGCCGAAGGTTTTGACGAAGACTTTTTTGGCCATGGCAGGAAATCCGGAAGAAGGCAGAAAGAGAAAGGCAGCCGCCCGCGGGCGAGGGCGCAGTCCCTGCCGCGGCGGGGACGTTGTGCAAGAGCGGCCTGGGTTGCGGGGAGCGTGCGGGGCCGGGCCCCGGTGGCTCAGCTCCCCGAGCCGAACAAGGTGTCGAACAGCGAAGAGCCGCCGCTGCCCTTGCGGGGCTGGGCGGCCTCGGCCTTGCTGAGGATCCAGGCCGCGTGCAGCATGCCCGTGGAAGGCTCGATCACGTAGTTGACCGTGAACGACTGCCCGATCACCGTGTGGGCCATCACCAGCGAGTTCTGCGGACTGAAGATGCGCATGCCGGGGGCCATGCGCACCGTGTTGCCGTTGATCTGGGCTTCCGCCGTGCTCAAGACCACCAGGGTGCCGCGCAGTGCGGCATCGGGGAAGTTGCGGACGCCGCCCAGCGAGGGCTGTACCTGCTGCGCTGCAGCGGGCACGGAGGCCGCCGCCGCGCCGAGCGCCAGCAGCAGCGCAGCCGCGCTGCGCAGCCGGCGGGAACGGAAAAGGTGTGTGTGGGGCTGGCAGCGGTTCATGGTGTTCATCCAGGGGCTGAGGCCCGGATTCTACGGGCCACCCGCCGGAATGCCGTGCGCGGGGCGCCGCCAGGGTGCGCCAAGTGTTGTGCCCGCAGAAAAAAGCGATATACTTGCGGGCTTCGGCGCTTTAGCTCAGTCGGTTAGAGCGATGGAATCATAATCCACAGGTCCGCGGTTCGAATCCGTGAAGCGCCACCAGATTGAAACACCACAGAACGCAAGTCCTGTGGGGTTTTTGCTTTGCACCGTGGTTGGCGCAGTGCGTCAAGCTTGCGCGGCCAGCAAGGGCTCCGGAGGGGCAATGCCCTGGCCGAAGTACAGCGCCCGGATGTCCGTCCGGGCCCGCAGCTCGCGCGCCTCACCCCCCAGGGCGCTGCGCCCCGTGTCCAGGACCGTGGCGCGGTGGGCATGGCGCAGGGCCACGGTGGAGTTCTGCTCGGCGATCAGCACCGTCAGGCCCTCTTCGCGGTTGAGCCGCGCGAGTTCGCGGAAGATGTCCTCCACCGTGCGGGGCGCGAGCCCCATGCTGGGCTCGTCCAGCACGAGCAGCCGGGGCCGCGCCATGAGCGCACGGCCGATCGCGGCCATCTGCTGCTCCCCACCCGAAGTGAGCCCTGCAGGCGTATGGCGCTTGGCCTGGAGGCGCGGGAACGCGGTATAGACCCGCTCGAGATCCCGTGCCAGCCGCGCCCGCGATGCGCCGCCACCGATGCCGCCGGTGACGAGGTTCTCTTCGATCGTGAGCGAGGGAAAGCAGTGGCGTCCCTCCAGCACGGGAACCAGGCCGCGCCGCACCAGCGCATCGGGCGAGGCGCGCAGCACGTCCTGTCCGTCGAAGGCGATGCGGCCCTGCGTGACCTGCCCCCGCAGAGCCGCAAGCAGATGCGACACCGCGCGCAGTGCCGTGGACTTGCCGGCCCCGTTGGCGCCGAGCAGCGCATGGATCTCGCCGGCCCGCACGTCCAGCGTCACACCCTGGAGCGCGGCGATGGCGCCCAGGTAATGCACGTGCACGTCCTCCAGGCGCAGCAGCGGGGTGCCGGTGTCCTGTGCGGTCATGCTTTTCAGCTCCAGGCGTGGAACGGGGGCTTCACGCCATTCAGGTAGTAGTTGCCCACGATGGCGTACTTCCAGCGCACCGGGTCGTGCAGCGTGTGCGTGCGCGCGTTGCGCCAGTGCCGGTCCAGGTGGTACTGGCCGAGCGTGGAGCGCGTGCCGGCCAGCTCGAACAGTTTGTTGGTGGCCAGCAGCGCGGTCTCGGTGGAGAGCACCTTCACCTCGGCCACGGCGATCTGCGCCTCGGCCACCGTATCGGCATCGGGAGTGGACAGTGCGCGGTCGATGGCGCGGCCGGCGCGTTCCAGCAAGGCTTCGCTCGCATGCAGGCGGATCTGCAGGTCGCCCACGGCCTGGATGGTGTATGGGTCTTCTGCGGCGGTGTCGCGCTGGCTGTCCACCCAGGGGCGCGTCTTGGTGCGCACGAAGTCCTGCGTGTCGGCAATCGCATCGCGGGCGATCCCCACGTCGACCGCGGCCTGGATGATCTGGAAGATGGCCCCGTCCGCAGAAGGCCGGTCGTAGCCCTTCCAGGCCGGAACCAGGTGCGTTCTGGGCACCCGCACCTGGTCTATGAGCACGGTGCCGCTCAGCGTGGTGCGCTGGCCGAAACTGCTCCAGTCGTCGATCACCGTGAGGCCGGGTGCATCGCGCTCCGCGATGGCGTACCAGGCACGGCCCTGGGCGTCGTTGGCCACGATGGGAACGTAGTGGGCCAGCAGGGCGCCGCTGGAGTAGAACTTCCGCCCGCTCACCACCACGTGGTCGCCGTCGTCGACGAAGCGTGTCTCGAAGTCCGCAGCGCGCCGGGAGCCCGATTCGGAGAACGCATTGCCGAAGCGCGCGCCTGCAAGGATTTCGCGGAACAGCAGGCCTTGCTGCGCCTCGTCGGAGACCGTGCGGATGGCGGCCACGATGCCGAGGTGGTTCTGGGTGATCTGGCCAATGGAGGGGTCTGCCGCGGAGATGATCGCGATCACTTCCGCCAGCGTGGCGTACGACACCTCGGGCCCGCCGTGGGCGCGGGGCACATTGATGGCCCAGAGGCCGCTCTGGGAATAGGCGTCGATTTCTTCCACAGGCCACAGCCGCTCGCGGTCGCGCAGTGCGGCGCCTTCCCTCAGGCGCCCCGCAAGCTGGCGGGCCACGGCGATGGCCTCGGCATCGTTCCGGATCACATGGGCAGGTCGGGAACTGCGCGGCAGCCCGGGCACGGGTTGGCCGGGCAGGTGGGCTGCCTGCAGCGCATGCGGGCGGATCGGTTGTTCGGTGGCGGGGTTCTGGAGCACGGCAGACATGGCGGATTCCTCCTGAAGGGAAAGATGGGGGACGGCGAGGTGGGCGGGTTTCAGTCCTCGATGCGCTTGCGCACCACGAGCTTCTTTTCCTTGGCATAGGCCTCGGAGGATTTCTCGATCAGCGGGCGCAGCAGCTTCCAGTCGGGTGCAATCCAGTCGGACACCACCTTCCACTGCCGCCCATCCCACTGCTGGAAGGCCACACGGCCGTCGCCTTCGTGGTTTTCCCAGGTCACGTGGATGGAATGGAACAGGCCCTTGGCGCCAAGCGCTGCAGCACGTGCTTCATCGATCCGCAGGTTTTCGAAGCCCCAGCGGACTTCGTCGCCAGTGAGCGTGCGCTTGCCGAACCTGGCCTGGGCGATGCGGACCGCCTCGACGTTGAGGATGCCGTTGAGCACCCCGAGGTTGTGATAGACACTGCCGATGCGCTTCGGATCCTCCAGGTTGCCCTTGCCCGCCGCATAGACGGTCTTCTGAATGTCCTGGAGCACGGGGTAATGCGTCCCGGCCGCCACGGTGGTGATGGCCGTGTAGCCCTTGGCCGCATCGCCCGCGGGAATGACGTCTTCCTCGGAGTTGGACCAGACGTTGCCGACGATGCGTTCGGCTGGAAAGCCGGTCTTCTGGGCTGTCTTCAGCGCCACCGGGTTCATTACGCCCCAGCCGCGCAGCACCACATAGTCCGGCTTGGCACGCCGGATCGCAAGCCACTGCGACTGCTGTTCGTTGCCCGGGTGCGGCACTTCGATCTGTTGCAGCGTGAAGCCATACTGTTTTGCGAGCAACTCGTAGATCGGGATCGTCTCCTTGCCGTAGGGAGAGCCGTGGTAGAGCACCACGATCTTCTTGCCCTTGAGCTTTTCTGCGCCGCCTTCCTTGCCCGCGATGTAGTTCACGATGCCCGAGGTTTCGCTGTACGGGTTGAGCAGCAGCGGAAAGACGTACTTGAACACGCGGCCGTCCGTGGTGTCGGTACGGCCATGGTTGATGGTGATCAGCGGGACCTTGTCGGCAGTGACGCGGTCCAGCATGGCGTAGGCGATGCCCACGGACAGCGGGTTCCATGCTGCGATGCCGGGACGCGTCTTGAAGCGTTCGTAGACCTCGACGCCGCGCTCCACTTCGTATTGCGTCTCGCCCTCTGCCCATGTCAGCTTGACGCCACCCACCCCGCCGTCGCGCAGGTTGACCAGATTCAGGTAGTCGATGAAGCCGCCGAAAAAGCCGGTGCCACCTGCGGCATACGGGCCCACCCGGTAACTCTGCAGCGGGAAGAACTGCTCGTCGGCGTGCGCCGCCAGGCCGGAGAGGGCGACGGTGGCTGCGACGGCGGCGGTGCGCAAGGATCGAAGAAGACGCATGGAAAAGCTCCTGGAAGGGTGGAATCGCGAAGGCAAGGAACAGCGTGGGAAGAACGGGGTAATCAATGGAAGCGCGCGATGCCGAGGCGCCGCGCCAGGGCATGCCGCGCGCGGGCCCAGAGCGCGGTCAGCCCCTCGGGCTCGGCGATGAGAAAGCCGATGATCAGAAGGCCCAGCGCAATGCGCTGGCTCATCTCCAGCACGCCGGAATCGAACATGCCCCCGAGTGCCCAGCTCCCCAGCCGGGAGAGCAGCAACGGCAGCACCACGATGAGGGCAGCGCCGAAGAACGCGCCGCGGATCGTGCCCAGCCCGCCGAGGATCACGATGAACAGGATCTGGAACGAGCGGTCCAGGTTGAAGCCCGCGGGCTCCACGGTGCGCAGGTAGACGAAGGCCCAGAGCACGCCGGCCACGCCCACGATGAACGAGGACACCGCAAACGCCAGGAGCTTGGTGCGCAGCACGGGAATCCCGATGACACGCGCTGCGAGTTCGTTGTCGCGGACGGCTACGAAGTGCTGCCCGGTGCGCGTGGACACCAGCCGCCAGGCGGCAGCGCTGAGCAGTGCCACGACCGTCAGCGCGAACAGGTAGCGTGCGACGGGCGTGTCGAAAACCCAGGGCCCGATGCGCAGCTCGGGCGCATCGATCACCCCGGAGCTGCTGTGGTTCGTGAACCAGCCGAACCTGGTCAACATCCACTGCACGAAGAACTGCGCAGCCAACGTGGAAACCGCCAGATAGAAGCCGCGCAGCCGCAGGCTCGGCAAGCCGAAGAGCAGGCCTACGGCCGTGGCGCACAGCCCGCCAAGTGCCATGCTGGCCAGCAGAGGAATGCCGGGAATGCGCAGGTGGAAGTTGTAGGTGGCGAAGGCGCCGACGGCCATGAACGCTGCCGTACCCAGGGAAAGCTGGCCGGCATAGCCCGTGAGCAGGTTCAGCCCGACGCCCGCGAGCGAAAGCGCCAGGAAGGGGATCAGGATCGCATCGAGCCAGTAGGGGCTGGCGAGCGCGGGCACGAGCCCGTAGCCCAAGGCCAGAATGGCCAGGACCGGCAGTCCTCGCGGTGCGCAGGCCCAGGCGCGGCGCAGGCCGGACGGCGGGGCGATGGCCAGCGGCGGTGACGTGTCGGCAGGGAGGATGGCACTCATGGCGATTCACACCCTTTCCACCAGGCGCTGGCCGAACAGGCCGCGCGGGCGCACCAGCAGGAACAACAGTGCCACGGCATAGGCGAACCATCCCTCGATACCTCCGCCGACGGCGGGCCCCAGGTACACCTCGGCGAGCTTCTCCAGCGCTCCTACGATCAGGCCGCCCACGATGGCGCCGGCCACCGAATCGAAGCCCCCCAGCACCAGCACGGGCAACGCCTTGAGCACTACGAGCGACAGCGAGAACTGGACCCCCAGGCGGGCGCCCCAGAGCAACCCCGCCACCAGGGCGATCACGCCGGCGGCAGCCCATACGGCGGCCCAGACGCGCGGCAGGCGCAGCCCGATGGCCAGGGCGGCGAAGGTGTCGTCCGCCACGGCGCGGAAAGCCAGGCCCGTTCGCGTGAAGCGGAAGAAAGCCGAGAGCAGGGCCACCACGACGCCTGCACAGGCAGCGGCCACGAGGTCGAAGCGCGAGACGAGGACACCGGCGAAATCGAGTGGCGTGTCTTCGATGCCCAACTCCAGCGCATGCACCTGGGTTCCCCAGGCCAGCTGCGCCACGCCCTCGATCACGTAGGAAAGCCCCAGCGTGGCAACGAACAGCGTCATCGGCGAGCGGTTGGCCAGCGGGCGCAACACGGTGCGCTCGATGGCCAGGCCCAGCACCACCATCAGCGCGAATGTGGCGGCCAGTGCCAGTGCGAAAGGCAGCCCGCGTTCCAGGAGGCTCACGAAGGTCAGCGCCGCCAGCAGCAATTGCGCGCCCTGCGCGAAGTTGAGCACGCCGGACGTCTTGTAGATCAGCACGAAGCCGATGGCCACCAGGGCATACATCACACCCGAGAGCAGGCCGCCCGCAAGTACTTCGGTGAAAAATGCGAGGTCCGGATCCATCATGCGTCCTCGCTGTCGTCCATGGCGTGCTCCACGCCGAGGTAGGCGTCGATCACGGCGGGGTCCGACTGCACCTCGTTCGGGGTGCCGTCTGCGATCTTTCGGCCGTGGTCCAGCACGGCCACGCGGTCGGAGAGCCCGAGCACCACGCCGATGTCGTGCTCTATGAGGAGGATGGCCGGACCGAAGCGGTCGCGGGCGGCTCGCACAAGGCGCTCCATGTCGCGTTTCTCGGCCTGTGTCATGCCGGCCATGGGCTCGTCCAGCAGCAGCAGGCGCGGGGAGGCGGCCAGTGCACGGGCCAACTCGACCCGCTTCTGCAGGCCATAGGGCAGGGTGCCGGCGGGCCGATCGCGTACGGCCTGCAGATCCAGGAAACCCAGCAGCGCATCGGCCTGTGCGGTGGCTGCACGGCGGGCTTCGCGAGCGGTCGGCCAGCCGGCCCACTGCGCGACCCATGAGCCCTGCGGTGCCGTGCATCCCAGCGCCACGTTGTCACGCACAGAAAGGCCCCGGAACAACGCCAGATTCTGGAAGGTCCGTGCCACGCCGAGCCGTGCCAGCCGGTGGGTTGGCACGTGCGCGAATTCGGAGGCACCCAGCCGGATGTGCCCGCGGCTCGGCCGGTAAAGGCCGCAGACCACGTTGACCAACGAACTCTTTCCGGCCCCGTTGGGTCCGATGACGGCGCGTATCTCCGCGGGGGCGATGTCCAAGTCGATATCCGACAGCGCCTTCACACCACCGAAAGCCAGGTCGATGTGGCGCAATTGCAGCGCGGGAGGGGATGGGATCGGTGCCATGGCAGTGCAGGTGCGGGCCGAGATGTCGTGCGCTTCAGGCCACGGCTTCCAGGGCGGGCTGCTCGGCCACCGTGGCCTGGCGCGCCTCCAGTTCGCGAACCCGGGGCAGCACCTCTCGGCCGAAGTACTCCACTTCCTCGATGAAGTGCAGGAAGCCGGTCAGTACCAGGTCCACACCGATGGCCTTCAGGGCCACGATGCGTTCGGCGATCTGCTGCGGTGTGCCGATGAGGTTGGTGCGGAAACCGTCGTTGTATTGCACGAGGTCCTCGAAGGTGGATTTGGCCCAGTTGCCTTCTCCTTCCGGCGATGCCTTGCCAGCCTGCTTCACCGCGTCGCCAAAGGCGTGCACGGCTTCCACGTGCGCATGCCGCAGGATGTCCTGCAGTACGGCCTGGGCTTCTTCCTCGGTATCGCGTGCAATCACGAACGCATTCACGCCGATGCGCACGGTATGGCCGTTGGCCCGCGCCTTGGCCTGGATGTCGTCGATCTGGAGCTTCAGACCCTCCGGCGTATTGCCATTCGTGAAGTACCAGTCTGAAACGCTGGCCGCGTTGTCGCGCGCGGCACGGGAACTACCGCCCTGAAAAATTTCCGGATGGGGTTTTTGCAGCGGCTTCGGGCTCAGCGTGTAGTCGTTGAAGCGGTAGAAGTCGCCTTTGAAGGTGAAGTGGTCCTGCGTCCAGATGCCTTTGAGCGCACGGATGAATTCGTTCGAGCGGCGATAACGTTCGTCGTGCTCCAGCCAGTGCTCGCCGATGGCAGTGAACTCTCCCTTGAACCAGCCGCTCACCACATTGATGCCGATGCGCCCGCCCGAGATGTGGTCGATGGTGGCGATCTGCTTGGCCACGACGGCGGGATGCCAGGGGCCCGGCAGGATCGCGGCCAGCACCTTCAATGTGGTGGTGGCGTGCAGCAGAGCCTGGCTGAACGAAACGGACTCGTGCTGGTATTCGGCGCCATAGCCTGCCGTGAACCGGATCTGGCTCAGGGCGTACTCGAAGCCTGCCTTCTCGGCGGCGACCGCCAGCCGCTGGTTGTATTCGAGGCTCCAGTCGGTGCGCTGCGCGATGGTGCTCACGACCAGGCCGCCACTGACGTTCGGGACCCAATAGGCGAATTTGACGGGTTCGGTGCGGGGGGTGCTCATGGGAAGGCTCCTCGTGGTTGGGGTGGGTGGGGCAGGGCGTTGGCGAGGGCGTCAGGCCACGGCAGCCAGTTCCCGCGGGAGCGCGTGGGAGTTCGGCAGGCCTGCGCGCAGGAGTGGCACGGCACGCTCCACCGCCAGGGCCGCGCGGGCCAGCAGGGCCGGGGCGGTGATGCGGTAGTCGGTGAAGTCCTTGTCGGTGCCATACACGCCCAGCGGCAGCGTGTGGGCCTGGAAGAAGCTGAAAAGCGGCCGCAGCTGGTGATCGATCACCAGCGCATGGCGTTCGCTTCCACCAGTGGCCGCCAACAGGACCGGCACATCCACCAGCGCTTCGTGGTGCACGAAATCGAAGAAGTGCTTGAAAAGGCCCGAATACGTGGCGCGGTATACGGGGCTTCCAACCACCAGGATGTCGGCCTGCTCGACGGCGGCAAGGTCTGCCTCCACCTCCGGCGGCAACTGGTTGCGGTACAGCGCTCCGGCAAGGCGCGGGCCGATGTTGCCCAGTTCGATGGTGCGCACGCGGATCGGCACGGCATCGCCGATTCTTTCAACAAGGTGCTCAACAAGTGCCAGCGTGCGCGAGGGGCGTTGCAGGCTGCCGGAAACGGCGACGAGATTCAGTGTGCGGGCCATGGGGATTCCAATCGTTCCTGTGGGTTGATCAGCCACCGCGGCGCGGTGTCCTGCTACTGCTCAGCAGCTTGCGTGCCAAGGGTTTTCCTGATGTAAATCAATGACTTGGGGGATTGCTGTCACGCGACTGCTGTGTGCTGTACAGCACCCTGCTGTGCAACTGCTGCAAGAACAGCATTGCTTCAGAAATCGCCCATGCTTATGCGCTCTGCGCAGCAGATCGCATGGCGCCGGGATGGGCTCCCCAACGAGGCGGCCCGTGCGGCGCTGCGGGGGCAGCGCGGCACGGGCCGGCGCAAAGGGGGAAGCGGATCGGACTATGAGTAGAACGATGGAGGGGGCGGTTGGGCATGCAGTGCCCACCGGCCCAATTCGCGGCGTTTGTAGTCGATGGGATCGTGCAGGGTGTGCACGCGCAGGTTGCGCCAGAAGCGGTCCATGCGCAGTGCGGCTGTGGTGGCGCGTGGCCCCGTGACTTCGAACAACCGGTGGGCCACATCGAGCGCCGCCCGGCTGGCTGCCACCTTCGCAGCCGCCACGGCAATGGCGACATTGCCGCGTGCCTCGGGTGTGAGTGCCATGCCTTCGGCCCAGGCCGCGTCGAACAGTGCCCTGGCCCGCTGGGCCAGCAGGCCTGCCCCTTCCAGGGCCAGCCAAAAGTCCCCGTAGTGGCCCAGCAGGTAAGGGTCCTCGCCGGCCTGGTCCACGCCCGACGCGTGCCAGGCGCGAGCGTGCTGGAGCGTGAATCCCCGTGCCTCGGCCAGTGCCCCTTCGCCCAGCCCCAGGTACACGTGGGCCAGCACCATTTGGGCCAGCAGGGGGCGCAGCGCCGCGAAAGGCGATGACAGGGGACCGGGATCGAGGAGCAGTTCCTGTGCGTGGATACGGACCTGCTCGAAAGCCACGCTGCCGCTGTCGGTTTGCCGTTGGCCCATGTTGTCCCAGTCGCCTTGCACCCGGATGCCTGCGCGGCCCGTGGGCACGACGGCAATGAGCAACTTCCCGGAGGCATCGAACGCCGATGCCAGCAACTGGTCGGAGTCGCCGGCACCGGAGCAGAAGCTTTTGCGGCCGTCGAACAGCCAATGCCCCTCCGGTGCCTGTGTTGCCACGGTGCCTTTATCCAGTGGATTGAGGGCATTGCCCCAGAACCATCGCTGCGCCACGGTCGCTTCGAGCCATGGTTGCCATTGCGCGGGCTGGCCGAAGAGCTGCGCGGTAGCCAGCAGCAGATGGTGGAAGCCGAAGACGTGTGCCACCGCGCTGTCCACCCGTGCGAAGTGCTGCACCACTCCCAGCACCTCGCTCCACGGTGCGCCCAAGCCGCCCAGGGCGCTGGGGATGGAGAGCGTGAGCAAGCCGCTTTCGCGCAGCAGGCGCCGTTCATGGAGCGGTATGCCACCCGCCTGGTCGCGCGCGATGGCCGTGGAGGCCAGGGCCGTCGCCACGGCGCTTTGCGCATCGCGCCAATCCCGGCGCGCCTCGGAGGCAAAGTGCTTCATGGCAACGCGGCCTCCGCGGTGTCCGGGGCCTTGCCGGGCGAGGAGGGCGGCAGGATGTCGTTGGCGACTATTTCGCCGAAAGGGCCGGTGATGTTCGCCTGCCCCGCAGGGCGTTGCGATGCGAGCGGCAGCAGGGGAAAGAGCAGTTCTGCGGTGCGGTAGGCTTCTTCCAGATGTGGATAGCCGGAGAAGATGAAGGTATCGATGCCCAGCGCCGCATATTCGTGCATGCGTGCTGCCACCTCCTGGGGATTGCCCACCAGGGCCGTGCCGGCGCCACCGCGCACTAGGCCCACGCCAGCCCACAGGTTGGGAGACACCTCCAGTCGGTCGCGCTGTCCACCGTGCAAGGCCGACATCCGGCGCTGGCCCACGGAGTCGAAGCGGGCAAAGGCTTTTTGCGCAGCGGCGATGGTGTCGTCGGTCACCTGGGAGATCAGTGTGTCTGCGGCCTGCCATGCCGCCTCACTGTTTTCCCGCACGATCACGTGCAGCCGGATACCGAAGCGCAGCGTGCGGCCATGCCGGGCCGCAGCGGCCCGGGCGCGCGCGATCTTCTCGGCCACGGCGGCCGGGGGTTCTCCCCAGGTGAGGTACACGTCCACTTGCTCGCCCGCCAGCGCCACCGCTTCATCGGACGATCCGCCGAACCACAGAGGCGGATGGGGCGTCTGAACGGGCGGGTAGAGGGCTTTGGCGTTCTCCACGCGCAGATGACGCCCTTCGAAATTCACGGTCTCGCCGGCAGCCACGCGCCGCCAGATGCGCAGGAATTCGTCGGTCAGTGCATAGCGCTCGGCATGGTCGAGAAAGCTGCCGTCTCCGCGCTGCTCGTCGGGATCGCCACCCGTCACCACGTTGAGCAGCAGCCGTCCCTGCGAGAAGCGGTCGAGCGTGGCCGCTTGCCGTGCCGCCACGGTGGGCGAGATGATGCCGGGGCGGATGGCCACCAGGAATTTGAGCCGTTCGGTCAGCGGAGCGAGCGACGCGGCCACGACCCAGGCGTCTTCGCAGGAGCGGCCGGTGGGAATGAGCACGCCTTCGTAGCCCAGTTCGTCCGCCGCCTGCGCGATCTGCCGGAGATAGTGGTGGCTCACGGTGCGGGCACCGTGCGCAGTGCCCAGATACCGGCTGTCGCCGTGCGTGGGAAGAAACCAGAAGACTTGCATGGGGAATGGGGAGAGTTCGGAAGGTTTGTGTCGCCATGAGGCCCTCTCGGAGGGCGACGGTGCGGAATGCTTCGCAGGGACCGTGCCATGGGCTTCGCAGAGGGAAAGCCGCATGCCGCTGCTGCAGTGGCAGCAACCGGACGGTCCGGATGCTGCATCCGTGCCTGCCAGGCCGCACTTGCTGCTGTGGCCGCAAACCATCTATCGATCCTCGGATTCCACGCTTGGGGCGGCCAGGGCCTCGCACCAGAATTGCTGGGCATGCAGCAGTGCTGCCCAGGAGGGGCTGCACTTTGGCCGCTGGTTCGACGTCTTCCCAAGGAACTTGATTGTGAGCACTGTGCTGATTTCTCCGCTTGACTGCGCGCCGGACGGTGTGGCTCCTGCCCCATCGGAAGTGTCCGGGGAGATCGCACCGGGCAGCGTCGCGCTGCGGCTGGCAGCGCAGTTCGCGCTCACCGCGGCAGAGCGCGATGAGCGTGGCGGCACCCCCAAGGCCGAGCGCGATGCATTGCGTGCGAGCGGCCTGCTCGCCATGAGCATCCCGCGTTCCCACGGCGGGGGCGGCTCCGGCTGGCGGGATACCCTGGAGGTCGTGCGCATCCTCGCCAGGGCCGATTCTTCGCTGGCCCATGTGTTCGGCTTTCACCACCTCATGCTCGCCACGGCCCGGCTGTTCTCACAGCCCCGTCAGTGGCAACCCTGGTTTGCGCAGACAGCGCGGTTGCGCTGGTTCTGGGGCAATGCGCTCAACCCGCTCGATGACCGCACCCTGTGCATGCGCCACAGAGGCTGGAGCGAGTTTTCGGGCCAGAAGAGCTTTTGCTCCGGTGCGCTCGATTCCGAAATGCTGATTGCTTCGGCGCGCGACGAAGGGCCGGGAACCCTTGTGGTGGCGGCGGTGCCTACCGGTCGCACCGGCATCGCCGTGGCCCCCGACTGGAACAACATCGGCCAGCGCCAGACCGACAGCGGCAGCGTGACCTTCGAGCGCGTGCGGGTCGAGCACCACGAGATCCTGGCGGATCCCGGCCCGCTGGCGACGCCTTTTGCCTGCCTGCGCCCATTGCTGGCGCAACTGGTGCTCACCAGCATCTATCTGGGGATCGCCGAGGGCGCATTCCAGGACGCGAGGCACTACACGCTCCATGAAGCCCGCCCGTGGCGCACGTCCGGCGTGGCGCAGGCTGCCGAAGATCCGTATGTGCTGGGCCACTACGGCGACTTCTGGGTCGGGTTGGAGAGCGCACGCGTGCTGCTGGACCGTGCGGCCGGCCATTTCGATGCCGCGTGGGTGCGGGATGCGGCCTTGACCGCTGCCGAGCGCGGCGATGTGGCGGTGGCCGTGGCGACTGCCAAGGTGGCGGCCACGCGCGTCGGCCTGGATCTCTGTACGCGCATGTTCGACGTCGCAGGCGCGCGCGCCACGCATGGCGGCCTGCGTCTGGACCGCCACTGGCGCAATCTGCGCACCCATTCCCTGCACGATCCCGTGGCCTACAAGCTGCGCGAACTGGGAGAGTGGGCCTTGTTGCAACGCCATCCCGAACCCAGCTTCTACTCCTGAACGCCATGTCCGCCCTGCACTTCCATTCTGCGAACTCCGAAGACGGCGATGCGCCGGCTCCGCGCTGGAGCCCCGCGCCGCTGCTCACCTTGCCTGGCGCCCGCGCCATGCCCACATCGATCCGCGCCACCGCGCAGGTGTTCGAGGATCCGCGTTCCGTGGCGCTGCTGGAGCGCATCCGCCTGGTGGCGCCCAGCGAGGCGAATGTGCTTATCGTCGGTGAGACGGGCACGGGCAAGGAACTCATCGCGCGGCATGTGCATGAGTTGAGTGCGCGGCGCGACCGGCCCTTCGTGGCGGTCAACTGCGGCGCATTCTCGGAAACGCTGGTCGAAAGCGAACTGTTCGGTCACGAGAAGGGCGCGTTCACGGGCGCTTTCACGTCGAAGGCGGGATGGTTCGAGGCGGCCAATGGCGGCACGCTCTTTCTCGACGAAGTCGGCGATCTGCCGCTCTCGATCCAGGTGAAGTTGCTGCGGGTGCTGCAGGAGCGCGAGGTCGTGCGCCTGGGCGCGCGCAAAAGCCTCCCGGTGGATGTGCGCGTGGTGGCCGCCACCAATGTGCGGCTGCAGGATGCCGTGGCCGCAGGCAACTTCCGCGAAGACCTCTTCTACCGGCTGCACGTGGTGCATCTGGCGTTGCCCACCTTGCGAGAGCGGCCTGGCGACGTGTTGCCGCTGGCGCGCCATTTCATCGACGAGTATCGCCACCGGCTGGGCTATGGCGCCGTGCGGCTGGATGCCGGTGCCGAACGCAAGCTGCTGAACCACAACTGGCCCGGCAACATTCGCGAACTGGAAAACGTGATTCACCACGGCTTGCTGATCTGCCGCCACGGTGTGCTCACCGCGGAGGACCTCCAGCTTTCATCGCTGGGCCTGCAGCGCCGCGCGATCGCCGATGCACCGCCGGCAGAGGCGACGGCGCAGCAGGCCCTCGAATCCGCACTCGCCAGCCTGTTCCAGGAGCAGGGCGATCAACTCTACGAGCGCATCGAGGAAACCGTGGTGCGCACGGCCTTCGAATTCTGCCACCGCAACCAGGTACAGGCGGCGCGCCTGCTGGGCATCAGCCGCAACATACTGCGCGCGCGGCTCATCAAGAACGGAGACATCGCGGCGCTGCGATAGCGCCGCAACGGGCCGTGCCCCTCAGCGGTGGGTGAATTCCGGTTTGCGCTTTTCCAGGAAGGCGGCCATGCCTTCCTTCTGGTCCTGCGTCGCGAAAAGCGCGTGGAACAGGCGCCGTTCATACATGAGTCCGTCGGACAGCGTTCCCTCGAAGGCCCGGTTGACCGTTTCCTTGGCCGCCATGACGGCGACCCGGGAGAAGTCGGCGATCACCAGGGCAGCGCCCAGCGCCTCGTCCATCAGCTTGTCGTACGGGACCACCCGGCTCACCAGGCCTGCGCGCTCGGCCTCCTGCGCGTCCATCATGCGGCCGGTGAGTGCCATGTCCATGGCCTTCGACTTGCCCACTGCGCGGGGCAACCGCTGCGTTCCGCCCGCGCCAGGAATGACGCCGAGCTTGATCTCGGGCTGCCCGAACTTCGCGTTGTCCGCGGCGATGATGAAGTCGCACATCATGGCGAGTTCACAGCCGCCACCCAGCGCGAAGCCGCTCACGGCGGCGATGACGGGCCTGCGCACGGAACGGATGCGCTCCCAGTTGCGCGTGATGTAGTCGCCCTTGTAGGCATCGGCGAAACCGTATTTCGCCATCGCACCGATGTCGGCACCGGCCGCAAAGGCCTTTTCGCTGCCGGTGATGATCACGCAACCGATCCGCTCGTCGGCGTCGAAGGCCGCCAGCGCGGCGCCGAGCTCGTCCATGAGCTGGTCGTTGAGTGCGTTGAGCTGCTTGGGGCGGTTCAACGTGATGATGCCGACCTTGTCCGCCTCGGTGCGGACCTCGATGACTTCATAGGCCAAGGGGTATCTCCTGTGTCGTTGTGGTGCGAACGACTATACCCAAGGGTGTGCCGGTGGTCAGTCGCCCGCTGGCGCGCACGCGGGGCCGCCGTCCAGCCAGCGCCGCGCCAATGCGGCGTCGTTGATCGCCAGTGCCACGGTGTCGTTCGGTGCATCGCCATCCCGCACAAGGGCCAGCGGTAGCTTGAATACGCGGCGGTCGCGTGCCACCAGCGCCACCACCTGCTTTTCGTGGCCTGCGTACAGGGCGACATCGTCCAGCCGCTGCACGCGCCAGGTTGCACCGCCGGCCTCGATGGCCAGCCATTCGTCTCCGGCGGCGAATCCTGCTTCCTCTGCGAGACCGCCGCGCAGCACAACCTTCACCTGCAATCCCTGGCTTTCGGACACACGCAGGCCCAGGCGCTGGGCCGGCTGGGCCGGCTCCGTCTTCAGGGTGACACCCTGGGCGGCGAGCAGTTCCGCCAGCGGCAGATCGGCAGTGCCATGGACCCACGCTGCAATTTCCGCCGAGAACGATCTGCCGGACAGGGCTTCGAGGACAGCCAGCAGATCTTCTTCAGCCATTGGGCCGGCATCGCAGCGATCCCAGAGCGCGCGCATCACGTCATCGAGCGTGGTGCGGCCTTCGCGGCGCAGGGCCAGGTCCAGGCACAGTCCGACCAGTGAGCCCTTGGTGTAGTAGCTCACCGTGGCGTTCGGGGTGTTTTCGTCCTGGCGGTAGTACTTCACCCAGGCGTCGAAGCTGGCGTCGGCCACGCTCTGCACATGGCGGCCCGGCGTCTGCAGCACCTGGTTGATGGTCTTGGTGAGCAGCCGCAGGTAGGCCGCGTCCTCGATCAATCCTGCGCGGCGCAACAGCAGATCGTCGTAATAGCTGGTGAAGCCTTCAAAGAACCATAGCAGCTGCGTGTAGTTCTCCTGGTAATAGTCGTACCGTGCGAGTTCTGCGGGCCGCAGGCGCTTGACGTTCCAGGTATGGAAATGCTCATGGCTGATGAGGCCGAGCAGCGTGGTGTAACCCTCGGGGGCCTTGCTCTCGCCCACGCGGGGCAGATCGCGGCGGCCGCAGATCAGTGCGGTGGAGTTGCGGTGCTCCAGGCCCCCATAGCCGTCATCCACCGCATTGAGCATGAACAGATACTGCGAATACGGAGGCTTGCCCGCTCCGTGCCAGAAGCGGATGCCCGCCTCGCAGATACGCCGCGCGTCGGCGACGAGCCGGCTGCCGTCGAAAGAGGGTGCGGCGCCGGCCACGACGATGCGGTGGGGAACATCGCAGGCGGTGAACCGCGCGCTCCAGAAAGGCCCCATCTCCACCGGGCAGTCCACCAGCTCGTCATAGGAAGCCGCCCGGTAGGTGCCGAAGCCCGCGCGCGTGGTCTTCTCTGCCGCAAGCCCGGTAGCGACGGACCAGTGCGACACCGCGGAAGACGCCACGATCTCCAGGTCATGGCGGGCCTCTTCCTGCCCGTGCACCCGCAGACAGACGCTGGTCCCGTTGAAGAAACCCCGCGACGCGTCCAGCCAGGCCGTGCGCACGGAATTGTCGTAGGCGCTGATTTCATAGCTGAGCACCAACGGCACATCTTCGCGGCACTCGGCCTGCCAGCGGCACTTGCTGTGCTGCGCAAGCGGCACTTCCTGGTTTCCCTGGCGGGCACGCAGGTTGTGCAGGTTCTTGGAGAACTCCCGCACCAGATAGCTTCCGGGAATCCAGACAGGCAGGGACACCTCCTGCTGCGCCGCAGGCCGTTCCACCGTGAGCGTGACGTGGAAGAGATGCGCATGCAGCTGCGCGGGATCCACGCGGTAGTGCACGGCGGGAGCGTGGGTGCGGAGGATGGACATGCGGTGGCGGGCGGGATCAGTTGGCTACGGGAGCGGCAGGCGCAGCGCCGGCATCGGCCATGCGCTTTTCCACTTCGCGTGCGTCGATGGCGCCCGGTACCCGCGATCCGTCGGTGAAGATGATGGTGGGCGTGCCGGTGATCTTGTGCTTTTTCCCGAAAGCCAGATTGCGCTGCAAAGCTGCCGTGTCGCAACTCGCCGATGGAGCGATCTTGTCGCGCACCATCTGGTCCTGCCAGGCGGTCACGCGGTCCTTGGCACACCAGATGTTGCGCGATTTCTCAGCCGAGTCCGGGCTCAGGATGGGATAGAGAAACAGGTACACCGTGACGTTGTCCACGTTCTGCAGGTCTTTCTCGAAGCGCTTGCAGTACCCGCAGTTCGGGTCTTCGAAGACCGCGATCTTCCGCTGGCCGTTGCCCCGCACGATGGTGAAGGCATCCTGGAAGGGCAGGGAATCGAAATTCACGGCCGTGAGCTTGGTGATGCGGTCTTCCGTGAGATTGCGGCGGGCCTTGGTGTCGATCAGTTCGCCCTGGATGAGGTAGTTGCCCTTGGCATCCGTGTAGAACAGGTCGGTGCCGATGCGTACTTCGTAGAGGCCCGGCATGGGCGTTGCCCGCACTTCATCGATGTTCTGCAATTGCGGAATGCGGCTGGACAGGGCCTTGCGGATGGAAGACTCCTGCGCTTGGGCGCCGAAGGCGATGGACAGCGCGGCGGCGCCTGCGAGCAGTGCGGGAAGCAGTTTCATGGTGTTCTCTCTTGATTCTCGAATAGGAGGAAAGGCGGGGTGCCGGCTGGGGAGCCCGGTGCGGTGGGCGTCAGCCCAGGCCCATGGCCTGGCGTGTCACCCAGTCTTTCAGGGGGCCGCTGTGTTCGAAGCCTCGCATGCCCCAATTGCGCAGCCAGGGCAGGGGGCCTTCATGGCGTGTGAACAGCTGCTGCAGGCTGTCCATGGCCAGGCCCATGGGAGCCAGCGCCGTCTTGCGCTCGCGTTCGTAGCGGCGCAGCAGCCGAAGGTCCGCCACGCCGCGCCAGTAGTCACGCTCCCGCAGCACCCGTGCCAGCGCCAGGGCATCGGAGAGGCCGAGGTTGAGGCCTTGGCCCGCAAGAGGATGGACCGAATGCGCGGCATCGCCCGCGAGTGCCCAACTGTGCGCCGGTGGCTTGACACCGGCCGCCGCGACGGATGCCGGCATGGGCCCGCACCAGCGGTCGGCGCGGGCTTGCTGCAGCGGCCACGCGGCGCGGGATGCGCTCAACGTGACGCTGCCCAGCGTGTCCTCGCTCGCGGTGCGGATGCGTTGTTCGAATTCGGCCGGTTCCATGGCAAGGAGGCGTTGTGCCTCGTCCTGGTGGACGGACCAGACGACAGCCACGGAGTTCCCCGCCGGGCCATCGAGCGGCAGAAACGCGAGGATCCCGTCCGGCAGGAACCACTGCCGCGCCACCTGTCCGTGCGGACGTTCGCAGCGCAGCCGGGTGGCGACCGCGTGCTGGCCATAGGGCGTCTCGGCATAGCGCACGCCGAATTCCTCGCGCGTCCGGCTCGCCCGGCCTTCGCAGACCACGGTCAATGCGGCCGCCACCGGGGCGTCCACCATTTCCACCTGCGGCTGGAAGCGGACCGCATCGGCCAGCCGCGCTTCCAGCGCGGGCACGTCCACGATCCACGCGAGCGCTTCCGAGCCCGGATGGCGCTGGGCGTCGAAGGTGATTTCGCCACCCATGTCGCCACGCACGTCCATCCGCTGGACTGCGGTGGCGTGTTCCGCATCCGGCCAGCTGCGCACCGAGTCCAGCAGGGCGCGCGATGCAGCGTTGAGGGCGTAGGCCCGCACGTCTTCGCTCTGCGCGGCGGGAACGGGCCCGGGAACCAGTGCCACGCGCAGGCGCTCGCGTGCAAGAAGAAGGGACAGCGCGCGGCCCACCACGCCAGCGCCGCGAATACAGACATCAAAGGTTTGCGCCATGCCGGGCATTGTAGGAGCCGGCCTGCACCCCGCCGGCCCGCGGGCACAATCCGCGCATGGCCGGGCTGGCGCTTGCGAGAGTGCCGGCCGCGCACCCCGCCCCCGTTCCCCCGTTCCCTCCACGCATTGTCCGGAGCCCCGAGTGACTTTTCGCACCGACCGAGACCTGGCCGGCACCGTCTCCCGCCTTTTCATCCATCCTGTCAAATCCTGTGCGGGCATCGCGGTGCCCGAGGCACTGCTTACGCCCACGGGCCTGGAGTGGGACCGCACATGGATGGTCGTCGATGCGCGCGGGGATTTCGTGACCCAGCGCACGGCGCCCCGCATGGCGTTGGTATCGCCCGAGTTGCAGGCGCCCGATCTCGTGCTGCGTGCGCCGGACATGCCGGCCTTGCAGCTGGCGCTGCACGCCATGGGCCCGGTCATGGAGGTGCGCGTGTGGGACGACGCGGTGCCGGCATGGGACGTGGGCGACCAGGCCGCGCGGTGGTTTACGGCGTTCCTGCGCCAGCCCTGTCGCCTGGTGCGCTTCGACCCAGCGCACCGGCGGCTTTCCAGCCTGCGCCGCACGGGGGGCATCGAAGCGCCCAACCAGTTCGCCGATGCTTATCCGGTGCTGCTGACCAGCGAGGCTTCATTGCGGGAACTCAACGAACGGTTGGGCACCGCGGGCGCGTCTGCGGTGGACATGGATCGGTTCCGCGCGAACATCGTCATCGACGGCGTGGAATCGCACGATGAAGACCGGATCGACAGCCTGTTCATCGACACCGGCGGTGAGGGGTCCTGCCTGAAGCCCGTCAAGCCCTGCACGCGCTGTCCCATCCCCGATATCGACCCGCTGACCGCCCTGAGCAGCCCGGAGGTGAGCACCGCGTTGCGCGCCTACCGCCAGGATGCCCGCGTGAATGGGGCCATCACCTTCGGCATGAATTCCATCGTGCTCGAAGGCGCGGGCCGGCTGGTGCGTGTCGGCCAGCGGGTTTCGGCGGACTGGCAGTTCGACTGACGGGGTGGCTGGGCGCGCCGCCGCTGCGCCTCCCTGGGCTGCCGGGGAGCCGTCCGGGTGCGTGCCCGTAAAATCGCCGGTTTTCCCCCGAACCCTGAAAGCCTCGACATGAGCCTGAAATGCGGCATCGTGGGCCTGCCCAATGTGGGCAAGTCCACCCTCTTCAACGCCCTGACCAAGGCCGGCATCGCGGCCGAGAACTATCCCTTCTGCACCATCGAGCCCAACACCGGCGTGGTGGAAGTGCCCGATCCCCGCCTGCAGAAGCTCGCCGACATCATCCAGCCCGAGCGCATCGTTCCTGCCATCGTCGAGTTCGTGGACATCGCCGGCCTCGTGGCGGGCGCCAGCAAGGGCGAAGGGCTGGGCAACCAGTTCCTCGCCCACATCCGCGAAACCGACGCCATCGTCAACGTGGTCCGCTGCTTCGAAGACCCGAACGTGATCCACGTGGCCGGCCGGGTGGACCCGATCGCCGATATCGAAGTCATCCAGACCGAACTGTGCCTGGCCGACCTGGCCACGGTGGAAAAGGCCCTCAACCGCTACAGCAAGGCGGCCAAGTCCGGCAACGACAAGGAAGCCGCCAAGATCGTCGCGCTGCTCACGCCGATCCAGTCCGCGCTCGACGAGGGCAGACCGGCCCGCACGGTATCGGTGAGCAAGGAAGATGCGCCCCTGCTCAAGCAGTTCTGCCTGATCACGGCCAAGCCGGCGATGTTCGTGGGCAACGTCGCCGAAGACGGCTTCGAGAACAATCCGCTGCTCGACCGGCTGAAGGAGTACGCTGCCGCTCAGAACGCGCCGGTGGTGGCCATCTGCGCCAAGATCGAATCCGAGATGAGCGAGATGAGCGACGAGGACCGCGACATGTTCCTTGCCGAGATGGGGCAGGAAGAACCCGGCCTCAACCGCCTTATCCGTGCCGGCTTCAAGCTGCTGGGCCTGCAGACCTATTTCACCGCTGGGGTGAAAGAGGTGCGTGCCTGGACCATCCATGTCGGCGACACGGCTCCCCAGGCCGCCGGCGTGATCCACGGCGATTTCGAGCGCGGCTTCATCCGCGCGCAGACCATCGCGTTCGATGATTTCATCCAGTACAAGGGTGAACAGGGCGCTAAAGACTCCGGCAAGATGCGCGCCGAAGGCAAGGAATACGTTGTCAAGGATGGCGACGTGATGAACTTCCTCTTCAACGTCTGAGACGGGGCCGTTCCCGGGTCGAGCGCGGGCGCCGTGTTCCTTGCACTCCGCAGCCGCGTGCCGCGCAAGGCCTGTGGCGGGCCTGCCCGAGGGCACAAGGCGGGATCTGCCTGGAAGCCGCATGGCTGCTGAGCGCCTGATCCGGTCTGTGCGCCGTGCCGCCCAGGCCCTCTGGCCTGCGCCTTTGTTCGTGGATGGGCGGGAGCGCCTGCGCATGGCGGCGGGCTGCCTGCTCGGCATGCTGGTGACCGGGCTGCTGAGCCGCTGGATGGCGGACCCGTGGGGCTTGTCGCCGTGGCTCGTGGCGCCCATCGGGGCGAGCGCGGTGCTGGTCTTCGGCGTGCCGTCGAGTCCCCTGGCGCAGCCCTGGTCGGTGGTCGGCGGCAACACGGTCTCGGCACTGGCGGGCGTCGCCTGCGCATCGCTCGTATCCGATCCGGCCGCAGCAGGGGCCCTGGCCGTGGCCTTGGCGATCGCCGCCATGGTGCAATTGCGCTGCCTGCATCCGCCCGGCGGGGCTTCGGCGCTGTTCGCGGTGCTGGCGCACGCCACGCATGCGCAGTTCGCGCTGTTTCCGGTGCTCACCAATTCTTTGCTGCTGGTCGCGGCGGGCATGGCCTGGCATGCGTTGACCGGCAAACGCTACCCCCATGCCCCTGCGCGTCCGGAGCCCGGCGCAACGGGTGCCCAGCGCTTCACCCCTGCGGACCTGGATGCCGCACTGGTCCATTACAACCAGGTGCTGGACGTCAGCCGAGACGACCTGGAGGCCCTGCTGCACCATGCGGAAGCCGAGGCCTATCGCCGCAATTTCGGACATCTGCGCTGCGGCGACATCATGTCCCGCGAGCCGGTCACGGCGATCTTCGGCACGGAATTGCAGGAGGCCTGGGCCCTGATGCGCAGGCGCCGGATCAAGGCGCTTCCCGTGGTGGACCGCGCACGCCGCATCGTGGGCATCGTCACCACGGCGGATTTCATGCGGCAGATCGACCTGGATGTCCACCAGGGCATCGGCGACCAATTGCGTGCGCTGGTCCGCCGCGTGGGAACGCTGCACTCCAGCAAGCCGGAAGTCGTGGGGCAGATCATGACCCGCCAGGTCCGCGTGGTGAGCGAGCACCGGTCCGTGGTGGAACTCGTGCCGCTTTTCACCGAAGACGGACACCACCACATCCCCGTCATCGACGCGGAGCGCAGGCTGGTCGGGATCATCACCCAGTCGGATCTGGTGCGCGCACTGCACCGCGCGGTGCGCTGAGGTTTACGCGCATCCGGGGGCGCGGGCTGGCCGCCAGGCGACAGCGCGGCCGGCGGGCCTGCGATAGCATCGGCAGGCCCCGGCGCCCCACCACGGTCGTGCCTGCAGGCGCCGTCCATCCTCCCCGCCATCACAATCTTCCATGCAAACCGGCATCCTCTACGCCACGCTCGCCTACGTGGCATGGGGCGTGTTTCCCGTGTATTTCCATCGGGTGGCTTCGGTGCCCGCGCTGGAGGTGGTCATGCACCGCACGCTCTGGTCGATGGTGCTGCTCGCCGTGGTGCTGGTGGCGCGGCAGCAACTGGGTTGGGTGGCCGGGCTGCGCAGTCAGCCGCGCGTGGTGGCGGCCTTCCTGCTTTCTGCATTGCTGCTGTCCGCCAACTGGCTGATCTATGTGTGGGCCGTGCAACACCAGCATGTGGTGGACGCGAGCCTCGGCTATTTCATCCTGCCCCTGGTGAATGTCGCCATGGGCTACGTGTTCCTGCAGGAGCGGCCCCGGCCCGGCCAGTGGCTCGCGCTGGCGGTGGCCGCGGCCGGGGTGGTGTGGCTCACGGTGCAGGCCGGCCGCCTGCCGTGGATCGCCCTGGTGCTGGCCGTCACCTTCGGTTTCTACGGGTTGCTGCGCAAGACGGCGGTGCTGGGCGCGATAGAAGGGCTGGCCCTGGAGACCGCGCTGCTGGCGCCGCTGGCCGTGGGATGCTTGGCATGGTTGACCTGGACGGGGCAGGCGGCCTGGCCGCATGCGGACGCGGCCACCGTGGGCTGGCTCATCGCGGCCGGGCCGATCACCGCTGTCCCGCTGCTGTTGTTCGCGGCCGGTGCACGGCGCATTCCGCTCGCCACGATGGGGGTGCTGCAGTACATCTCGCCCAGCCTGCAATTCGGATTGGGCGTGTGGCTGTTCGGCGAGGTGGTCCAGCCCGCGCGGCTGGCCGGTTTCGCGCTGATCTGGGGAGCGCTGGTGCTCTACACCCTGGAAGGCACGTGGAGGCTCCGGCGGGCGGTGCCTGCCGCCGGCAAAGACCGCGAAGCCCGGTGAGCGGTGCTCAGTGGGGTGCGTTCCCCGGCCAGAAATACAGCAGCCCTGCGGTCATCGCGAGGTAGCGCAGGAACTTGCCCACGGCCATGTAGCCCACGCATTGCCAGAAGGGCAGCTTCAGCCAGCCGGCCACCGCGCAGAGCGGGTCGCCCACCACCGGCAACCAGCTCAGCAGGCAGGCCTTGGCGCCAAAGCGCTTCAGCCAGGCGAGCGCACGCACGTTGGTGTGCTCGCCCCGCGCCTTGTCCACGGCCTTGTGGGCGCCCAGCCCCATCCACCAGCTCACGGCGCCGCCAAGGGTGTTGCCCGTGGTCGCCACGAGCACTGCGGGCCAGAAGAGTTCGGGATTGAGGCGGATGAGCCCGAACACTGCCGGTTCGGAGCCCAGGGGGAGCAAGGTCGCGGAGATGAAGGACACCACGAAGACCGTGCTGAGGCCGTACTGGGGCAGCGCCAGCAGGTCCATGAGGTGTTGCATCCAGATTTCCATAGCTGCGCGGAGTTTAGGGGGGCGCGCCGCCGTGGTTTTGTAGCCCGGCACGCCGTCCGGCTGTGGCCGCGCGGTGGCGGGGCTGCGCTGCATTGACCGCCGCGCTACCACCAGAAAAACGAGGCTGTCGCGATTTTTGATAAGCTTTTTCTATGGAGTGACAGAGGTCAACACACGCGACCGATCACCCTGTAACATTCGGTAAGGCGAATCGCGCCAGCCGTACCGTTCATGCCGTTGCGCCTTTTTATGCAGCGTCGCATGCCAGTGGAGAGGTCATCAGTCGCCATGGGTCTTGCCAAATTGTGGGTCACGCTGCGCACGCGCGGGCGGGAGCGTTTTTCCAATACCGAGGCCTTTTCGCCGAGCGAAGCCTTTTCCGAGTTCGGTGAGTCGGCGCAATTCCGGAGTTCCGACCTGCAGGCTGCGCGCCTGCTGGAGCGGCGGCTGGGCCGGCCCTACAAGCGGCTGGTGCCTGCGCTGCTGTGCGGGCTGTACTTGCTGTGCATCCTGGTTTTCTATGCGCTGGGCATGATCGGGGCTTCCACGGTGTTCGTGGTGGGCGGCCTGATCACCGGCACCATGGCGCTGTTCGCCGGCTACGTGCGTGCCGGCCGGGCCGCGCGCCTGCGGGACCGGCAACTGCGCCTGCCCACCGTGGTGGCTGCGGCCGGGACGCTGCTGCTCGTCTTCTATCTCGAACCCGTCACGCAGATCGCGCTGGCGCCCTTCCTCTTCGTGGCCATGGCCTACGGCCTGCTCACGCTGTCGCGGCACGCAGCGCTCGCGGTGTGCTCCGGCATCCTGGCCAGCTATGGCCTGGTGGTGGCCCTGCACCACATCCAGCTCGGCAATGCGGCCTTGCTGCAACTGGAAGTGCTGCATTTCGTGGCGCTGGCGCTGGCCTTGCCGGCCTATGTGCTGCTGATGGGGCGTGTGCGGCTGCTGCACCGCCTGCTGCAGAAGACCAGCAACGAGATGCGCTCGATCGCCGAGATCGCCCGGCGCGATGCGCTGGCAGGGTGCCTGAACCGGCGCTCGATCCTCGCGGCGCTGGAAGAGCAGAAGCAGCTGGCCGACGAGAGCGGCATTCCGCTGTGCCTCGCGGTGGTGGACCTGGACCATTTCAAGCGCATCAACGACGAGCTGGGGCATCTGGGCGGCGACGAGGTGCTGCGCACTTTCGCTCAGCTGGCGCAGCAGGTGGTGCGCACCGACGACTTCTTCGGCCGCTACGGCGGCGAGGAATTCCTGCTGGTCTTCCCCGCCACGCCCCTGTTGCCCGCGCTCAACAGCTGCGAGCGCATCCGCTCGCAGGTGGAATCGCATGCGTGGGAGGGCAAGCTGCGCGGGCGTGTCACGGTGTCGATCGGCGTCACGCAGTATGTGCTGGGTGAATCGGTGCTTGAATTCTTCTCACGTGCGGACACCGCGATGTACCTGGCCAAGCAGGGCGGGCGCAACCAGGTGGTCGTGCAGGAGCCGGTGGGCGCCTTTGCGCCCACCGAAGCCGGCGAGCCCCAGGCGCCGGCCCACGGCTATTTCTGAAAGCAGCCCAGCCGCCTGATCGCAGGGCCCCAGTGGCCCTGGCGTGCGGGCCGGTGTGGTGAAAAGGCGCCATCCCCTTGCCGCGGGGCACCCGTCCCGCTACGCTGCCGCGCGCCGTGGCAGTTGCCTTCTCCATCGTCGATGCAGCAGCCAGCCACGTTGCAAAGGCACCGGCCGGCGGCTGCGCAGCCGTCCCCGTGCACAAAAAGGAGGGCAGAAGATGCGTTGGATACCAGACCGGGCGGCGGCAGGCCGCGGAGCGTTGCACCGAGCCGGGCGCAGCATGGCGTTGGCACTCGTGGGCGTGTGGCTGGCCGCGGCGGCCCAGGCCGCACAGCTCCAGACGGAGGGTGCCGACGGCGCGTCGCAGCGCCATGGCACGGCCGAACTCGCGCGGCACCCCGCGGCGCGGGAGATCGACGTGCCGTCCGACGTGGCCTATCGGCGCTCCATGCGCTACCGTGCCGTGCCGCTGGCGGTGGTGCTGCAGGGCATGAAGCTGACCGCTGCCGACACGCTGGAAGTGGTGGCGCTCGACGGGTTCGTGGCGCAGCTGCCCGGGGCGCTGGCGCTGCAGCGCGCCCCGTTGCCCGAGCCTTGGCTGGCCATCGAGCCGGCGGAGGCGCCCTGGCCGGCATTGCCGGGCAAGACGGGCACGGCAGGGCCGTTCTACATCGTGTGGCCCGATGCCACGGGCGTGCGCAGCGAGCAGTGGCCCTATGCGATCGCCCGGCTGCACGTGCGCGCCGCGCCGGAACTCCGGTGGCCGCAGATCGCGGTGGCCGCCGACATGCCGGCCGGCGATCCGCGCCGGCGCGGGCAGGCGGTGTTCATCACCCAGTGCTTCGTCTGCCACACGATGAACGGTGGGGGCGAGGCCCGCATGGGCCCGGACCTCAACCAGCCCCTGGGGCCCACCGAATACTTCCAGCCGCAGGCGCTGCGCCGGCTCATCCGCGATCCGGCCAGCGTGCGCCATTGGCCGGGGCAGACCATGCCCGGCTTCGGCCCGGACCGGATCGGCGAGCGCGAGCTGGACGATCTGCTGGCCTATCTGCGGTACATGGCCGCGGAGCGCCGCCCCGCGCGCTGATGCCTGCTCGGTGCCGCTGCCGGAGGTCGTGGCGGTGCGCGGCAGCCCGCCGGTCCCCGGGCGCAACACCACGGGCGGCGCGGGCCGGAGCCGGAATGCCGGGCAGGTATCCGGCGGTTTCGTCTGCTGAAAATTTAAGCAGGTACAATCCCGCCTCTTTTTTCTTCCGCCTGTTTTTTCAGCATTTCCGCGCGCCATGCAGATCGGCCACATCCCCCTGGCGAACCGCCTGTTCGTCGCCCCGATGGCGGGCGTGACGGACCGGCCCTTCCGCCAGTTGTGCAAGTCCCTGGGCGCGGGCTATGCGGTGAGCGAGATGGTGACCTCGCGCAAGGACCTGTGGAACAGCCTCAAGACCTCGCGCCGCGCCAACCATGACGGCGAGCCGGGGCCGATCGCGGTGCAGATCGCCGGGACCGACGCTGCGATGATGGCCGAGGCCGCGCTCTACAACATCGACCGCGGCGCCCAGATCATCGACATCAACATGGGCTGCCCGGCCAAGAAGGTCTGCAACAAGTGGGCCGGCTCCGCGCTCATGCAGAACGAGCCGCTGGCCATCGAGATCGCCCAGGCCGTGGTCGATGCGTGCGCGCCGCGCAACGTGCCGGTCACGCTCAAGATGCGCACCGGCTGGTGCCAGGAACACAAGAACGCCGTGCACCTCGCGAAGGCCTTCGAGGGGGTCGGCATCCAGATGCTGACCGTGCACGGCCGCACGCGCGAGCAGGGCTATCGCGGCCATGCCGAGTACGACACCATCGCCGCCGTGAAGGCTGCCGTGCGCGTGCCGGTGGTGGCCAACGGCGACATCGATTCGCCGGAAAAGGCACAGGCGGTGCTGGCCGCGACGGGCGCCGACGCGGTCATGATCGGCCGCGCGGCGCAGGGCCGGCCCTGGATCTTCAGGGAGATCGCCCACTACCTCGCCACCGGCGAGCACCTGGCGCCGCCGCTCGTGGCCGAGGTGCGGCGCCTGCTGCTGGACCACCTGCAGGACCATTACGGCCTCTATGGCGAGGCGACGGGCGTGCGCAGCGCCCGCAAGCACATCGCCTGGTACGTGCGCGCTCTGCCGGGCGGCGAGGCGCTGCGCCAGAGCATCAACACCATCGACGACTGCGCGGCCCAGTGGCAGGCGGTCGCCGATTTCTTCGAGGCACTGGGCCAGCACATGGACCGCCTCCCCGACGCACCGGCCCCGCAGGCCGGCGTGGACCCCGATCCCGGATCCGGCGACGCACAAGAACAACAAGGATTGCCTGCATGAGCAAGAAGAACATCGAAGACTGCGTGCGCGAAAGCCTGCAGGGCTATTTCCGCGACCTGGGCGGCGAGACGCCCGACGGCATGTACGACATGCTGGTGCGCCTCGTCGAGAAGCCGCTCCTCGAAGTGGTGATGACGCACGCCGAGAACAACCAGTCCCGCGCCGCCGAATGGCTCGGGCTCAACCGCAACACGCTGCGCAAGAAGCTCGTGGAGCACAAGCTCCTCTGAGCGCCGCACCCTGGACATACCACCAGTTTGCTATCTATTTAATAGCAAACTATTCAATGAATACGACGGCATGGACCGTTTTTATTCCAAACTCTTCTTTAGCACGCCATGAACGCACTCCTTTCCGTCTCCGACAAGACCGGCATCGTCGAATTCGCCCGCGCACTGCATGCGCTGGGCATCCGCCTGCTGTCCACGGGCGGCACGGCCCAACTGCTCGCCCGGGAAGGGCTGCCGGTCACGGAGGTGGCCGAGGTGACGCAGTTCCCCGAGATGCTCGATGGCCGCGTGAAGACGCTGCATCCGAAGGTGCACGGCGGCCTGCTCGCACGCCGCGGCGTGCCCGCGCACATGGCGGCGCTGGCCGAGCACGGCATCGACACCATCGACCTGCTGGTGGTGAACCTCTACCCCTTCGAGGCCACGGTGGCCAAGGCCGGCTGCACGCTGGCCGACGCGATCGAGAACATCGACATCGGCGGCCCGGCCATGGTGCGCAGCGCCGCCAAGAACTGGAACGACGTGGGCGTCGTGACGTCGGCCGACCAGTACCCGGCCGTGCTGGCCGAGCTGAAGGCCGGCGGCAAGCTGTCCGACCCGCTGCGCTTCGCGCTGTCGGTGGCCGCCTTCAACCGCATCGCCCAGTACGACGGCGCGATCAGCGACTACCTCTCGTCCGTCACCTTCGAGGCCGAGAAGCTGTCCGAGGCCTACGTGCCCGAGCGCAGCCAGTTCCCCGCCCAGAGCAACGGCCAGTTCGTCAAGGTGCAGGACCTGCGCTACGGCGAGAACAGCCACCAGCAGGCCGCGCTGTACCGCGACCTGTACCCCGCGCCCGGCTCCATCGTCACGGGCGAGCAGCTGCAGGGCAAGGAACTCTCGTACAACAACATCGCCGATACCGACGCCGCCTGGGAATGCGTGAAGAGCTTCGACGCCGCCGCCTGCGTGATCGTGAAGCATGCCAACCCCTGCGGCGTGGCCGTCGGGCTGGATGCCGCCACCGCCTACGGCAAGGCCTTCCAGACCGACCCCACCAGCGCCTTCGGCGGCATCATCGCCTTCAACCGCACGGTGGACGCCGCGGCCGCGCAGCTGGTGGTCAAGCAGTTCGTCGAGGTGCTGATGGCGCCTGACTTCACGCCCGAGGCGCTGGAGATCTTCAAGCCCAAGACCAACGTCCGCCTGCTCAAGATCGCCCTGCCGGCCCACAAGGGCGCGACGGCCTGGGAACGGGGCCGCAATGCCATGGATGCCAAGCGCATCGGCTCCGGCATGCTGCTGCAGTCCGCCGACAACCACGAGCTGTCGCTCATGGACCTGAAGGTGGTCACCAGGAAGCAGCCCTCGCTCGAAGAGATGGAAGACCTGCTCTTCGCCTGGAAGGTCGCCAAGTACGTCAAGAGCAATGCCATCGTCTTCTGCAAGGGTGGCATGACGATGGGCGTGGGCGCGGGCCAGATGAGCCGCCTCGATTCCGCGCGCATCGCCAGCATCAAGGCCGAACATGCCCAGCTCTCGCTGCAGGGCACGGTGGTGGCGAGCGATGCGTTCTTCCCGTTCCGCGATGGGCTCGACGTGGTGGTGGACGCGGGCGCGACCTGCGTGATCCAGCCCGGCGGCTCCATGCGCGACCAGGAAGTCATCGATGCCGCCGACGAGCGCGGCGTGGCCATGGTGTTCAGCGGCGTTCGCCACTTCCGCCACTGACGTGCGGAAGGAACGCGGGCCCCTGCCGGGGCCCGCGTTGCCCGCCGGTAGGGCGGTCAGCCGACGGTCTGGGTCGACTGGCGAACGGTGCCGGCACCGTGGACGTTGGCAGGGTTGCCGGCCATCACGCTCACGGGCGTCTTGCCGCCATCCACATCGGTGTTGGCGATGCTCAGGGTGGAGTTCCTGTCGTCGAAGCGGAACAGGTGCGACTTCAGGTCCTGGATGGTCGAATCGGCGATGTCCACCTTGGCCGTGATCGGATAGCCGCCGCGCGTGACGGCCAATTGGCCGATGTTGTCGGCGTAGATGCCCTGCAGCTTCAGGTTGACGTCGCCGTTGATCTGGATCGCCTTGTCGTGGCTGTTCTGGAACGAGGAGTTGGTGATCTCCACGTTCGCCGGGCCCGGCGGGATCGTGCCCGTGTAGCCGGCGCGCTGGGCGTCCACGGTGCGGTTCTCCTTGCCGTCCACGGTGACGAAGTCGTCGCCCGTCTGCAGGCCATGCACGTTGTCCAGCTTGGCATCGCCCAGCAGGTGGATGCCGTCCCCGCCCTTGAACTGGAGGTTCTTCACCGAGGCCCCGGGCTCGAGGATGAAGATCGGCAGGCGGGTTTCTGCCGTGCCGCCGCCATCCAGTCCCGATCCGGCATTGAAGAGCTTGCCTTGGCCGTCGAAGGTCTCGCCGGCCTTGACCACGATGGGCTTGTTCACTTCCTCGACGCCGGTGGGTGCGCCGACCTGCATGTTGGCCGGGGGCTTGGACGCTCCCTTGCTGGTGGAGGTGCCCGAGGGAGCCGTCGTCTCCGGCGTGCCCGCCGTATTGCCGGTGGATGCCGGCGCGCTGGCGGGCGCTGGTGCCGGTGCCGGTGCCGCTGCAGGCGCCGGTGAAGGTGAAGGTGAAGGTGAAGGTGACGGGCTGCGTGGCTCGCCCGCCGTGGTCGGCGAGGGCGCAGGCGATGGGCTCGGACTCCGCGGCGCAGTGGAGGAGGGGGAGGGCGGGGACGACGGCGTGCCCTGGTCGCCCGCGTTCTTTCCGTTCTGCTGCTGCGGCATCAGGTCCTTGAGCAGTTTCTCCAGGAAACCGCGCAGCAGGGTTTCAAAGCTTTGATGCTGCGCCTGCGTGTCGAACTTGGAGGACTTCGACGGCGCGGAATCCGAGAGCCTGGCGTGCTGCTGCGCGGCCCAGGTGGTCAGGGTGGACAGGAGGTTGGTAATTGGAGTCATGGGTGCTCGCGAAAGGGGCGGCCCCGAAGGTCGCCATGGATCGCCATGCCCGATGCATGGCGTCGCGATCACTATGCGCCGCCGGCTTTCCGCCCCTGCAGTGCGCGCGAAGCCGCCGCCAGCCGCCCGAAGCGCCCGAAGCGCTCCTATTGCGCGCCCAGCGTGCGGAACACCTCGCGGGCGCAGGACAGGGTCTCGTCGATGTCCTGCGCCGTGTGGGCGCTGCTCACGAACCCCGCTTCGTAGAGCGCGGGCGCGATGTACACGCCGCGCTCGAGCAGGCCGTGGAAGAGCGCATTGAACCGTGCACTGTCCGTGGCCATCACCGTGGGGTAGTTCTGCGGCAGCTCGGGCATCAGGAAGAAGCCGAACATGCCGCCCTCGCTGTCGGCGCAGAACGGGACGCCCTCGGCGCGCGCGGCCTCTGCCAGTCCGTCCGCCAGCGCACGGGTGCGCTCGCCCAGCGCCTCGTAGAAGCCGGGGCGGCTGATCTCGCGCAGCGTGGCCAGCCCGCAGGCCGTGGCCACCGGGTTGCCCGACAGCGTGCCGGCCTGGTAGACCGGGCCCAGCGGGGCCAACTGCTCCATCACCGCGCGGGAGCCGCCGAACGCCGCGAGCGGCATGCCGCCGCCGATCACCTTGCCGAGCACGGTGATGTCGGGCCTGAAACCGGGAATGGCCTTCGCATAGACGCTCTGCGCGCTGCCGAGCGCCACGCGGAACCCCGTCATCACCTCGTCCAGCACCAGCAGCGCGCCGTGCTGCGTGCACAGCTCGCGGCAGCGCTGCATGAAGGGCACACTCGCGCGGACGAAGTTCATGTTGCCCGCGATCGGCTCGATCATCAGGCCGGCGATCTCGCTGCCGTGCAGCGCGAAGGCTTCTTCGAGCTGGGCGACGTCGTTGTATTCGAGCACCAGCGTGTGCTGCACCACCTCGGGCGGCACGCCCGCGCTGGTGGCATGGCCGAAGGTGGCCAGGCCCGAGCCGGCCTTGACCAGCAGGGCGTCGGCATGGCCGTGGTAGCAGCCGTTGAACTTGATGATCTTGCTGCGCCCGGTGGCGCCCCGTGCGAGTCGGATGGCGCTCATGCCGGCTTCGGTGCCGGAGCTGACCAGCCGGATCATCTCCATGGACGGCACGTGGCGCAGGATCTCTTCGGCCAGCTCCACCTCGCGCTCGGTCGGCGCACCGAAGCTGAAGCCGTCCAGCGCGGCCTTCTGCACGGCCTCCAGCACGGCCGGGTGCCCGTGGCCCAGGATCATCGGACCCCAGGAGCCGATGTAGTCGATGAAGCGCTGGCCGTTGGCGTCCCAGAAGTACGCTCCCTGCGCGCGCTGCACGAAGCGGGGCGTGCCGCCCACGGCCTTGAAGGCCCGCACCGGAGAATTCACGCCGCCGGGGATGAGCGCCTTGGCGCGCTCGAAGAGAGGAAGGTTGAGGTCAGTGCTGGGTGTCATGGGGTGGCATCACGAAGCCGTCGGTGGCTGTGGGGTCGACCGGCGGTTCATCGTCGGAATCTTCGTCGTCGTCATCGTCGGGCTGGGCCCAGAACATGCGGTCCGGCAGGAACTGGCCCATGCCGGGCCGGAAACCGGCGTCCAGGCAGTGATCGAGGTAGGTGAGCGCTTCGCTCGCCGCCTCGCCCAGATCGTTGCCGCTGGCCACGAGGGCCGTCAGGGCGGCCGACAGCGTGTCGCCCGCGCCGGCAAAGGTTGCATCGAACAGTTCGAAGCGCGTCGTGCCCAGCACGCTCTGGGCGGAGGTGAGCACGTTCTCGACATGCTGGTCCGGCGCAGGGATGCCGGTGACGAGCAGGTAGGGCACGCCGAGTTCGGATGCCGTCATGGCCAGATCGCGTGCCGACGGCTTGCGGTCGCTGGACCAGTCCGGCAGCAGCCAGCGGCAGAGGGTGCTGTAGTTGCCCACCAGCACCGAGGTCAGCGGCAGCAGCAGCTCCTGGAAGGCATCGAGGTACTGGTCGATGAGGTCGTCCTGCCACCACGAGAGGTCGGGCATGTACGCGATCACCGGCACGTCGTCGTAATCGGAGGCGATCGAGGCGATCGCGGCCAGGTTTTCGGGGCTCCCGACGAAGCCGACCTTGATGGCTTGGACGGTCAGATCCTCTAGCACGGTTCGTGCCTGTTCGGCAACCGCTTCGTCGTCCAGCGGGTAATGATCGAACACCTGGGCGGTGTCACGTACGTACGCGCCAGTCACGATCGCCACCGCGTGGCCGCCCACCGAGGCAATGGTGGCGATGTCGCCGGTGAGGCCTCCGGCCCCGCTGGGATCGCTGGCGTTGAAGGCCATGACGCAGATGGGCGAGGTGTCGGCTTCGGCGTCGGCATTGGAGCCGGTCTGCGAGGGGGGAGGGGATTTGGGGGATGGATCTGTGGTCATTGCGCCGCACCAGCGTAACGGGTGGCACGGAAGCTGCATCCCGCGGTGATGTCTAGATACAATCGTTGCATTCTATGTGAAGGCCCCTTAAGCTGTGACGGACCCAAAAACCTGGATGTGCCTTATTTGCGGCTGGATATATGACGAAGCCGCAGGTTCTCCCGAGCACGGTATAGCGCCCCAGACCCGCTGGGAAGATGTGCCCATGAATTGGACGTGTCCTGAATGCGGAGCGCGCAAGGAAGACTTCGAAATGGTCCAGATCTGAGCGCGCCTCCTGAAGCGTCGTTTTTTACCATCAACAGCGGTGACGAAATTGACCAACACAAATGGCGCGACCTTCAAGGTGCTCGTCGTGGACGACAGCAACACCATTCGGCGCAGCGCGGAGATCTTTCTGAAGCAGGGTGGCCATGAGGTCCTGCTGGCAGACGATGGTTTCGATGCCCTGGCGAAGGTCAACGATTATCAGCCCCAGCTGATTTTCTGCGACATCCTGATGCCGAAACTCGATGGCTACCAAACCTGCGCCATCATCAAGCGCAATGCACGTTTCGCAGATACGCCCGTTGTCATGCTTTCTTCGAAAGACGGCGTATTCGACAAGGCACGTGGGCGCATGGTGGGGTGCCAGGAATATCTCACCAAACCATTTACCAAAGACCAGCTGCTGAAAGCCGTTCAGCAGTTTGGTAATGCCCAACAAGGAGCAATGTAATGCCCATCCAGAAAGTTCTGGTCGTTGACGACTCGAAGACCGAGTTGATGTTCTTGACCGACTTGTTGCAGAAGAAAGGCATGCAGGTCCGTACCGCGGAAAATGCCGACGAGGCTTTCCGCCGCCTAGCCGAAGAAAAGCCCGACCTCATCCTGATGGACGTGGTCATGCCGGGCCAGAACGGCTTCCAGTTGACGCGCGCGATCAGCCGCGATCCGCAATATGCCGACGTGCCGATCATCATGTGCACGAGCAAGAACCAGGAAACGGACCGGGTGTGGGGCATGCGGCAGGGTGCGCGCGGTTACATCACCAAGCCGGTGGATCCCGCCGAGCTGCAGGCCAAGATCGACGCCCTGAACTGATCCGACCGTCCGCCCATGGCCAATCGTGAAGCGCTCCGAGAGCTCCAGGCCCGGCTGGCCGCCCGTCTGCAGGCAGCGCGGGTCGAGGGTTCGTCCGTGTCCTCCTGGCTGGCCGTGGAATCGGCCGGCCGCCGTTTCCTGCTGCCCCTCGGGCAGTCGGGAGAGATCTTTCCCTGGACGGGTGTCCAGGCCGTCCCCTATACCCAAGGCTGGTTCCTGGGAGTCGCCAACCTGCGTGGTTCGCTGATCGGCGTCGTCGATCTCGCGGGCCTGCTGGGGTTCTCCTCTGCCCGCTCGGAGCAGGCGCTCAGCGAATCCAGTCTGCTCGCCCTCAATGCCGCCCTCGACGTGAATGCGGCGCTGCTGGTCGATCGGCTTGCCGGGCTGCGCGGAACCGATGCCTTCGTGGATTCCGCGCCCCCCGCGGCCGACGCTCCGCCGTACTTCGGCACCACCTACCTGGACGCCGAAGGCGCTCCCTGGCAGGAACTCAACCTGCAGGCGCTCTCCCAGCACCCCGCATTCCTCAGCATCAGCGCTTGAGCATTTCTTCTCTGAAGGCCGAACCATCATGTCCGTCGTGAACCCGTTTGCAAAACTCTTCAACCGCAAGCCTGCGGGGGACGCCGCTGTCGCGATTGCGGAGGGCGACGCCGGCCAGGATCCCCTGGGGGCTGCGTCCTACCAGTCGGACGGCATGCACAGCGTGCAAGGGGACCCGTCGGCCGTTTCCCAGTTTCCAGACGGCGAACTGGCGGACGAAGACCTGATCTCGCTGCCCCTTCTGGGCCGCGCGACGGCTGCCCAGCACCAGCGGCGCCTGCTGACGCTGCTGGCCGTGGGCGTGGTGGTTCTGGCGTTGATTGCCGGCTGGGTGCTGCAGCAGGCGGACCGCTCCGCGCAGCAGCTGGCGGCGACCGGGCAGGCGCTCATGCAGTCGCAGCGGCTGGCCAAGTCGGTGTCCCAGGCGCTGGTCGGCAGCCCGCAGGCCTTCCCCGACGTGGTGGACAGCTCGGGCGTGCTGGCGCGCAACGTGCGCGCTCTTTCCTCTGGCGACGATGAGTTGCGGGTGCAGGGCCTGGGCGAACCGTTCAAGCCCGAACTCGAATCCATCACGCCGCTCATGGAGCGTGCCGAGCGCAACGCCGGTGTGGTGATGGGTCAGCAGAAGATCCTGACCCAGGTGGGCGACGCCCTGCGCACCATCAACCGCCAGTCGTCGGACCTGCTCGAAATCGCCGAGACGATTTCTTCGCTGAAGCTGCAGCAGAACGCACCTTCGTCGGAAATCTCCGCCGCGGGCCAGCTCGTGATGCTGACCCAGCGGATCGGCAAGTCCGCCAACGAATTCCAGACCACCGAAGGCGTGAGCCCCGAGGCCGTGTTCCTGCTGGGCAAGGATCTGAACTCCTTCCGTGAAATCGCCCAGGGCATGCTCGACGGCAGCGCCGACCTGCGCCTGGCCGCCACGCGCGATGCCCAGACCCGCGAACAGCTCGAGAGCCTCATCAAGGTGTACGACCAGACGCGCACGCAAGCGGGCGCCATCCTGGGCAACCTGCAGGGCCTGGTTTCGGCGCGCGAGGCGCAATCGGCCATCATTGCCGACAGCGAACCCCTGCGTCGCCAGCTCGAAGCCCTGCAGACCAAGCTGTCGGAACAGACCGGCCTCGGCGCCGGCCAGGTGGCGGCCCTCGTGGCTGCGGGCCTGTTCGTGCTGCTGTGCGGCGTGGGCATCTCCCGTGTGCAACTGATGGACAGCCGGGCCCGCCAGGCCGCCGCCGAAATGCAGCAGCGCGATGCACGTCGCCAGGAACAGGAAGCCAAGCGCGTGAACGACGCCAACCAAGCGGCCATTTTGCGGCTCATGAACGAACTGCAGTCGGTCGCCGAGGGTGACCTGACCCAGGAAGCCACCGTGACCGAAGACATCACGGGCGCCATCGCCGACTCGGTGAACTACACGGTGGAAGAGTTGCGCCAGCTGGTGGGCAGCGTGCAGAACACGGCCACCCGCGTGGCGCAGACCACGGCACAGGTGGACAGCACGTCCACCGAACTGCTGGCCGCGTCCACGGAGCAGCTGCGCGAGATCCGCGAAACCGGTCGTTCGGTGCTCGACATGGCCACGCGAATCAACGAAGTGTCCGCCCAGGCGCAGGAATCCGCTTCGGTGGCGCGCCAGTCGCTGCAGGCGGCCGACTCGGGCCTGCAGGCCGTGCAGAACGCCATCGGGGGCATGAACTCCATCCGCGACCAGATCCAGGACACCTCCAAGCGCATCAAGCGGCTGGGTGAATCGTCCCAGGAGATCGGTGAAATCACGGAACTGATTTCCGACATTACCGAGCAGACGAACGTGCTGGCCCTGAATGCCGCCATCCAGGCCGCTTCGGCCGGCGAAGCGGGCCGCGGGTTCTCCGTGGTGGCTGAAGAAGTGCAGCGCCTCGCCGAGCGTTCCGCCGATGCTACGCGCCAGATCTCGGCACTCGTGAAGGCCATTCAGACCGACACACAGGATGCCGTGGCCGCCATGGAGCGTTCCACGCAGGGTGTGGTCGAGGGGGCACGGCTTTCCGACTCCGCAGGTACCGCGCTGACCGAGATCGACCGCGTGTCGCGCCGCCTGGCCGAACTGATCGAGCAGATCTCGTCGTCCGCTTCGCGCGAAGCCGAGCTGGCCAACGAAGTGGCGGACAACATCCAGCACATCTTCGCGGTGACCGAGCAGACCGGCGAAGGCACGCGCACCACCGCCCAGCAGGTGCGCGAGCTGTCGCACATGGCCGAAGAACTCCGCCAATCGGTGGCGCGTTTCAAGATTGCCTGACGCTCCCGCCAGCAGCTAGCTAGCATCAACGAAACGGCTCGCGGAGCCGGGGACGAATTCATGTCACCTATTGACGCCGCAAACGCACCGGCTGCGGATTGGAGCCAGGGAGAGCAGGACCTGGGGCCCCTGGCCTGGGTGCTCGACGAGCTGCGCAAGTCGCTTGACGGTGCCGTCAAGGCCATGCGCCGCTTCGTGCGCGATGCCGAAATGGCCCGCGAATCCGACCTCGCATCGCTTGATGCCGGTGCCCTGCGCATCGCGCGGCAGCAATTGCACCAGGCCAGCGGCGCGCTCGAGATGGTGGGCATGGGCCCGCCGGCGCTCGTGCTGCGCTCCATGGAGGCCGCCGTCCAGAAGTTCGTCCAGCGCCCGGAACTGTGCAGCGACGATGCGGCGGCGGTGATCGAGCGCGCCAGCTTTGCGCTGGTGGAGTACCTCGAAAGCGTGCTGGCGGGCAAGCCCGTATCGCCCGTGGCGCTTTTCCCGCAGTACCGCGACGCCCAGGCACTCACCGGCGCCGAACGCGTGCACCCGGCGGACCTGTGGCCCGTGGAGCGCCGCTTCCGCGAACCCGATGTCGTCATCGATGCCGCCCCGCTGGCCTATGGCGCCGAGGCCCGCAGCCGGCTCGATGCCGCGGTGCTGCGCATCGTGAAGGCGGGAGACGTTGCCGCAGCACGCGAAATGCAAGGCATCTGCCTGGGGTTCGCTGCCGCGCAGACCGATCGCCAGGCGCGTGCGTTCTGGAAGATCTGCACCGGCTTCTTCGAAGCGCTGGCGCAGGAGCGCCTGGTGCCCGACATCTATGTGAAGCGTGTGGCATCGCGCGTGCTCATGCAGTACGCCACGCTGGCCAAGGGCGATCCCACCATCGGCGACCGGCTGGTGCAGGACCTGCTGTTCTTCTGCGCGCAGGCCCGGCCCGGGGCCGCTGCCGCGGAGGCAGGCGACCGTTCCGTGCTGCAGGCCGTGCGCCAGGCTTTCGGGCTGGAACGTTTCAAGCCCGTCGATTACTCCATGCCGCGCTTCGGTCTGTACGACCCGGCGCTGCTCGCACAGGCACGCAAGCGGATTGCCGCGGCCACGGAAACCTGGTCGGCGTTGGCCGGTGGAGACCGCAACAAGCTCAAGCCGGCCGCAGACCAGTTCAGCCTCGTCTGCGATTCGCTGGGCAAGCTGCAGCCGGGCAGCGAGCCGCTGGCGCAGGCCCTGACCCGCGCCGTGGAAGCCACGACCCGTTCCGGTGAACCGCCATCGCCCGCGCTGGCCATGGAAGTCGCCACGGCGGTGCTGTACCTGCAGGCATCCTTCGAAGAGCTGGAGTCCGCACAGGACCACATGGCCGTGCGTGCCACGCGCCTGGCCGAGCGGCTGGACAGCGTGACCGCAGGCAGCGACTCCGCGCCGCTCGAGCCCTGGATGGAAGAGCTCTACCGCCGCGTGAGCGACCACCAGACGATGGGCAGCGTCGTGGACGAACTGCGCTCCACGCTCGGCGAAGCCGAAAAATCGCTCGACCAGTTTTTTCGCAATCCGGGCGATCTGGCGGCGCTGTCGGCCGTGCCGAGCCGGCTGGCGCAGATGCGCGGTGTGCTCTCCGTGCTCGGGCTGGACCAGGCCTCGCTGGCCGTCGTGCGCATGCGCGATACCGTCGAGCGGCTCCTGCTGGGCGAAGTGCCCGAGGAAGAGCGCCAGGCGGTCTTCGAGAAGCTGGGTGCCAATCTCGGCGCCCTGGGCTTCCTGATCGACATGCTGAGCTACCAGCGCACCATGGCGCGCAAGCTGTTCGTCTACGACGAGGAAACGGGCGAGCTGCGCATCCTGATGGGCCGCACCCGCACCCGGGCGGGCGATCTGCCCGAAGAACAGGGGAGCCATATCGACGCCCGGGGTCCGGTGCCGGCCCCTCTGTTGCTGCCGGAGGAGCCGGAGCCCGCGGCTGCCGCCGAACCGCATGCCGCCGATGCAGCGCCAGCGCTAGCGCCAGCCCCGGACGATATCGCTGCCGCGCCCGTACCAGCGGCAGTACCCACGGCATCGGCGCCTGCGCCCGTGATCGACGAGGATGCCGACGACGAGAGCGAGCTGCTGGATATCTTCCTGGAAGAGGCCCGCGAGGTTGTCGTGAACGGCCTGGCCGCCGTCGAGGCCTTGCGCGCTGCTCCGGGCGATCTGAGCGAACAAACGACCTTGCGGCGTGCCTTCCACACCCTGAAGGGCAGCTCCCGGATGGTGGGGCTGGATGCCTTTGGTGAGGCTGCCTGGGCCATGGAGCAGGTACTCAATGCCTGGCTGGCCGAGCAAAAGCCCATCCACCGGCCGATGCTGCAACTGGCGGACGAAGCGCTGCAAGCCTTCGGCCGCTGGGCGGACGACATCGCCGCAGGGCAGGCAGAGGGCTGGGAGCCCCGCCGCTTCGCCGAATCCGCACAAGCCATGCGCGAGCGGGAGGAATACCTGCCGCTGGGTGGCGCCGCGGTGGCTGCTGCGTCCGCAGTGGCAGCCGAAGCCGCTCCGGCAGCAGCAGTAGAGGCTCCCGCAGACGAAGCGGTGGTCGACGACGCAGGCCTGCAAGCGCTCGAACCCACCGATGCGGCGCCGTCGGAAGAAGACCGCGTGGAGCCCGCCGGCCTGGAGACTGTCGCAGACGCAAACGCTCCGCAGGCCTTCCTGCCGGACACGGAATTCCTGCCGATCCCCTCGGTCGAGGCGACCCCTTCCGCCGGCGCGCCCGGTGTGGATGCCGAGCCGCTCGCCCTGGATCTGGACCTGGGCTTCGATGCATTGCCGGCAGACGGCGCCCACCCGGACTTTGCAGACACGCAGCCTCCGGAAGCCGACCCGACCCTGGCGCCTGCGTTGGAGGCGCCTACCGCCGTGCCTGCTGCGGAGATCGCCGAAGACATCGACTTCTCGGTGTTCTCCGAAGCGCTGGCCGATGCCGATGCGCGCGAGCCGGATGCGGCAGCCGCACCGGCTGACGCGTCTCCCGCACAGGACGCGTCGTTCCCCGACCTGCTGCTCGACGTTCCGTCGGACGGCGTGGACGCTGCGCCCGTGCCGCAGGCGGAGCTGCCTTCGCTCGATGCGGACCTGCGCGACGACGAAGCGCCGGAGGCGCTGCCCGAACTCTCCGAAGCCGAATGGTCCGATCTGACGTCGGATGCCGGTGAGGATGCGCCGCCACTGCCCGAGGCCCTGCCGCAGCAGGCGCTGGACGACACCGCCGTTTTCGAAGAGGAAGGTGCGTCAACCGCCTCTGCGTCCAGCCTCCTGCCGGCAGAGACGGAAGAAACGGGAGAGGCCGCGGAAGCCGACGTTCCGGCGGCTGCGCCGCCGGCCGAAGCGGAGGTTCAGCCGGTCGCTGGCACCGAGCCGGTGGAGACGGATACGACCACGGCTCCACCGGACGCGGAGCTCCCGCTCTCGGCCGAGGTGCCCGAAGAGGCAGTGAAGGTCATCGAGACACTGCGCATCGGCATTCCGCTCTACAACGTCTACCTGAACGAGGCGGATGAATGGTCCCGCCGCCTTGTCACCTGCCTGCAGGAATGGTCGCTGGAACTGCCCGAACCACTGCCCGATACGGCGGTGGCCCTGGCCCATTCGCTGGCTGGCAGTTCCGCCACGGTGGGGTTCCATGCGCTGTCGGACATGGCGCGTGCGCTGGAGCACGCGCTGCAGCACGTGCAACTGCTGCCGGAGGGAACGCCCGAGCAGGCCCGCGTCTTCATGGCGGCGGCGGAAGACATCCGCCGCCTGCTGCACCAGTTCGCCGCCGGTTTCCTGAAGGAGCCGAACCAGCAGATCCTGGCCGATCTCCGGGAGATCCTCGCATCCGAGGTCGTGACGGCCGACCTGGGTGCTCTGGATTCCCCGCTTGGACTTGATCCGGTTCCCGACGCTGTTCCTGCACCCGAAGCCGAAGCCGAAGCCGAAGCCGAAGCCGAAGCCGAAGCCGAAGCCGAAGCCGAAGCCGAAGCCGAAGCCGAAGCCGAAGCCGAAGCCGAAGCCGAAGCCGAAGCGGTGGTCGAGCCGGAAGCCACCGCGGATCCCGTTCATGGCGATGCCGAAGGTTCCGTCGATGCGCTGGAGGCTGCATCAGACGCCGTCGAATCCCGGGTCCTGCCCGATGCCGCAACGGTCCTGCCGCGCGGCCACGTGGCACCGGCGCTGTCGATCCCGGTACCCGTCCGGGACGACCGCGTGGACCAGGCCGCGTTGCAGAGCGCGGTGCTGGGAACCGATATCGACGACGACATCGATGTGCTCGATGTGATCGATCCCGACCTGTTCCCGATCTTCGAGGAAGAGGCCATCGAACTGCTGCCCGTGCTGGGCGCTGCGCTCCGCCAGTGGGCCGCGCGGCCCGAGAACCTGGGTGCCCGCAACGAAGCGCTGCGCGCGCTGCACACCCTCAAGGGCAGTTCGCGCCTCGCAGGCGCGATGCGCCTGGGCGAGATGGCGCACCGGCTGGAATCGGCCGTGGAGCAGGTGGATTCGGAAGAGCCGCGCAGCGATGCGATCGAGCCCCTGCTGGTGTCTTTCGATGCCATGCAGGCCAGCTTCAATGCCCTGCGCACCATCGGCTCGCAGGGTCTGGCCGAGCCGGTGGCGGTGAGCGGGCGGGTGGATTTGCCGGAAGGCGCGGATGCGCCGGATGCTTCCGGTGCCGCAACGGCGGCAACGGCACCCCTGCCACGCCCGGCCATCCGGCTGCCGGCTGCCTCGCAACTGACCGCCGTGCGGCCGGTGGCCAGCCAGTCGGTGCGTGTGCGTGCGCAGCTGCTGGACCGCCTGGTCAACCAGGCAGGCGAAGTGATGATCGCGCGTTCCCGCCTCGATGCGCGCATGGCGCAGATGAAGGGATCGCTGGCCGACCTCACGGGCAACCTGGAGCGCCTGCGCCAGCAATTGCGCGACATCGAGGTGCAGGCCGAGACGCAGATGCAGTCCCGGCTGGCCCTCTCGAAAGACCTGGCTGCCGGGTTCGATCCGCTCGAATTCGACCGCTTCACCCGCGTGCAGGAGCTGACCCGCATGATGGCCGAGTCGGTGAACGACGTGGCCACCGTGCAGCGCAACCTGCAGCGGACCATGGAAGGCGCCGAGGACGATCTGATCGCCCAGGGGCGGCAGGCACGCGAACTGCAGCGCGATCTGCTGCGCACGCGTATGGTGGAATTCGAAGGCATCTCGGAGCGCCTCTACGCCGTCGTGCGCCAGGCATCCAAGGAGACGGGCAAGCACATCAAGCTCGACATCTCCGGCGGCTCCATCGAGATGGACCGCGGTGTTCTCGACCGCATGACCCCGGCCTTCGAGCACCTGCTGCGCAACTGCGTGGCCCACGGCATCGAAGCGCCCGAGGCGCGCACGGCGGCGGGCAAGCCCGCCACCGGCTCGATCACCGTGGCGCTCAAGCAGGACGGCAACGACGTTTCCGTGGAGTTCCGGGACGACGGCGCCGGGCTCGACCTGGAGCGCATCCGCGCCAAGGCGGTGAGCCAGGGGCTGATCGCGGCGGACGGCGAGGTGGGCCCCGCGGAAGCCGCGAACCTGATCTTCATGCCCGGTTTCTCGACCGCCACCGAAGTGACCGGCCTCTCTGGCCGCGGCATCGGCATGGACGTGGTGCGGTCCGAGGTGAACGCCCTGGGCGGGCGCATCGAAACCACCACCCATTCGGGCGAAGGCACCTCGTTCCGCATGGTGCTGCCGCTCACGACCGCGGTGACGCAGGTGGTGATGCTGCGCGCGGGGCAGCTGACGCTGGGCGTGCCGGCCAACCTCGTCGAGATCGTGCGCCGCACCGGTGCCGGCGAGCTGGAGGAGGCCTACCGCCTCGGCGCCTTCGAGGATGGCGTGGAGGCACTGCCCTTCTTCTGGGCGGGCGCGCTGCTGCAGTCGTCGGCCTGGAGCCAGGAAACCTCGGGCCGCACGCGGCCGGTGGTGATCCTGCGCAGCGCGTCGCAGCGCATTGCCATGCACGTGGACGAAGTGCTGGGCAACCAGGAAGTGGTGGTCAAGAACCTGGGGCCGCAATTGTCGCGGCTGCCGGGCCTGGCAGGCATGTCGGTGCTGGCTTCCGGTGCCGTGGTGCTGATCTACAACCCGGTGGCGCTGGCGACCGTGTACGGCGATCAGGTGCGCGCCCAGACGGCTCTGCCGGCCGTGGCTGCGTCCGATGCGGCGGCGGGGCAGCAACAGGCTGCGTCGGGTGCGGTGGACGGCGGCAGCGTGCCGTTCGCCCAGCCTGCGCAGGTACCCCTGGTGCTGGTGGTCGATGATTCGATCACCGTGCGCCGTGTGACGCAGCGGCTGCTCAAGCGCGAAGGCTACCGGGTGGCCCTGGCGGCCGACGGGCTGCAGGCCCTGGAGCGGCTGCAGGAAGAGCGGCCGGCCGTGGTGCTCTCGGACATCGAGATGCCGCGCATGGACGGCTTCGACCTGGCCCGCAACATCCGCGCGGACCGCCAGTTGAACGACCTGCCGATCATCATGATCACCTCGCGCATTGCGCAGAAGCACCGCGAGCATGCGGCCGAACTGGGTGTGAACCACTACCTGGGCAAGCCCTATTCCGATGAAGAGCTGCTGAGCCTGGTGCACCACTACGCCCGCGCGGCGGCATCGCAGGGCGAGGCCCAGGCGGTACTGGCTGCCGGCTGAGGCTGAGAAAGAGCAGGGCCCTGTACCGGCGGCGAGAGCCCCGGCAGGCCCTCAGGCGCGGCCCTTCGGGGCCGTTGCCGTTTCAGGCGGGCCCGGTGTTCGCCTTCACGACCGCGTAGCGCTCCAGCGTGCGCTGGCGCGCCTCGCCATGCTCCACCAGCGGGTGCGGGTAGTTATCGCCCAGGCGCACCCCTGCGGCCTCGCGTTCGAGCGGGCCGGCCTCCCAGGGCGCATGCACGTGCGCATCGGGCAGCTGCGCCAGTTGCGGCAGGTACGCTCGGATGAAGCGGCCCTTGGGGTCGAACTTGCGGCTCTGGCTCACGGGATTGAAGATGCGGAAATACGGCTGCGCGTCGCAGCCGCTCGAACTGGCCCACTGCCAGCCCCCGTTGTTGGCTGACAGGTCGAAGTCGTTGAGCTGCTCGGCGAAGTAGCGTTCTCCCCAGCGCCAGTCCACGCCCAGGTCCTTCACGAGGAAGCTCGCCACCACCATGCGCAGCCGGTTGTGCATGTAGCCCGTCTGGTTGATCTGCGCCATGGCGGCATCCACCAGCGGGTAGCCTGTGCGGCCTTCGCACCATGCGGCAAAGCGCTCTTTCGCCTCGGCGCCGTCC
This sequence comes from Acidovorax sp. NCPPB 4044, assembly GCF_028069655.1. Taxonomy (NCBI): domain Bacteria; kingdom Pseudomonadati; phylum Pseudomonadota; class Betaproteobacteria; order Burkholderiales; family Comamonadaceae; genus Acidovorax; species Acidovorax sp. NCPPB 4044. The sequence continues at coordinate 278,160 of NZ_JAMCOS010000001.1, forward strand.
TCCCAGGCGATGGCGTCGTACGCGGGCTTGAAGCTCGCTCCCCCGGCCACCTGTGGGTGGTGCGCCAGGATCTGGAAATAGAAATCGCGCCAGATCAGCTCGCTCAGCCAGGTGGCGGCCCCGGCGCTGCCTTTCTGCATGCGGGCATGGGCCGTGCGCGCGGCCTGCCGCGGCGAGAGCGTGCCGAAGCGCAGGTGCACGCTCAGGTAGCTCGGGCCCTTGACGGCCGGAAAGTCGCGAGCGTCGTCGTACCGGTCGATGCGGGCGAGGAAGTCTTCGAACAAGGTGCGCGCACCCGCCATGCCGGGCGGCAGCGGGAGCTTGTCCAGCCCGGCTGGCTCGAAGCCGATGTCCGCCAGCGCAGGCACGCCGCCGCGGGCCCATTGCGGCCGCTCGGCGAGCCGGTGGGCCCGGTTTTCCACGGGGTAGGCACTCAGGTAGAACGCATCCACCTTGCGCAGCCAGGCATTCTTGTAGGGCGTGAACACCGTGTAGGGCGTGCCGCCCTGCGTGAGGATTTCTCCGCGCTCGAAAACGGTGTGGTCCTTGTAGGTCAGCAACCGCACCCCGGTGGCGGCGAGCGCATGGCGCACGCGCGTGTCGCGCTCCAGCGCCCCAGGCTCGTCGTCATGGTTGGCGAAGACCGCCTCCACGCCCAGCCGTCCGGCCAGGGCGGGAATCTCCTCGGCCGCCACCGCGTGCCGCACGATCAGCCCGCCGTGCGGGCGCCCCGACAGCGCGCGCAGGGAGGCGTCGAGCTCCACCAGCGACTCGCGGATGAACTCCACGCGCCGGTCTGCGCGGGGCAGCGGGTCCAGGATGGGCTTGTCGAAAACGAACACGCAATGCACCTGCTCGCACTGGCGCAGGGCGTGGTGGAGGGCGGCGTGGTCGTCGCTGCGCAGGTCGCGGCGGAACCAGACCAGGCCGGAGGAAAAGGTGGGCTCCATGATCATCGTTAAAATTGTCGGATGCCTGCCGATTCTGCGCCCATGAACCTGACGCACCACTTCCTGATCGCCATGCCGGGCCTGGAAGACGAGTCGTTTGCCCGCAGTGTCGTGTACCTGTGCGAACACAGCGAGCGCGGCGCGCTCGGGCTCATCATCAACAAACCGTCCGACCTGAGCCTGCGGGGCCTGTTCGACAAGGTCGATCTCTCCCTGCGCCGTGAAGACCTCTCCCAGGAACCGGTGTTCCGCGGCGGGCCGGTGCAGACGGAACGCGGCTTCGTGCTCCATGAATCCATGAGCGCTCCGCCCAGCGGCGAGGAAGGCGAGGACGAAGAGTCCGCCTACGCCTCCACGATGTCCATCACCCCGGGCGGGCTCGAAATGACCACCAGCAAGGATGTGCTGGAGGCCCTGTCCACCGGCGCCGGGCCACGCCGCGTGCTGGTCACGCTGGGCTATGCCTCCTGGGGCGAAGGCCAGCTCGAATCGGAACTGGCAGAGAACAGCTGGCTGACCGTGGGGGCCGACCTGTCCGTCATCTTCGATACCCCCGTCGGGCAGCGCTACGACCGCGCGCTCGGCCTGCTGGGCCTGCAGGCCTGGATGCTTTCGCCCGAGGCGGGGCACGCATGAGCGGCCCCATGCCAGACCCGTCGCCCGCCGCTGCCGCCGTTCCCCCTCCCTCTGCCGCTATCGCCGTTCCCGCGCATCTGCAGTCCTTCCTGGCCTTCGATTTCGGTGCCAGGCGCACCGGCGTGGCGGTGGGTTCGCGGTTGCTGCGCACGGCCACGCCCCAGGCCACGATCCGCGCCGAAGGGGCGGATGCACGCTTCGCCGCCGTGGCCGAGCGCCTGCGCGAATGGCAGCCGGATGCACTCGTGGTGGGCGTGCCCTACCACCCAGACGGCGCTGCGCACGAGAACACGGCGCGGGCGCTCAAGTTCGCGCGGCAGTTGCGCGGCCGCTTCGGCCTGCCGGTGTTCGAGGTGGACGAGCGCTACAGCACCACCGAAGCGCACGCGGGTGGCGCAAAAGATGCCGATGCCGCCTCGGCCTGCATCATCCTGGAACAGTTTTTGAGGCAACTTCCATGAGTCCGACCCCTTCCTCCGCCCCCGCCGGGGCCCTGACGCTCGACGCCGAGGCGCTCTACCGCGAACTGCTGGCGGGCGTGCGCGCACTGCGCACGCCGCAGACGCAGCTGGCCGGCATCGCGTCCGGCGGTGCCTGGCTGGCCGAGCGGCTGCAGCAGGACCTGGGCCTGCCCGGCGATGCGGGCGTGCTGTCTTCCGCGCTGCACCGCGACGATTTCTCCCAGCGCGGCCTCTCCGCGAGCGCGCAGACGCGCCTGGGCTTCGAGGTGAACGGCGCCGACATCCTGCTGCTGGACGACGTGCTCTATACGGGCCGCACCATCCGCGCGGTGATCAACGAACTGTTCGACTACGGCCGCCCCGCGCGCGTGCGGCTCGCCGTGCTCGTGGACCGCGGCGGGCGCGAGCTGCCCGTGCAGGCGGACTTCGCGGCCGCCCGTGTCGCGCTGCCTGCCGCGCAGTCCCTGGCGCTCGCCCGCGCGGACGGCGGCGCCTTCCACTTCCATGTCCAGGAGGCCTGAAGCCGTGCTCTCCAAGCGCAACCCCCAGCTCAACCGCAACGGCGAGTTGATCCACCTGCTCTCGATCGAGGGCCTGCCCAAGAGCATCGTCACCCACATCCTCGACACGGCGGCGAACTTCGTCTCGGTGAACGACCGCGAGGTCAAGAAGGTGCCGCTGCTGCGCGGCAAGAGCGTGTTCAACCTGTTCTTCGAGAACAGCACCCGCACCCGCACCACGTTCGAGATCGCGGCCAAGCGGCTGTCCGCCGACGTCATCAACCTCGACATCGCGCGCTCCTCGGCCAGCAAGGGCGAGTCGCTGCTCGACACCATCGCCAACCTCTCGGCCATGGCGGCCGACCTGTTCGTTGTGCGGCACAGCGAATCGGGCGCGCCCTACCTGATCGCGCAGCACGTGGCGCCGCACGTGCACGTGATCAATGCGGGCGACGGCCGGCATGCGCACCCCACGCAGGGGCTGCTCGACATGTACACCATCCGCCACTACAAGAAGGATTTCAGCAACCTCACGGTGGCCATCGTGGGCGACGTGCTGCACTCGCGCGTGGCGCGCTCGGACATCCACGGCCTCACCACGCTGGGCTGCCCCGAGGTGCGCGTGGTCGGCCCGCGCACGCTGGTGCCCGGCGACCTGTCGCAGATGGGCGTGCGCGTGTGCCACACGCTCGAGGAAGGCATCAAGGACGCCGACGTGGTGATCATGCTGCGCCTGCAGAACGAGCGCATGAGCGGCGCGCTGCTGCCCTCCAGCCAGGAATATTTCAAGAGCTTCGGCCTCACGCCCGAGAAACTGCAGCTCGCCAAGCCCGACGCCATCGTCATGCACCCCGGCCCCATCAACCGCGGTGTGGAGATCGACTCCGCCGTGGTGGACGGCAAGCAGAGCGTGATCCTGCCGCAGGTGACCTTCGGCATCGCCGTGCGCATGGCGGTGATGTCCATCGTGGCGGGCAACGAAGCCTGAGGTTTGCTATGTTTTTAATAGCTGCTTGCCCAATGGAACCGGCGGCATCCAGCGCTTTTGGCATGAAATCATGAAGATACTGATCCAGAACGGCCGGGTGCTCGATCCGGCCACCGGATACGACCGGGTGGGCGATGTGGCCGTGGCGGCGGGGCGCGTGATCGCGATCGGACAGGCGCCGCACGACTTCCAGCCCGCCCGCACGATCGACGCCACGGGCTGCCTGGTGCTGCCGGGCCTGGTGGACCTGGCCGCGCGCCTGCGCGAGCCCGGGTACGAGCACGAAGGCATGCTCGAGTCCGAAATGGCCGCGGCCGTGGCGGGTGGGGTGACCAGCCTCGTGTGCCCGCCCGACACCGATCCGGTGCTGGACGAGCCCGGCCTGGTGGAGATGCTCAAGTTCCGCGCCGAGAAGCTGCACCGGGCGCGCCTCTTCCCGCTGGGCGCGCTCACGCGCGGCCTGGCCGGCGAGGTGCTGACCGAGATGGCGGAACTCACCGAATCGGGCTGCGTGGGTTTCGGCCAGGCGGATGTGCCGCTGGCCAGCACGCAGGTGCAGCAGCGCGCGCTGCAGTACGCCGCGACCTTCGGCTACACCGTCTGGCTGCGCCCGCAGGAACTGCACCTGGGCAAGGGAGTGGCGGCCAGCGGGCCGCTGGCCACGCGGCTGGGCCTCTCGGGCGTGCCCGTGGCGGCCGAGACCATCGCGCTGCACACGATCTTCGAATTGCTCAAGACCACGGGCGCGCGGGTGCACCTGTGCAGGCTCTCCAGCGCGGCGGGCGTGCAGCTCGTGCGGCAGGCGAAGGCGGAGGGCCTCAAGGTCACCTGCGACGTCAGCATCAATTCGCTGCTGCTCACCGACACCGACATCGGTTACTTCGACAGCCGCGCGCGCCTGTCGCCCCCGCTGCGCCAGCAGCGCGACCGCGATGCGCTGCTGGCCGGGCTGGCCGACGGCACCATCGACGCGCTGGTGTCCGACCACACGCCGGTCGACGAAGACGCCAAGACGCTGCCCTTCGCCGAGGCCGAGCCCGGCGCGACGGGCCTGGAACTGCTGGCCAGCATCGCCCTCAAGTGGTCGCGCGACCATGGCGCGCCGCTGGCCCGCGCCTTCGCCACCGTCACGGCCGAGCCGGCCCGCGTGCTGGGTTCCGCGCTCGGCACGCTCGCGGCCAGCGCCGGCCGTATCGCGGAGGGTGGCGTGGCCGACCTGTGCGTGTTCGATCCCGAGGCCGCATGGACCGTGGCGCCCGAAGCGCTGCGCAGCCAGGGGCGCCATACGCCGTTCTCCGGCTACGAACTGCCGGGGCGCGTGCGCTGCACGCTGGTCGGCGGCGTCGTCGCGTTCGAGCAGGGCTGACCCCGGCGCATGCTGCGTTCCCTGCGTGCCGTGGCGCGCCTGCTGCGGCTCATCGCCCACATCCTGGCCGGACTGGCCACGGTGCTGCTGCGCTTTCCCCGGCTCTCGCCCGACCAGCAGCATGCGCGCGTGCAGGCGTGGTCGCGTGCCCTGCTGGCGCATGCCGGCATCGCGCTGGAAATCCGCGGCACGCCCCCTGCCGGCGGGCCGGTGGTGCTGGTGGCCAACCACCTGTCCTGGCTCGACATCTCCGTGATGCACGCGGCGCGGCACTGCCGGTTCATCTCCAAGTCGGACGTGCAGCGCTGGCCCGTGATCGGGCGGCTGGCCACGGCAGCGGGCACGCTCTACATCGAACGCAACACGCGGCGCGATGCCATGCGCATCGTGCGCCTGATGCAGGAAGCGCTGCAGCGCCGGGAAGTGCTGGGCGTGTTCCCCGAAGGCACCACCGGCGACGGCACGGCGCTGCTGCCGTTCCACGCCAACCTGCTGCAGGCGGCGGTGCTGGCCGACGCACCCGTGCAGCCCGTGGGCCTGCGCTTCATCGACCGTGCCACCGGCCGGCCCAGTGCGGCGGTGCTCTACGTGGGCGACGACACGCTGGTGGGTTCGCTCTGGCGCGTGCTGCGCTCCGATGCCATCACGGCCGTCGTGCACTATGGCGCGCCCCAGCATGCGGCGGGGCGCGACCGGCGTGTCTGGGCAGAGGATCTGCGCCAGGCCGTGGACGGATTGCGGCAAGGCTGAGCCCGCCTCGCGTTCCCGTCCCCGCTTTGCGTTCCTGCTGCTTCAGGCCCGCGGGAACGCCACCACGTGGTCCACCTCGGGCCGGATGCCGATCCAGTCGCCCACCGCATGGTCGTGGTGGCTCGGCACATGCGCCATCACCGTGAGGCCGTCCGCCAGCTGCAGCGTGTAGAGGAATTCGGACCCCCGGAAGGCCTTGCGGAGGATGCGTGCCTGCACGGGCGAGGCATCGTCGTGCACGACATCGTCGGCGCGCAGCAGCACATCGCATTCGCCACCGGGGTAGCTGGCCGGCAGGGGGCACTCGGCCGCGTCGCCGAAGTCGCCCAGCGGGGTGCGGACCAGCACTTCGTCGCCGCGCTGCTCCAGCGTGGCGGGCGCAAAGACGCCGTGGCCGATGAAGTCGGCCACGAAACGCGTCGCAGGGCGGTGGTAGAGCGCATAGGCATCGTCCCACTGGTGGAGCGTTCCGCTCTCCATCACGCCGATGCGGTCGCCGATGGCGAACGCTTCGAGCTGGTCATGGGTGACGAACAGCGCTGTGGCGCCCGCGGCCTTGAGGATGCCGCGCACCTCGTGCGCCAGCCGTTCGCGCAGGTCCACGTCGAGGTTGGAGAAGGGCTCGTCCAGCAGCATGAGCTGCGGGCGCGGCGCCAGGGCGCGCGCCAGGGCCACGCGCTGCTGCTGCCCGCCCGAGAGTTCGTGCGGATAGCGCGCCGCGCTGCCTTCGAGGCCCACGAGGCGCAGCACTTCGTCCACGCGCGCCGCCTGCTCGGCGCGGGAGATCCGGTGGATGCCGAAGGCCACGTTCCTGCCCACCGAGAGGTGCGGGAACAGGGCGTAATCCTGGAACACCATGCCGATGCGCCGGCGCTCGGGCGGCATGCTGTGCACTGCGCCGCCCACGCGTTCGGCGGCCAGCCGGATCTCGCCGGAGGTGACGGGCTCCAGGCCGGCCACGGCGCGCAGCAGCGTGGTCTTGCCGCAGCCCGAGGGGCCGATCAGCACGCCGATCTCGCCGGCCGCCAGGCCCAGCGTGACGCCGCGCACGGCAGCCTGCGCGCGGCCGGGGTAGCGCACTTCCAGTTGGTTGACTTCGAGGAACATGCGTGGATTCTAGAAGGGGGCAATGCGTAGAATTCGCATTTGCATCCAGAGCGGCCGGCGCGGCTTCGTGGCGGGTGGCTTCCGCCGCACCGCTCCTGGCCGATTCCGTCGTTCCGCTTCTGTCCTTCCGTCTCCTTGCCCCTCCTTCCGTTTTGCGTCTTCTCTCCGCCCTGCGCTCCATTCCCCTCCTGCTGCTGGCGTTCGCGCTGACCCTGCCCGTGCTGGCCGTGCTGGCGTCGTGGCTTCCGTGGGGGCATGGCGGTGAGGAAGCCACGGGCATCCTGCGCGAGATGGCGGCCACGGTGCTGCCCGGCTATTTCGCCACCACGGTGTGGCTGGCCGTGGCCGTGGGCGCGGGCGCGGCCCTGGTGGGCACGGCCACGGCGGCGGCGGTGACGCTGTTCGATTTCCGGGGGCGGCGCACACTCGAATGGCTGCTGCTGCTCCCGCTCGCCATGCCGGCCTACGTCACGGCGTACGCGTACACCGATTTCCTGCAGTTCAGCGGCCCGCTGCAGGTCTGGCTGCGCGCCAGCTACGGGCTGGAAGGGCGCCTGCTGCCCGAGGTGCGCAGCCTGGGCGGCGCGGTGTGGGTGTTCATCTTCTCGCTCTACCCGTATGTGTACCTGCTGGCGCGCACGGCGCTGGGCGAGCGCGCCGCGCACCTCATGGAGGCCGCGCGCCTGCTGGGGGCGCCGCTCGCGCGCCGCGTGCGCACCGTGGCACTGCCGCTGGCGCGGCCCGCGGTGGCGGCGGGCGTGGCGCTGGTGCTGATGGAGACGCTGGCCGATTTCGGCGTGGCCAGCTATTTCGGCATCCAGACCTTCACCACGGGCATCTACAAGGCCTGGCTGTCGATGGACAACCGCCTGGCCGCCGCGCAGCTCGCCACCATCCTGCTGGTGCTGGTGGTCGTGCTGCTGCAGTTGGAGCAGCGTGCGCAGCGGCGCATGCGCTTTGCCACCAGCGGCGTGGGCCGCGCCGGCTCGGCCGAAGCGCAGCCGCAGCGGCTCATGGGCTGGCGCTGTGCGGTGGCCTGGGGCGTTTGCGCCGTGCCGGTGGCGATGGGCTTCTTCGCGCCCGTGGCCTTCATGCTGCGGCCGCTGGCGGCGGACTGGTCCGTGCTGCCGTGGGGCCGCTTCGTGGAATGGGCGGGCCACAGCGTGCGGCTGGGGGCGATCACGGCGGTGCTGGCGGTGGGTGTGGCGATGGCGCTGGCGTTCGCCGTGCGGCGGCGCGCGGGGCGGCTCACGCGCGGCGTGGTGCAGCTGGCCAGCGTGGGCTACGCGGTGCCCGGCGCGGTGATCGTCGTGGGCCTGCTGCTGCCCGTGGGCTGGCTGCAGGCCGTGGCGCCGGACTGGGGCGTGCCGGCGATCATCACCGCCACGGCGGTGGGCATCGTGTGGGCCTACCTGGTGCGCTTTTGCGCCGTGGCGCTGCAGTCGGTGCAGAGCGGCTATGCGCGCATCCCTGCCAGCCTGGACGATTCCGCGCGCATGTTGGGCACGGGCAGCGCGGGGCTGCTGGCGCGGGTGCACTGGCCGCTGTTGCGCCGGTCCACGGCGGCGGCGGCGCTGCTGGTGTTCGTGGACGTGATGAAAGAGCTGCCGGCCACGATGGTGCTGCGCCCCTTCAACAGCGACACCCTGGCCGTCGTGGCCTACCAGCTGGCACGTGACGAGCGCCTGGGCGAGGCGGCCCTGCCTTCGCTCGCACTGGTGGCCGTGGGCCTGGTGCCGGTGATCCTGCTGAGCCGCACGCTGCGCGCCTCCGGCCCGCGCTGACCGGCCTGCCGCGCTCCTACACTCGCGGCATGACGACCCCGACACCCCGCGACGACATCACGATCTACCACAACGCCCGCTGCAGCAATTCACGCGGCGCCCTGGCCCTGCTGCGCGAGCGCGGCATCGAGCCGCACATCGTGGATTACCTTGCCCAGCCGCTGGACGAAGCCGCGCTGCGTGGCCTGTTCGCCGCGGTGGGCGGGCCGGTGCGTGCGCTGCTGCGCACCAAGGAGGCCGCCTACCAGGCGCTGGGCCTGGACGACGAAGCCATCGGCGATGCGGCGCTCATCGCGCAGGTGGCCCGGCATCCAGAACTGATGAACCGGCCCATCGTGGCCACGCCGCTCGGCGCGCGCTTGTGCCGGCCGCCGGAGACGGTGCTCGAACTGCTGTCGAGCGCCTGAACCCGGCAGAAACCTACCGCCGCCGCCGCCGCAGCAGCAGCAGCGTGCGTGCGGATCACTCGCGCGTGACGCGCAGCACTTCCTCGGGGCTGGTGACGCCCGCGCGCACCAGGCGCTCGCCGTCCTCGCGCATGAGCGCCATGCCGCCCGCGATCGCCGTGGCGCGCAGGTCGGCCTCCGCGGCCTGGCCGTGGATCTGCGCGCGCAGCGTGTCGTCCACCACCAGCAGCTCGAACACGCCCGTCCGGCCGCGGTAGCCGCTCGCGTCCGACGGGTCGAGCTTGCGCACGAGCCGCTGCGCGAGCACGCCCAGCAGCGAGCTGGAGAGCAGGAACGGCTCCACGCCCATGTCGGTGAGCCGCGTGACGGCGCTGGCCGCGTCGTTGGTGTGCAGCGTGGCGAGCACCAGGTGGCCCGTGAGCGAGGCCTGGATGGCGATCTGCGCGGTTTCGAAGTCGCGGATCTCGCCGATCATGATCACGTCCGGGTCCTGGCGCAGGATGGCGCGCAGGGCCTTGGCGAAGGTGAGGTCGATCTTGCTGTTGACCTGCGTCTGGCCCACGCCCGGAAGCTCGTATTCGATCGGGTCTTCCACCGTCATGATGTTGCCGCTGCTGGCATCGAGCCGGCCGAGCGCGGCGTACAGCGTCGTGGTCTTGCCCGAGCCCGTGGGGCCGGTGACGAGCACGATGCCGTGCGGCTGGTGGATCAGCCCGTCGAAGCGGCGCAGCGTGTCGCCCTGCATGCCCACCGCTTCCAGGCTCAGCTTGTTGCCGCTCTTGTCCAGCAGGCGCAGCACGGCGCGTTCGCCGTGGGCGCTGGGCAGGGTGGAGACGCGCACGTCGATGGCGCGCGTGCCCAGGCGCAGGCTGATGCGGCCGTCCTGCGGCAGGCGCTTCTCGGAGATGTCCAGATCGGCCATGATCTTCAGGCGCGAGATCAGTGCCGCGTGCAGCGCGCGGTTGGGCTGCACCACCTCGCGCAGCGTGCCGTCCACGCGGAAGCGCACGCTCGAATGCCGCTCGTAGGGCTCGATGTGGATGTCGCTCGCGCCGTCGCGCGCGGCCTGCGTGAGCAGCGCGTTGAGCATGCGGATGATGGGCGCGTCGCCGGCCGATTCCAGCAGGTCTTCCACGGCCGGCAGCTCCTGCATCATGCGCGAGAGGTCCGCATCGGATTCGACCTCGCTCACCACCGTGGCTGCGCTCGATTCGCCCTGCGAGTAGGCCGCGCTGATGCGCTGCGCCATGGCATGGGCGTCGAGCGGCATGAGCTGCTGCACCGTGTGCTTGCGCATGATCTCGGAGACCGCCCCGGCATCCGGCGCGGGGCCGTGCCAGAGCACGCAGGAGTGGCCGTCGTCCTCCAGCAGCAGCTGGGCACTGCGCGCGAAGGCGTAGGGAAGCGGGTGGCGCATGGGCGGTGGGGCGGTGGGGCGGGAATGGGGAAGCGGGGGTTACTGCGTGCCGAGCTTTTCCGCGGGCGCGGTGTACTCCGCGGGCGTGGGAACGTTCACGGAGCGCGGCGGCATGAGCGGCACCAGCGGCGCGGGCGGGGCGAGGCGCATCGGTGCGGGAGCCGGGCTGGGCACCGGGGCCTGCGCGGGCACAGGCGCGGGCGCCCCGTTCGGGGCGGTCGGCTGCGGCGCCATCGGCGGCAGCACGGGCGCTTCCGACACCGCGCGCATCACCGTGCTGGGCGCGGGCTGGATGTTCTGCTGCAGCGCACGGATGGCCTCGTAGCGGTCCAGCATGAGCGCGTCGCTGGTGGCGGCGTCGCGGATCACCACGGGGCGCAGGAACACCATCAGGTTGGTCTTGCGGCGCGAGCGGCTCTCGTTGCGGAAGAGGCCGCCGACCAGCGGCAGGTCGCCCATCACGGGCACCTTGTCCTGGCCCAGCGAATAGCGGTCCTCCAGCAGGCCGCCGAGCACGATCACGCTGCCGTCGTTCACGAGCACCGTGGACTCGATGGAGCGCACGCTGGTCGTCGGGCCGTTGGCCGACGACAGGGTGGACGCATCGACCTGCGACACCTCCTGGTAGAGCGTGAGCTTCACGGTGCCGTTCTCGTTGATCTGCGGGCGCACGCGCAGCATCAGGCCCACGTCCTTGCGCTCCACGGTCGTGAACGGGTTCACCGTGCTGCTGCCGGTGCTGTTGGCGTAGGAGCCGGTGACGAAGGGCACGTTGTTGCCGATGATGATCCGCGCTTCCTCGTTGTCCAGCGTCATCAGGTTGGGCGTGGACAGCACGTTGGCGTCGCCGGTGTTCTCCAGGAAGTTGGCGAGCGCGCCCAGGTAGTAGTTGCCGTTGATGCGCGGCGCGATGGCGACGTTGAGGCCGTTGCCCGGGCGCGTGCCGCTGCTGGACAGCGCCGAGGTGACGCTGCTCACGCTGCCGCTGGCCGCCGCCAGCGCGAGGTTGAGGATGTTCGCGCCGCCTGCGGCCGTGGAGTTGGTGCCCACGATGCCGACCGTGCCGCTGCCGTAGTTGCCCATCACCCCCTGCCACTGGATGCCGAAGTCCGCCACCTTGTTGGCGGCCACCTCGACGATCAGGCTCTCCACCAGCACCTGCGCGCGCCGGCCGTCGAGCTGGTCGATCACGGCGCGCAGTTGCCGGAACTGCGGCTCGGGCGCCGAAATGATGAGCGAGTTGGTGGACGGGTCGGCCTGGATCTGGCCGCCGGTGGATGGCTGGTTGCTGTTGGCGGAGTTGAGGCTGCCCGAGCTGCCGCCCAGCCCGCCCGCGCTGCTGCCGCTGCTGCTGCCCATGCCGCTGCCACCCATGCCGCTGCTGGTGCTGGTCTGCGTGAGGCCCGTGCCCGACAGGCCGGCGGAGCTGAGGCCGCCGGCGCTGCTGCCGGAAGGCGTGCCGGACCCGGACGATCCGCTGCCCATGGAGGCCGACAGTGCCGCGCGCAGCGTCGTCGCGAGCTTGGTCGCATCGGCGTTGCGCAGGTACACGACGTGGATGTTGCCGGTGGCGGCCGCGCTGCCGGCCGCCGGGGCCTGGTCGAGCTTGGCCACCAGCGTGCGCACGAGCGACAGGCGCGCCGGATTGGCGGCCCGCACGATCAGCGAATTGCTGCGCGGCTCGGGCAGCAGCGTGGTGCGGTAGGCGGTGTCGCTCTGGCCCGGCGTGGCGCCGGCCGTGCCCGTGGGCGTGGCGCCCGTGCCGCCGGCGCTGCCCGTGCCTTCCACGAGCCGCGCCACCAGCGGCGCGAGTTCGCTCGCCACCGCGTTGCGCAGGGGGATCACCTCCACGTCGCTCGCGTTGGAGACGTCCATCGCGGCCACGATGCGTGCGATGCGCTGCAGGTTGTCGGCGTAATCGGTGACCACGAGCGAGTTGTTGCCGGGGTTCACGTTGATCGTGTTGTTGGGGCTGATGAGCGGGCGCAGCACCGGCACGAGGTTCGCTGCGTTCTCGAAGTTGAGCTTGAAGATCTGCGTGACGATCTGCCCGCCGCCCGGTGCGCGGCCCGAGTCGCCCTGCGTGACGCTCACCGTGCCGGCCTGCAGCTTGGCATCCGCCTCGGGCACGACCTTGTACAGGCCCGCCGCTTCGACCACGGTGAAGCCTTGCAGGCGCAGTGCCGCGAGGAACTGCTGGAACGCCGCGGCCGGCGGCACCGGCCGCTCGGTGACCAGCGTGAGCTGGCCCTTCACGCGCGGGTCCACCACCACGTTGCGGCCGGTGATGGTGGCCATGGTGCGGGCCACGGCTTCGATCTCGGCGCCGGCGAAGTTCAGCGTCACGGGCTCTCCGGGCCGCACGCTGGCGTTGCTGCCGCCGGTCTGGGCATGCAATGGGCCGCATGCCGCCGCAATCATTGCCCCGAGTGCTATTGATTTAAGAGCAAACCGCAGAGGCTGCGAAGTCAAGGAAGTCATAGGGTTCAACCCACGGTGATGAGGGACCGTGCGCCCGTGCGCCGTCCGATGATGTTGAGAAGGTTGGCCAGCGCTCCCTCGCGTTCCGGGGCGGCCGTGGCTTCGCCCTCGAAACGCAGGCGCTGGCCGATCCAGCGGCCGCTGCCGGTGAGGCGCAGCGCGCCGTCGAGCGTGGAGAGGGTGAGCGTCGTGACCTCGCCCCCCTGCAGGTTCAGCCGGTAGCTGCCCATGGGGCGCAGCGTGGACAGGCGCGAGGACATGCCGAGCGCATCCAGTTGCGCCTGGCCCGCGATCACCACGCGCCCGGCCGCGCTGTCCAGCGTTAGGCCCTGCGTGCGCAGTGCGAGCTGCCCCTGCGGCTGCAGGGTGTTGAAGGGGGTGCCGAGGCCCGACAGCACGGCGGCGGGCCATTGGCTCTGTCCGTCGGCGATGGCCACGTGCGCGCCGCCCCAGCGCGGCTCGATGCGGGCCGCGAGGGGCTGGGCCGTGCAGCAGTCGGCGGTCACCTGCGCGCGCAGGCCTTTCCAGGCGGGGCGCAACTGCCAGTGCAGCCGCCCGGGCAGGGCGGCCTGGTCGGCACTGCCGCTGCCGCCCGCCAGCATCAGCTGGGCCGATCCGGTCCAGACCGTGCCGCGCGCCTGTGCCAGCCGCACCTGGCCCTGGCTGGCGCGCTCCACGCCCGCGGCCAGCCATTGGGCCGGTGCGAAGAACAGCACGGCGGGCAGGGCACCCAGCAGGCACCCGGCGATGGCCCAGCCGCGCGGAGAGCGCGGGGGGCGCGGCGCGGAAGAGCGGAGGCTGCGGGAAGAACGTGGCACGGTGTTCGGCGATGGAGAAAGAGAGAGAAGAAGAGGGCGGGATGGGCGGTTGCTGCGGCGGCGCCTACCGTGCGGGCAGCGTCAGCACCAGCGTGCCGTTCCAGCGCGGCATGGCGTCGTCGGGCGCTGCGGGCGCAGCGCGCGGGGCGGTGGCCGCAGCGACTCGCGCCGGGGAAGTGGGGCCCATCACGGCGGGGCCGGCCGGTGCGGCGGCGGCCGTGCTGCGCACCAGCCGCGCTTCGACCGGCACCGTGCGCGCATTGCTGCGGGCCTGGGCCAGCCAGTCGGCCACGGCGTCGGCGGGCGCCGCCTTGAGCGTGACCGTGGCGCGGTCGCCCAGGATCGCGATCTGCGCCTGGTTGCCCAGACGCTGCCCGAGCGACGTGCGCAGGGCCTGCGATGCGTCGCCGGCCGGGGCTGCGGGGGCGGCCTGCAGTTGCAGGGCCTCGGCCTGCAGGGCCTGCATGCGCTGCAACTGCGCGTCGAGCGCGGCATGCTGCTGCGGCGCCTCGCGCAGTGTGCGCACGGCGGGTGCCAGCATCACCCACCAGAGCAGTGCCACCGCGACCAGCGCGGCGGCGGCCAGCACCAGCGATTGCTCGCGCGGCGCGAGCGCCTTCCAGCGGGCGCGCAGCACGGCCGCGCGGCCGGGCGCGTCGTGGCCCGCGGGGGCGGGCGCGGGGCGCAGCGATGGCTTCATGGCCGGTCTCCTTCGCGCAGCAGCACGGCGCCGTCGCGCACCTGGGCGCGGTAGCCGGTCGCGGCCAGCCGCTCGTTGGCGGCCGAGAGTTCGGCGGGTTGCAGTTCGATGCCGCGCAGGCGCAGTTCACCGGCGGCGTATTCGATGGCGGTGGGCAGGCGTCCGCCGGGCAGCGCACCGCCCGCGGCCGCGAGCAGCGGTTCGAGGTCGCGGGCGGAGACGCCGCCCGCTTCCTGGCGCAGCCGCGCCACCTCGCGTTCCATCTGCACCGGTGCGTCGACCACCACCTGCACCTGCGGAAAGGTCTGCGTGAGCGCGTTGCGCACGCCGGCCTGCTTGGCCGCCAGCGCCTGCCGCTCCTGCCAGGCCCAGGCGTTCAGCCCCACGAGCTGCGTGGCCACGCACACGCCCAGTGCCCAGCGGGCAGCCCGCCACTGCGGAGCGCGCGCGAAGGCGCCCAGCGACGAAGTGGCCCTGCGCATCGTGCGCGTGCGGCGGTTGCTTGCGAATTCGAACTGCGCCAGGTCCCAGGAGCCGCGGGCCGCGGCCAGGGCGCGCTGCGCGGCCGTGTGCAGCACCGTGGGCCGGTTCAGCATCCGCTCGGTGAGGGCCGCCACGGCCGGCTCCGTGCGCACGGGCGGGGGGGCTTCGCCCGACGCCGCATCGGCGGCCGTTCCCAGCGCACCGGCGAGCTGCAGCGTGGCGGGCGAGAGCGGGAGCATCGCCAGCGCATCGTCCGGACCCTGTCCGGTGGCGACCAGGAAAGGGTCCTCGGGGGTTCCGATGGCGAAGTATTCGGGGGCGCCGCCCGCCGTGGCGCCGGGCGCGAACTCGGGCACCACGCGCTGCACGGGGCGGCCCGCGGCCTCCAGCGCCTGCAGGGCCGTGCGCAGCCAGGCCCTGTCGCACACGGCCACCCAGGCGGGCGCACCGGGCCGGGCGCCGGGCTCCAGCGCGAAATGCAGTTGCGCGGGATCGTCCAGCAGCCGCTCTTCCAGCAGGCCTTCCAGCACCGCGCGCAGCCGCCCGGGCTGGGCCGCGGCGCCCTGCGGCAGGGTCAGGCGCTGCCACGACAGCGCCCGGACGGGCACGACGGCCACCACCTCTCCCGCGCGGCCCGGGTCGGGCAGCAGCGGCGCGGGTGCGCTGGCATGGCGTGTGGCGGTGTGGCCGTCCACGGTCAGCGCGTAGCTGTACTCGGTGGCCGGCCCGGGGGCGCTGCCCTGGGGCAGGAAAAGGATGAGGGTGCTCATGGATGGAATTCGCGGGCCATTTTAGGGGCCTTGCGTGACCGGAGCCGTCGGCTCCGGCGGCGGTCAGCGGGGGGCGGCCGGGCTCCTCACGAAGGCGCCGCGCTCGCGCCACAGCGTGCGCGCGGTGCTGCCGGCCTTGTAGACCAGCGAGCGCTCTTCCACCACGGTGTCGCCCAGGCGCAGCCGGCCGCGCACTTCGTAATAGGTGGACATGACCGAATGGGTCTCGGCCGCGATCTGCACCGAACCGCCCAACTGGCGGCTGGCATCGGCGGTCGTCTTGAAGTGGCTCGATTCGCGGGACTGCACGAGCCGCTGCGCGCCCGCCATGTCCAGGCCGTCGATGCTCGCGCGCAGCACCTGCGCGCTGGCGGTGTTGAGGTTGACGGCCGTGCGCCGCGGCAGCAGCGTGGCGTAGGGCTCCAGCGCCGCGACGGTGGCGGGCGACAGCCCCATCCAGGTGAGCTGCGTGAAGCTGCGTGGCATGAGCGGCACGCTGGAGAGATCCGTTCCCGAAGCCTCCGAGGCCGATGCCCCGCTGGAGGCCGTGGTGCCTGCCGTTCCCGCCGTTCCCGCGGCGGTGCTGTTCGCCAGCGCCTTCTGCAGCCCGGTCGCCAGTTGCGACAGCTCCTGCTGCGGCAGGCCCAGGGATTCGAAGAGCCGGGTGAACTGGCGCAATGCGGTGGCCGACACCGCGCCGCCCTCGATCAGGTTGAAGACGTTGAGGCGCGACTGCAGATCGGTGATCTGCCCCGAGAGAAAGGCGTTGGCCGTGTCGGTGCTCGCATCCGGCTCGGTGGTGCCTTCGGGGCCTGCGGCCAGGAAGGTGGACAGGCGCGCCTCTTCTAGCGGCACGGCCCAGGGCTCGGCCAGGTGGTCGGTGCCGTCGCCGCCGCGCGCGAAGAGGTCCTCGCGCAGGATGAGGCGCGACCAGTCGAGCGCGCCCATCAGCAGCCATGCGGATTGCACGCGCGCGCGCTCCGAGGTCTCCACCTCGATGGCGCGCCACTGCTGCCACATGGCCGCCGCCGCGAACGTGGCCACGAGCGTGACGGTCAGCATGGCGGCCAGCAGCGCGGCCCCGCGCGCGCGCAGCGGGCGGCTGCGCGAAGCGGCATGGGTCCGCCGCCTCACGACTTGCCCCCTCCGTTGGTGGGATTGACCCAGTCGCGGGTGATGGTGCCGGCCAGCGCGCGGCCCGGGGGCAGCACGATCTGCAGGCGAACGCCGTCGGGGATGTTGGTCGGCGCCGTGGGCCCGATGCCCTGCGCCGCGGACGC
Source organism: Acidovorax sp. NCPPB 4044 (assembly GCF_028069655.1). Lineage (NCBI taxonomy): Bacteria > Pseudomonadati > Pseudomonadota > Betaproteobacteria > Burkholderiales > Comamonadaceae > Acidovorax > Acidovorax sp. NCPPB 4044. The sequence goes on from NZ_JAMCOS010000001.1 coordinate 295,058, forward strand.
CGTGGCGCTGCTGGACAGGCCGTTGTACCAGGCGCCGTCGCGGTAGTAGAAGAGGTTCCAGCCCTCCAGCGGCAGGAGCACGGTTTCGCCGCGCTCCGTGCCCGCGCTGCCGGCGCCGCCCGAGCGCGCCCAGAGCGCGGCGCGCTGCCAGGCGGTGGTCCATTCGCCGCGCGTGCGCAGCGGCGGCGACTGCCAGCGCAGCCACTGGTCGGTACCGTTCACGGCGCGCCGCGCCCAGGCCACGACGAAGGCGCCTTCGTCCGGCGTGGCCGTTCCGCGGCGCGTGAGGCGCAGCACCTGGCCGTCCCAGTCGATGGGCTCGGTCTGGTCGATGGCCTGCAGCGCATCGAGGTCGGCCGTCCACTGCGACAGCGCCGCCTGCAGCACCAGCAACTCGTCCGCACGCGCGCGGGTCTGCTCCTGCGCACGCACCATGCCGTCCAGCCCGCGCCAGCTCATGAGGGCGAGCAGCGACATGATCGCGATCGCGACCAGCAGCTCCACGAGGGTGAAGCCCGCGGCCCGGCGCGCAGCCGGCGCCCGGACGACATGCATTGCCGGGTGTCCGGGGAACGAGGTTGCCACGCCCGATCCGCAACGCCTGGAACCGGCGCTGCGTCTCCGGTCCGAAGGCCGCGGAGCAGGCCATGCCAGCAGACGCCGTGGAACGGGCTTGGCCCGGCCACTGGCGTCGTCCCCCTCGGGGGGAAGGCGCCGAAGGCGACTCAGGGAGGACATCAGTACCTCCCCACGATGGTGGAGAGCCGCAGCACCGGCCCCGTGGCATCGAAGACCTGCGCATCGACCCGGCGGAACTGTGGATTGGGCGTGGGCCGCACGGCCACCGCCACGTCGAAGCGCTGCCCGGCCTGCTCGCAAGGCACCGTGCTGTCGCCGATGGAGGGCATCTGGCGCGACAGCCGCACTTTCACCAGTTCGTTCTCGGCGCACACATGGGCCAGCATCACGTCGCCCTGCCGGGCGGTGCTGCGCGCCAGCGCGGAGACGGCCTGCGTGCCGGCCGCCAGCGCGATGGCCACGATGGCCAGCGCCACGAGGATCTCGACCAACGTGAAGCCCGCGTGCCTGCGCAGGCGGCGGGGCGTCGGGAGAGGGGTCATGGCAGGGCCTCTGCCACGAAAGGCCGCAGCCCGTCGGTCGCCACGCGCACGGCGCGCCCTGGATGGGCCTGGCTGGCGATCACCACCTGCTGCGGCGGGATCACGGGCTCCGGGCCGAGCTGCAGCAGCGCCGGGCCGACCACGTAGGTGGATGGATCGAGCCAGCGGCCCGGTTCCGGATTGCCGCCCAGCCCTTCGAAGCGGAAGGCGCCCCCGGCCGCGCGCCAGCGCACCGGCGCACCCGAGGCGCGCGACTGCGCGCGGCCGGCTTCCAGCAGGGCGGCCAGGCGCTCGCCTTCGCGCTGCAGGGTGGCCTGGCCATCGTCCCGCAGGGCGAAGCCGACGCCCGCGGTGGCGATCGCGATCAGGGCGATCACCACGAGCAGCTCCAGCAGCGTGAAGCCCCGCGGGGCCCGCATCCGCGGGCCGGCGGGCTTACTGCCAGCTTCCGATGTCGGCATCCTTGCCCTCGCCGCCCGACTGTCCGTCGGCACCGAAGGACATCACGTCCACCTCGCCCTTGATGCCGGGGCTCAGGTACTGGTAGGGCCGGCCCCAGGGATCGTTGGGCAGCTTCTCGAGGTAGGGGCGCCAGTTGCCCGGCGCGGGGCCGCTGCCGGGCCGGGCGATGAGGGCCTGCAGGCCCTGCTCGGCGGTGGGGTAGCGCTGGTTGTCCAGGCGGTAGAGCTTCAGCGCCTGGACGATGTTGGTGATGTCGGTGCGTGCCGCCGTGACGCGCGCCTCGTCGGCACGGTCGATCACGTTGGGCACGATCAGCGCGGCCAGCACGCCGATGATGACGAGCACCACCATCAGTTCGATCAGCGTGAAGCCGCGTGCGATCCGGCGGCGGGCGTTCCGTGCGCGCCGTGCAAGGGCGGCTGCGTTGCGGGAGATCGCGGTCTTCGGGGGGGTGGGGGACATATCCGGTCAATGATAATCGCGCCATGGTGACAAACACATACGGCCCCTGGGGCGTTCGGCTGGGCACGCTCGCGCTGTGGGTGCTCGCAGGCGCCAGCGTGGTTTACTGGGGCCTGAAACTGGCGGTGCGGCCCGCGCCCATTGCGGCCCCCGTGGCGGCGCCCGCGCCGCCCCAGCCCGATGCCCTGGCGCTGGCCCGCCTGCTCGGCGCCGGCCCGGCGGCACCCAGCGCGCCGGCCGCGCGCGAACCCAGCCGCTACGCCCTGCAGGGCGTGCTGGCGGGCACGGCCAGCGGGGGCGGCGCGGCCCTCATCGCCGTGGACAACCAGCCCGCACGCCCCTTCCGCCTGGGTGCCACCGTGGCCGAGGGGCTCGTCGTCCAGGCCCTCGGCCGCCGGCAGGTGCGGCTGGGTCCCTCGGCCACCGGAGAGACCACCGTCACCCTGGAAGTGCCTGAAAAAGGACGCTGAGCAACCGGTGTAACCACTGGTGAAAGAGGCGGTTTCCGCAGGGTTCGGAGACCGCAGGGATGGGGTGGGGGCGCCGCTTTTTGCCATTCCCCTGCGGCAGGAGGCCGCCTCAGCTCCCGGCCCGCCAGGGCAGATCGATGCAGTCCCATTCGCCCAGGCCGGGCGCCGTGGCCGGCCACTCGTCGGCGCGCGGCAACCGCCCGGGGTGCGCCAGGCGCCAACGCACGCAGCGCGCCACGCCGGCGTGCGTGATCCACAGCACCTCGGTTGTTGCAGGCCCCGTGCTCCCGCCGGGGCCGTGCAGCACCTCGGACAGCGCCGCATCCACCCGGCCCATCATCTGCGCCAGGCTCTCCCCGCCGCCGGGCGCATGCCCATGGAAATCGGCCGTCCACGCGTCGATGGCGGACCGGTCGATGCGGCTCCAGGGCAGGCCTTCCCAGCGGCCGAAATCCATCTCCGCCAGCCGCGCGTCGGGCCGGGGATCGAGGTCCGGCCTGGCTGCCTGCAGCGCCTGCGCCAGTTGCGCACAGCGCTGCAGCGGCGAATGGCTGACGGCCAGCGGCGCACGGGGCAGCGCATCGGCCAGCCGGCAGGCGGCATCGGCCGTCGCCTGCGCGTCGGCCGGCACGTCGAGCGACCCGTAGCAGAGCCCTGGCGCCACGACCGGCGCCGCATGCCGCGCCAGCCAGAGGCGGGCGGGGCGCCCGGTCACGCGGGCCCGCCCAGCGCCATGGCCATGCCGAGGTAGAACGCGATCTCGCACACCTGCTGGGTGGCGCCCAGGCAGTCGCCCGTGAACCCCTGCAGGCGCCGCGCGAACCAGGCGCGCATCACCCCTGCCGCCACCGCGCTCGCGCACAGCGCCAGCCCGGCCACGGCGGCGCCCTGCAGCCCGCCCACGAGGGCCACCGCCGGCACCGACCAGCCGGCGGCCACCGCCAGCGCCGCGCCGGAGATCCGGTCGGCCAGCGGCTTGCTTTTCGAGGTGGCGGAGTCGCCCACGTGGCCGAGCGTGCGGACCAGCAGCAGCGGCCAGAAGCGCGAAACCACGTGCGCCCCGGCGATGGCGCACAGCGCGGTGCCCAGCCCGCGGCTGCCCAGCAGTGCCAGCAGCGACAGCTTTCCGGCCAGCGCCAGCACCAGCGCTATGGCGCCGAACGCGCCCACGCGCGAGTCCTTCATGATCTCCAGCGCCCGCTCGCGCTGCGCGCTGCCGCCCAGGCCGTCGGCGACATCGGCCAGCCCGTCTTCGTGGAAGCCCCCCGTCGCCAGCACCGTGGCGGCCGTGCTCAACGCGGCACACACCAGCACCGCGTACGGCTGGGCCCCGAGCGTGACCTGCAGCGCCGCGTACACGGCCGCCGCCACCGCTGCCACCAGCCAGCCGACCCCGGGAAAATGCGCCGCGCTGGCGCGCAGCATCGCCGGGCTGTAGCCCACCCACGCGGCGCAGCGGCCCGTGACGGGAATCCGCGTGAAGAACTGCACCGCGAGCAGAAAATGGCGGACACCCTGCATTTGCTATTAAATATGTAGCAAACTATTCAATGAATCCGGCGGCATGAGGGCGAAAAGGTTTCAAGCCTTGTTTCCGGGTGCCTGGAGGAACAGCCGGTAGGCCGGGTTCTGCGTTTCCTCCACGTACGGATAGCCCAGCGTTTCCAGGAAGGCGCTGAACGCGGCGGCGTCGCCGGCCGGCACCTGCATGCCCACGAGGATGCGGCCGTAGTCGGCGCCCTGGTTGCGGTAGTGGAAGAGGCTGATGTTCCAGCTCGGCTGCATCAGGCTCAGGAACTTGAAGAGCGCACCCGGGCGCTCCGGGAAGACGAAGCGCAGCAGCCGCTCGTCCTGCGCCAGGCCCGACCGGCCGCCCACGAGGTGGCGCAGGTGCTCCTTGGCCAGTTCGTCGTGCGTGAGGTCCAGCGCCTCGAAGCCCTGGCGCTGGAAATTGCGCGCGATCTTCTCCGACTCGCCCTTGCCGTGCGTCGTCAGGCCCACGAACACATGCGCCTGCGCGGCATCGCTGATGCGGTAGTTGAACTCGGTCACGTTGCGCGGACCGCCCGGCAACTGGCCCACCACCTCGCAGAAGCGGCGGAAGCTGCCGCGCTCTTCGGGGATGGTGACGGCCAGCAGGGCCTCGCGCTCCTCGCCCACCTCCGCGCGCTCGGCCACGAAGCGCAGCCGGTCGAAGTTCATGTTGGCGCCGCAGAGGATGGCGGCATACGTCTCGCCGCGGGTCTTGCGCGCTGCCACGTACTGCTTGATCGCGGCCACGGCAAGCGCGCCCGCGGGCTCCACGATGCTGCGCGTGTCCACGAAGATGTCCTTGATGGCGGCGCACACCGCATCGGTGTCCACCGTGATGAACTCGTCCACGAGGCCGCTTGCCACGCGGAAAGTTTCCTCGCCCACGAGCTTCACGGCCGTGCCGTCGGAGAAAAGCCCCACGTCCGGCAGCGTCACACGGCCGCCGGAGGCCACCGACTGGGCCATGGCATCGGAATCGTTCATCTGCACGCCGATGATGCGGATCTCCGGCCGCACGGCCTTGATGTAGTTGGCCACGCCGCTCACCAGGCCGCCGCCGCCGATCGCGACGAACACGGCATCCAGGCGGTTGCTGCCCAGGCTCTGCAGCTGGCGCAGGATCTCCATCGCGATGGTCCCCTGGCCCGCGATCACGTCCGGATCGTCGAACGGATGCACGAAGGTCAGGCCCTCGGCCCGCTGCAGTTGCGCGGCGTGCTCGTAGGCGTCGGAGTAGCTGTCGCCATGCAGCACCACCTCGCCGCCCAGCGTCTTCACGGCGTCCACCTTGAGCTGCGGCGTCGTCGTCGGCATCACGACCACCGCGCGTGCGCCCAGCCGCCTGGCGCTCATCGCCACGCCCTGCGCGTGGTTGCCCGCCGACGCGCAGATCACGCCGCGCTGCAACTGCTCGGCCGAGAGGTGCGCCATCTTGTTGTAGGCCCCGCGCAGCTTGAAGCTGAACACCGGTTGCTGGTCCTCGCGCTTGAGCAGCACCGTGTTGTGCAACCGGCGGCCCAGAGCACGCGCGGGCTCCAGCGCAGATTCGACGGCCACATCGTAGACACGCGCCGTGAGGATCTTTTTCAGGTAATCGGCAGGGGTGAGGGCGGAGGAGGGCAGGGGTGTCTTCGTCATGGGGTGCGCGGGCGGCGGAGCCGGGCCGCTCGAATGCTGCGTTCGCCACAGGGGAGCGGCGGGGCCGCCATCATAGGCCCGCGACCGCAGAGCACGGCGGCACATGCACGGAGGCAAAAAAAACGGCCCCGGATCGTGAGATCCGGGGCCGAATCCATCCTTTGAGGAGATGGAGGAGACAATCGGCGCGTTGGGCCAGGCTGGGAGCCTTTGCCATTCACCCTGTCGGGCAACGCATGGTTGAAAGTGTAGCGCAAGCGATGCTGCGATGCAGCAAAATTGTGGGGATGGCGAACGGGAACATCCTGTTGCCTTTTATTTGATGGGAAAAAACAACATGGAATGCACAGTCACCTGGACCGGCGCCACCGGGGCCCGCTCCGGCATGGGGTTCATCGCAGAAACCGGCAGCGGCCACGTGCTCGCGATGGATGGCGCGCCGGATGCGGCCAACCCGGCCAATGGCGGGCAGAACCTGGCGCCCCGCCCGATGGAAACCGTGCTTGCCGGCACCGGGGGCTGCACGGCCTACGACGTGGTGCTGATTCTCCGGCGCGGCCGGCATGACGTCCGGGGCTGCAGCGTAAAGCTCACTTCGGAACGTGCAGACACCGACCCCAAGGTCTTCACGCGGATCCACATGCAATTCACGGTGACTGGCAAGGCGATCCCTGCCGCCGCGGTGGAGCGCGCCATCGCCATGAGCCACGAGAAATACTGCTCGGCAAGCATCATGCTCGGCAAGACCGCCGAGATCACCACCGGCTTCGACATCGTCGAGGGCTGATCCGGCGACCTGCGCAGGCCGCCCTGGCAAGAGCCGGTTTCTCCCTGCTCGCCTGCTCCGCTCTCTTCTATATGTAGTGGGCCGTGGTCGTCATGACCTTCGCTGCGGCCGACATGACGGCGCGGGCCGGCGGCGGCAGGCTGGCGGCACCCGCCGCACGTGCGGCTTCGGCGTGCCGCTCTTCATCGGCCTGCATCCGGGCGATCACGGCGAGCGAGGCCGCGTCCCGCGGGGGCATGTGCTTCAGGTGGCCCTGCAGGTGCCGGGACACCTGGTTTTCGGTTTCCACCACGAAGCCCAGACTGGCCTGGTCGCTCACCTGGGCGGCCGTCCATCCGATGGCGAACGCCCCGGCGAACCACAGCGGATTGAGCAGACTGGGGCGGCTGCCGAGCGCTTCGAGCCGCTCCGCCGTCCATGCCAGGTGGTCCGTTTCTTCGCGAGCGGCTTCCAGCAGATGGGCGCGCAGCGCTGGATCCCGCGTCACTGCCGCCTGGCCCATGTACAGTGCCTGCGCACAGACTTCGCCAACGTGATTGACCCGCATCAGCGCTCCGGCCTTGCGCCGCTCGGCAGGGGAAAGATCGCCTTCCGGAATGCCTTTCGCCGGTGAGGCCTGTGCGGCCCTGGGCTTTGCAAACAGAGTGCGCAATGCGTTGTCGGCGGCTATCAGGATCTTGTCCATGGCAATGAATATCAGTGTTTGGGTCGGCAGGTTTGCTGCAAAAAGCATAGCAAGAAGTCCATTGCCGTATTGCAATATTTCAATTCCGAGACAATCGGAAGGCTGTTGCGGCACTGCAACGGATTGGGCGTTTCGTGGCGATTGTGCGGGAATTCCTTTGCGAAACAGAACCGCCTCTGTTGCAATAAGGGCAACTTCCCCACCAGGAGGTTGGCCCGGGGTTGGCGGACTGCGCATGTTGTGCGTACCAGCCCCCCGAACCGGCGCCCTCGTTTAACCTTGGAGTAACTCGCAATGAAAAAATCCCTGATTGCCCTGGCTGTGCTGGCTGCTTCCGGCGCTGCAATGGCTCAATCTTCCGTCACGATGTTCGGTATCGTCGATGCTGGCGTGGGCCGTATCGCTGGCGACTCGTCCGTGACCGGCGTGTACAACAGTGGCAATGCAACGAGCCGCCTGGGTTTCCGTGGCGTTGAAGACCTCGGTGGTGGTCTGAAGGCTGGCTTCTGGCTCGAAGGCGCTATCCAGAACGACACCGGCACCGGCGCTGGTGGCGGTGCTACGGGCCCTGGCTTCGAATTCAAGCGCCGTTCCACGGTCAGCCTGATGGGCAACTTCGGTGAAGTCCGCCTGGGTCGTGAACTGACCGCTGGCTACGACAAGCCCAGCTCCTATGATCCGTTCGGCCAAGTTGGCGTCGCCAACTTCTTCGGCTTCGGCGTGCTCGGCTCCCCCACCCGTATCGGCAACGGCGTGAGCTACCGCACCCCCAGCAACCTGGGTGGCTTCTTCGGCGTGGTGCACTATGCATTCGGCGAAACCGCTTCCAACGCTGCCTACGACAAGGCTGGCAACTACCTGGCCCTGGCCGGTGGCTACGAAAACGGTCCTCTGAGCGTGACCCTGGCTGCTGACAAGCTGCGCGGTGCAACGGCTGCTCAAGACGTGACCAGCTACTCCGTGGCCGGTTCGTACGACCTGGGCGTCGTGAAGCCAATCGTGATCTGGCACTCGGAAAAGGACAACGCTGCTGTTGAAACCAAGTACAACACGTACCTGGTCGGCCTGACCGCTCCCCTTGGCCCTGGCTCCATCAAGGCTTCGTACTTCAACATCAACAACAAGAACAGCAACAACGACTCCAGCGTGTTCGCTGTGGGTTACGTGTATGACCTGTCCAAGCGCACCGCCGTGTACGGCACGTACGCTCGCCTGGACAACAAGGCTGGCGCAAACCGCGTTCTGGGCAACGGCTCCACGGGCACCAACGGCCTGACGGGCGCTGCTGTCGGCCTGGGCAACAACGTGAACGGCTACCAAGTCGGTATCCGCCACTCCTTCTAATGATCGGCTGACGACAGTCAGCTTTTCGCAAGAAGACAAAAAGCCGCCGGCCTCAGGGCCGGCGGCTTTTTTTATTGCGCAATAAAGATTTGCAAGATGTGCGTCCGATGCGGCAGCGCATAGCTCTGTGATCGCAATGGCGTCCATCGAGGCATGCCGGCACAGCACAGTCAGGCCCTGACCGATCCAGCCACGTCACGCAGTTGCTGGTGCTGGTGCTGTTTCTGCAACTGCGATGATGCTCTCGCCCGGCGGCTCGGCCGCTTTGACAAGCTACGCTGCTGGCTGCCGCTGTGGCCCATGCAAACAGCAGGTCGCTAGCGCCGTACCCCGGGTGTTGGCTGCTTCCCGACGATGTTCGGCGGCGTCACCATCCAACTCCACCGCGGTCCTTGCGGCCGTTACCTCCCTCGGCGCAATCCCGAGTCTGCTCCGTAAAAGATCACAGCACGGGAGTACGGACAACGACACGAGGGCCTCGAAGCCCGAGAAGTTCTTTCTCCGCAGCTCCCCGATCCGCGCTGGCAGGGGAGGGGTTGACCATGGAAGTCTTTCTTCGTGCCAATGACGCCCGTGCATTCGGGTCAATGGTATTGGCCCGGCGTGCGAACAACCGGCGCCTCGGTATGCCTGCTGTCGAATTCAGCGCATGCCCATGTGCTTGAGGCCAAGTGCGTGAGTGCTCCCGTCGACTTTCCCGACGCCATCTGGCCCCGACACGCTTTTCAGTCGGCCCCGTACTCAATCCTTCCAGGCATCCCGTTCGTGTCTTCCGTAGAGGGCATGGCCGTACGTCACTTCGACTGCCGAGTTAATACCTCCCCCACCTGTCGCCTATGTAACAAAAGTTAGGGAAAACGACTGTGAACCAGCCGCCATACAGGCTGGATCGCAAAAAGGGGCGTTTCTACAATGAATTTTCCTTTATCCCTGGCAGAAAGAGACAACACATGCGTATTTCGTTTGTGAAAAAAACCATTGCCTGTACAGCGCTGGCGACAGTGTCGCCGCTTCTTCTCGCGCAGAGCGCAGGTACCAGCAGCGTGCAGCTGTACGGCATCGTGGATATGGCGTATCGCCACACCAACAATGAGGGTCCTGCCGGCAACTCGAGCGGTTCGCTGAATCAGATGGTGGGCGGTGGCATGTCCCAGAGCCGCTGGGGGATCAACGTCAATGAAGACCTGGGCGGGGGTACGAAGGCCCTGGTCAACCTGGAAAACCGCTTCGGTGCCGACACCGGAACGCCGGCTTCGCCGTACTTCCAGCAGTCGTGGGTTGGGTTGCAGGGCGGCTTCGGCCGGGTGACCCTGGGCCGCCAGTACAACATTCTTTTCGATCTGGTCACGAGCACCTACGCGTCCTACCCGTACTCGCCGTACATGGACGTGTACAAGCCCGAAATCGGGTTCGCGCTCGGTGCCCGTGCCGACAACATGATCAAGTACATGGCCGAGGTCGGTCCCTGGCGTGGCGGGTTGCAGTATTCGTTCGATGAGAAGAGCCCCACCGGCGGCAAGACGGCCGGTGGCTATGTGCGCTATGCCGCAGGCGGCCTGGCGGCAGGCCTGGGCTACCAGAACTACGAATTCGCGTCGGGCAAGAAGATCGATGCATGGACCGTGGGCGGCTCCTACCGCATGGGCGATTGGTATTTCAATGCCGGCTACGGCCAGAACAAGGTCGACGACGGCCTGACGGCCGTGGACCGTGCCGTGCTCTCCGCGATGTGGCAAGGCGGCATCAACGGCGGGTTCGGCGGTCCGGCATTCCTGGCAGCGAACAAGCGCACGATCTACAAGGTGGGGGCCGGCTACCAGATCACGCCACAGATCAATCTGGGCGCGCACTATTTCCGCGCGGAGCAGAAGGGCACGGTCGCCGCGGCCGAAGCCAAGGCCGATTTCTACACGATGGCCCTCGACTACGCCTTCTCCAAGCGCACCGACGCCTATATCGAGATCGACCACACCAAGCTCAAGGGCGACCAGGTCAGCCTGAACAATTCGGCAGGCCAGGCCAACGGGGCCAAGAGCCGCACGGGCTACACGATCGGACTGCGCCACCGGTTCTGACGCCAGCGGCTTTCTTCTTTCAGTCCCCCTGAACAGGCCGTCCGGGATGGGCCACCGGTGCACACCGGTGGTGCCGATCCGCCCCGGCAGCCTGGCACCCATCTTGCACGGCAGGCGCATACCAGCCCTGCCGCTGCACATCTCGCGCCGCCACGGCAGGGAACCACATTTCCCTCGCCGCAAGGGCCTCCAAAGGGCTCCTTCCCGGTCGGCGCTTTCTCGTTCCTGTTTCTTCTTTTGACCAAAGAGGTGCTCCCGATGAGATTTCCCATGGCCCTCGTTTCCGCAGCGGTTGCCGCGGCCCTGTCCACCGTGCCGGTTGCGCACGCCAAGACCTTCAAGTGGTCCAGCCAGGGCGAGATCTCGACCTGGGATATCCATTCGCAGAACAATGCGCTGCAGAACGGCATCCATGCGAACGTGTACGAGTCCCTCGTCTACTACGACAGCCGGACGTTCAAGGTGGAGCCCGTGCTCGCGACCGGCTGGCGGGAGGTGAGCCCGACGCAGGTGCGCTTCACGCTGCGCCAGGGCGTGAAGTTCCACGACGGCTCGGCGTTCACGGCCGACGACGCCGTGTTCTCGCTGACCCGGGCCATGGCCAAGACATCGAACTACGGCCCCTTCGTGCAGGGCATCGACAGGGTGGCGAAGGTCGACGACCAGACCATCGACATCTTCACCAAGTCGGCCAATCCGGTGCTGCTGCGCCAATTGACCGAGTTGCGCATCATGAGCCGGGCCTGGGCCGAGAAGAACCGCTCGGTCGAGCCCAAGGACCTCAAGGGCACCGACGAGAACTTCGCGCACCGCAATGCGATGGGCACGGGCCCCTACACGCTCGAATCGTGGCAACCCGACGTGCGCATGGTGTTCAAGCGCAACCCGAACTGGTGGGGCCAGATGGAGGGCAACGTGACGGAAATCGTCTACACCCCCATCAAGTCGGCCTCGACGCGGGTCGCGGCGCTGCTGTCGGGCGAGGTGGACATGGTGCTCGATCCGTCTCCCCAAGACCTGCCGCGCCTGCGCTCCGCGGCGCCGCTCAAGGTGATCGACGGGCTGGAGAACCGCACGCTGTTCCTGGGCATGGACCAGTTCCGCGACGAACTCGTGGGCAGCAGCGTGAAGGGCAAGAACCCGCTGAAGGACGTGCGGGTGCGGCGGGCGCTCTACCAGGCGATCGACGTGAACGCGCTCACGCGCAACATCCTGCGCGGGCTGGGCAAGCCGACGGGCACGCTCGTGGCGCCACAGGTCGCGGGCTGGAGCGAAGCCGTGGCGCAGCGCCTGCCCTACGACGTGGAAGCCGCGAAGAAGTCGATGGCCGATGCCGGCTATGCGGACGGCTTCGAGGTGGATTTCGCGTGCCCCAACAACCGCTACATCAACGACGAGGCGATCTGCCAGGCCGTGACCGCGATGTGGGCCCGCATCGGCGTGAAGGCCAAGCTGCGCACGATGCCGCAGGTCACGTATTTCCCGCTGATCCAGCGCTCCGAGGCCAGCATCTACCTGCTGGGCTGGGGCGTGCCGACCTTCGATGCGCTCTACAGCCTGCAGTCGCTCGTGCGCAGCGTGGGCACGGGCGGCGACGGCAACTACAACGTGGGGCGCTACCGCAATGAGCGCATGGACTACCTCGTGGACCGGATCAAGGGCGAGACCGATGCGCCGGTGCGTGCCCGCATGCTGGCCGAGGCGCTGCAACTCTCGGGCGACACGGTCTCGCACATTCCCCTGTACGACCAGGTCATCCCCTGGGCCATGAAGAAGAACGTCGAACTGGTGCACCGGGCCGACAACCGGGTGGACATGCGCACCGTCAAGGTCCAGTGACAGCCCAGCGCGTGGGACGGCAGGGATTTCCCGAACCCCGCGCGCTTCACCATTCGCGATGGCCCGGGTATTGCATGCGGCCGGGCCATGCCCTGCTAGCATGCCCGATTCACTGCCGCTCCTCCGATGCTTGCCTTTATTCTGCGACGCCTTATCCAGGCCGTGATCGTCATGGTCGCGGTGGCTTTCATCTCCTTCATGCTGTTCCAGTATGTGGGCGACCCCGTCACCTTCCTGCTCGGTCAGGACGCCACCCCGGAGCAGATCCGCGACATGCGGGCAGCGCTGGGCCTCGACAAGCCGTTCATCGTGCAGTTCTGGCATTTCCTCGTGAACGCGGCGCAGGGCGAATTCGGCCTGAGCCTGCGCCAGGGGGCGAAGGTTTCGCGGCTGATCGCCGAGCGGTTTCCGGCCACGCTCGAACTCGCGCTGGTCGCGGCCCTGCTCGCGCTGCTGATCGGCGTGCCCATGGGCGTCTATGCGGCGCTGCGCCGCGGCACGTTCACGAGCCAGCTGTTCATGACGCTGTCGCTGCTGGGCGTGTCGCTGCCCACGTTCCTGATCGGCATCCTGCTGATCCTCGTCTTCGCGGTGCACCTGGGCTGGTTCCCGAGCTTCGGGCGCGGCCCGGTCACGCAGATCGGCTGGTGGAGCACCGGTCTGCTGAGCGCCAAGGGGTGGCACCACGTCACCCTGCCCGCGGTGACGCTCGCGATCTTCCAGCTGACGCTGATCATGCGCCTCGTGCGCGCCGAGATGCTGGAGGTCCTGCGCACCGACTACATCAAGTTCGCGCGGGCACGCGGCCTGACCGACCGGGCCATCCATTTCGGCCACGCGCTCAAGAACACGCTGGTGCCGGTGATGACCATCACGGGCCTGCAACTGGGCGGCCTGATCGCCTTCGCGATCATCACCGAGACGGTGTTCCAGTGGCCCGGCATGGGGTTGCTCTTCATCCAGGCCGTGACGTTCGCGGACATCCCGGTGATGGCGGCCTACCTCTGCCTGATCGCGCTGATCTTCGTGGTGATCAACCTCGTGGTCGACCTGCTGTATTTCGCCGTGGACCCGCGCCTGCGCGTGGGCAAGGCCGGAGGCCATTGAGATGGCCGCCGCAACGACCACCGGAGCATCGATCGCCCAGCCGGCGCGCCTGCGGGCCGGCGGCCGCGCCTTCTCGCACATCGCGCAGTTCCACCCCGAGCTGACCGCATTCCGCCGCGACCTGCACGCGCACCCCGAGCTGGGCTTCGAAGAGGTCTACACGGGCTCGCGCGTGAAAGAGGCGCTCAAGGTCTGCGGCGTGGACGAGATCCACGACGGCATCGGGCGCACGGGCATCGTCGCCGTGGTCCATGGCCGCAGCCGCTCGAGCGGCTGCATGATCGGCCTGCGCGCCGACATGGACGCGCTGCCCATGGCCGAGCAGAACGATTTCACCTGGAAGTCCTGCAAGCCCGGGCTGATGCACGGCTGCGGGCACGACGGCCACACGGCCATGCTGGTGGGCGCGGCGCGCTACCTGGCGGCCACGCGGCACTTCGACGGCACGGCCGTGCTGATCTTCCAGCCCGGCGAAGAGGGCTTCGCCGGCGCACGCGTGATGATCGAGGACGGCCTTTTCGACCGCTTCCCCGTGCAGTCGGTGTACGCCATGCACAACTGGCCCGCGATGCGGCCCGGCACCATCGGGCTCAACCCGGGCCCGATGATGGCGTCCGCCGACCGCATCACGATCGAGATCGCCGGCCGCGGGGGCCATGGCGCGCATCCCTACCAGACGGTGGACGTGGTGCTCGTGGCGGCGCACATCATCACGGCGGTGCAGGGCATCGTCTCGCGCAACGTGCGGCCGCTCGACAGCGCGGTCGTCAGCCTCTGCGCGATCCAGGCGGGCGACCTCGGCGCCTTCAGCGTGCTGCCGGGCACGGCCACGCTGGTGGGCACCGTGCGCACGTTCTCGCCCGCGGTGCAGGAGATGGTCGAGCAGCGCCTGAAGGATCTGTGCAGCGCGGTGGCGCTCGGCTTCGGCGCGACGGCCACCGTGCGCTACGAGCGCATCTACCCGGCCACGATCAACACCGAGGGCGATGCCCGGTTCGCGGGCGACGTCGCCGCCTCGCTGGTAGGCGAGGAGAACGTGGTGCGCGACCTGGAGCCCAGCATGGGCGCGGAGGATTTCTCGTTCATGCTCCAGAGCAAGCCCGGCGCCTACCTGCGCATCGGCCAGGGCACGGGCCCCGGCCACAGCGCGCTGCACAACAACCGCTACGACTTCAACGACGAGATCCTGTCCCTGGGCGCCGCGCTGCACGCGGGCCTGGTCGAGCAGGCCATGCCGCTGCCCGCGGCGGCATGAGGCTGCCATGGCGGCCCGCCGATCCCTTTTCCATTCCCCCGACGGATTCCACATCCACTGCAGGCCTCCCATGACGAATTTCGGCAAAAAAGTGCTCCATGCCGCCGTATCCACTGCATTGTTTGCTATGTTTTCTATAGCAAGCGCACAGACGATCCGGATCGCGAACCAGGGCGATGCGCTGTCGATGGACCCGCATTCGCTCAACGAGAGCCTGCAGCTCAGCGTGACGGGCAACGTCTACGAGCCGCTCGTGGGCCGCAACAAGGACCTGAGCCTCGCGCCCGCGCTGGCGACCCGCTGGGCGCAGATGTCGCCCACGGTGTGGCGCTTCGAGCTGCGCCGCAACGTGCAATTCCACGACGGCTCTCCCTTCACGGCCGACGATGTGATCTTCTCGCTCGCGCGCACGCAGGCGGAGGGCTCGGACATGAAGACGTACACCAACGACTTCAAGGAAGTGCGGCGCATCGACGACTACACGCTGGAGATCGAGACCAAGGCGCCGTATCCGATCCTGCCGGACGTGCTCACGCTCGTGTACATCATGCCCCGCAAGTGGTGCGAGACGAACCAGGCCACGGTGCCCGTGGACCGGCGCAAGGGCGTGGAGAACGCCGCTTCGTTCCGCGCCAACGGCACGGGCCCGTTCCGTCTGCGCGAGCGCCAGCCCGGCGTGCGCACCGTGTTCGCCCGCAACCCCCAGTACTGGGGCAGCATCGAGGGCAACGTGGCCGAGGTGGTCTACACCCCCATCGGCAACGACGCCACCCGCGTGGCCGCGCTGCTCTCGGGCGAGGTGGACGTGATGGAGCCGGTGCCGGTGCAGGACATCGAGCGCGTGAACACGAGCCCCCTCACGCGCGCGGTGACGGGCCCCGAGCTGCGCACCATCTTCCTGGGCATGGACCAGAAGCGCGACGAGCTGCAGTATTCCAACGTGAAGGGCAAGAACCCCTTCAAGGACAAGCGTGTGCGCCAGGCCTTCTACCAGGCCATCGACATCGACGGCATCCGCAAGAACGTGATGCGCGGCGCGTCCAATCCGTCGGCGCTGCTGGTGGGCCCGGGCGTCAACGGCTTCCAGGCCGACATGAAGCGGCTGCCCTACGACGCGGACGCCGCCAAGAAGCTGCTGGCCGAGGCCGGCTACCCGGGCGGTTTCGAGGTGGGCCTGAACTGCCCCAACGACCGCTACGTGAACGATGCGCGCATCTGCCAGGCCGTGGCCGCCAACCTCGCGCGCATCGGCGTGAAGGTGAACCTGCAGGCCGAGACCAAGGGCACCTACTTCCCCAAGGTGCTGCGCCGCGACACGAGCTTCTACATGCTGGGCTGGTCGCCCGCCACCTACGACGCGCACAACGCGCTCAATGCGCTGGTGGCCTGCGTGGACGACAAGGGCGCGGGCCAGTTCAACCTCGGCAGCTATTGCAACGTGAAGGTCGACCAGCTCACGCGGCAGATCCAGTCGGAGACCGACAAGACGCGCCGCAACGCCATGATCCGCGAGGCGTTCGAGATCCACGCCGCCGACGTGGGCCACATTCCGCTGCACCAGCAGGCCCTGGCCTGGGGCGTCTCCCGCAAGGTGGCGCTGGTGCAGATGGCCGACAACTTCATGCCGTTCAAGTGGATGAGCATCACCAAATGACGGCGGATTGACCCATCCACCCGTGCGGCCGGGCCGCGCGGACCGGCGGCGGCCGCACCGCCGCCCCAGTGTTCCTTCCGAAGCTCCACGATGAAAAAAACGCTCTTCCGATGGTTCGACAGCGATGTCGGCTACAGCTTCCGCACCTCCCCCGTGGCGATCGGCGCCGCGGCCATCGCGCTGGTCTGCGTGTTCTGCTCGCTGTTCGCGGGCTGGGTGGCGCCGCACAACCCGTTCGACCTGACCACGCTCGAACTGAGCGATGCGCGCCTGCCGCCCGGATGGAGCGAGGGCGGCTCCTGGAAATACCCTTTCGGCACCGACGACCAGGGCCGCGACATCCTCTCGGCGCTGATCTACGGCGCACGCATCTCGCTCGTGGTGGGGCTGGCCTCGGTGGTGCTGTCGGTGGTGGTGGGCGTGGCCTTCGGCCTGCTGGCCGGCTTCAAGGGCGGCTGGATCGACAGCGTGCTCATGCGCCTGTGCGACGTGATGCTGTCCTTCCCCGCCATCCTCGTGGCGCTGCTCATCGCCGGCGTGGGCCGCGCCGTCTTCCCCAATGCGCACGAGTCGCTCGCGTTCGGCGTGCTCATCCTCTCCATCTCGCTCACGGGCTGGGTGCAGTACGCGCGCACGGTGCGCGGCTCCACACTGGTGGAGCGCAACAAGGAATATGTGCAGGCCGCCCGCGTCACGGGCGTGTCGTCCCTGCGCATCATGCGCCGCCACGTGCTGCCCAACGTGATGGGCCCGGTGATGGTGCTGGCCACCATCCAGGTGGCCACGGCCATCATCACCGAGGCCACGCTGTCCTTCCTGGGCGTGGGCGCGCCACCCACCTCGCCCTCGCTCGGCACGCTGATTCGGATCGGCAACGACTACCTGTTCTCGGGCGAGTGGTGGATCACGGTGTTCCCCGGCGTGATGCTGGTGCTCATCGCGCTCTCCGTGAACCTGCTGGGCGACTGGCTGCGCGATGCGCTCAACCCCCGGTTGCGCTAAGCATGAAGAACACCCCCCTGAGCGGCTGCGCCGCTTCCCCCCTCTCCCGCAGCGCTGCGCGCTGCGGGAGGGGAGACGCCGCCAGCGCGGCGGGGCGGCCCTTGCGCGGCGGCCGCTGGCCTGCGCCGCGCCAGGTTCACGCGCTGCGCGCATGCCATCGATAACGGATGATTGCCATGTCCCTCCTCGAAGTCCAGAACCTCGTCGTCGAATTCCCGGGCCGCCGCGGCACGCTGCGGGCGCTGGACGACATTTCCTTTTCCATCGAGCCCGGCGAGATCCTCGGCGTGGTGGGTGAATCCGGGGCGGGCAAGTCGCTCACCGGCGCGGCCATCATCGGCCTGCTGGAGCCGCCCGGGCGCGTCGCTTCCGGCCAGATCCTGCTGGAGGGCGAGCGCATCGACAACCTGCCGCAGGACAGGATGCGCCACGTGCGCGGCCGCCGCATCGGCGCCATCTTCCAGGACCCGCTCACCTCGCTCAACCCGCTCTACACGGTGGGGCACCAGCTGACCGAGACGATCCGCACGCACCTGCCCGTGAATGCGGCGGAGGCGCGGCGCCGCGCCATCCAGCTGCTCAAGGACACGGGCATTCCCGCGGCCGAGCAGCGCGTGGACCACTACCCGCACCAGTTCTCGGGCGGCATGCGCCAGCGCGTGGTGATCGCCCTGGCGCTGGCGGCCGAGCCGCAGCTCATCGTGGCCGACGAGCCCACGACGGCGCTCGACGTGTCCATCCAGGCGCAGATCATCCAGTTGCTCAAGAACATCTGCAAATCGCGCGGCGCGGCCGTGATGCTCATCACGCACGACATGGGCGTGATCGCCGAGACCTGCGACCGCGTGGCCGTGCTCTACGCGGGCCGCATCGCGGAGATCGGCCCGGTGCACGAGGTCATCAACCACCCTGCGCACCCCTACACCGCGGGGCTCATGGCCTCCATCCCCGACATGGAGCAGGAGCGCGAGCGCCTGAACCAGATCGATGGCGCGATGCCGCGGCTCAACGCCATTCCGCCGGGCTGCGCCTTCAACCCGCGCTGCCCCCACACCTTCGACCGCTGCCGCGTGGAGCGCCCGGAGCTGCTGTCCGCCGGCCCCACGCAGGCCGCGTGCTGGCTGCATGCCGCCACGCCGCACGCCGCGGCCGTCATCCAGGAAGCCGTGTCATGAGCGATACCGCACACACCCCGACCGCTGGGCGCCCGTCGTCCGCCGCACCGCTGGTGCAGGCGCACGACCTCGCCAAGACCTTCGACGTCTCCGCGCCGTGGCTCAACCGCGTGCTCGAACACAAGCCGCGCGCGCTGCTGCACGCCGTGGACGGCGTGAGCTTCACCATCGAGAAAGGCCGCACGCTCGCCCTCGTGGGCGAATCCGGCTGCGGCAAGAGCACCGTGGCCCGGCTGCTCGTGGGGCTGTACGACCCCACGCGCGGCGGGCTCACCTTCGATGGGGAGGATGCGCATGCGGCCTTCAAGGGCCGGGACGCGCGCGCCATGCGCCGGCGCATCCAGATGATCTTTCAGGACCCCTACGCGAGCCTGAACCCGCGCTGGATCGTCGAGGACATCATCGGCGAGCCGCTGCGCGAGCACGGCCTCATCACCGACAGGGCGCAACTGCGCCAGCGCGTGGGCGAGCTGCTGCAGTCCGTGGGCCTCTCGCCGCTCGACATGTCGAAGTACCCGCACCAGTTCTCGGGCGGGCAGCGCCAGCGCATCTCGATCGCGCGGGCGCTGGCCACCGAGCCGGAGTTCCTCGTGTGCGACGAGCCCACGTCGGCGCTGGACGTGTCGGTGCAGGCGCAGGTGCTCAACATCATGAAGAACCTGCAGCGCGAGCGGCAGCTGACCTATCTCTTCATCAGCCACAACCTGGCCGTGGTGCGCCATGTGAGCGACCAGGTGGGCGTGATGTACCTGGGGCGCCTGGTCGAACTGGCCGACAAGCGCGAGCTGTTCGCCGCGCCGCGCCACCCCTATACGCGCATGCTGCTGGACGCGATCCCGAAGATGCACGACACCGGCCGCGCCCGCACGCCGGTGCAGGGCGAGGTGCCCAATCCGCTCAACCCGCCCACGGGCTGCGCCTTCAATCCGCGCTGCCCCTACGCCAACGACCGCTGCCGCACCGAGCGGCCGCAGCTCATCGACGACGGCGGCACGCGCGTGGCCTGCCATGGGATCGAGGAAGGGCGCATCCCGCTCGGCACGGCCGTGGCCGCGGCTGCGGTGTGAGGAGACGGCGGATCGCGGAAGACGAAAGAACCGGGGTCGCCTTCGGGCGCACCCAGGCGGCAGGCGGCGCCGTGCTCCTCCTCCTGCCGCAAGCCTTTCAGTTGAACCGGCCGTTCGCGCCGCCCAGGCTGTAGCGGCCCGCACCCAGCAGCATCACGGCCAGGGCGCCGAACAGGTACATGCCCTGCAGCTCCAGGGCCCAGCCGCCCTGCTTGGTCATCGAGAACAGGTCGGCCATGTGGACGAGACCGAAGGCCACGAGCATGTTCACGAAGATGATGGCGGCGCCCGCGCGGGTGGCGATGCCGGCGATCACGAGCAGCGGGGCCAGCACTTCGCCCACGTAGACCAGGTAGCTCAGCACGCCGGGCAGGCCGGCCTTTTCCAGCATGCCGACGATGAAGCCTGCGCCGTACTGGATCTTGAAGATGCCGTGCAGCAGGATCAGCACGCCCAGCGCGAGGCGCAGCACGAGCTTGCCGGCGTCATCGGTGGTGGGCGACAGGGGGCGGGACGGGGTGGGGGACAGGCTCATGGGGACGCTCCTCGGTGCAAGGTGTTGGAATGCTCCGCAGTGTGCCCGTACCGGCCCCGCCGTGTCGGTGCGTTTTCTCACACCCGGCCCACATGCGGCTTTGTCCTGCAGGCCGGGGCCCGTGCCGGTCCGAGGGGCCGCGAAGTGTTGCGGCGGAGCACCATCCTGGAGCCACCCGGCCGCGGTATTCCGCAGCGGCCTGCTCAGGCGGCTGCCAGGGCGTGCCGCAACGGCTGCTGCGAGCGCGCTGCCTGGACGGTGCTGCGGGCGGGGGCTGCATCCACGGCCGCGCGTTCGAGCCGGAAGACCGCGACGAGCGCGCTGAGCTGCTCCGATTGCGAGCGCAGGCTGGCGGCCGCCGCGGCGCTTTCCTCCACCAGCGCGGCGTTCTGCTGCGTCACCTGGTCGAGGTGGTTCACGGCCTCGCCCACCTGGCCGATGCCGCTGCTCTGCTCCGCCGAGGCATTGGCGATCTCGCCGATGAGGGCGCTGACCTGCCGCACCTGCGCAACGATGCCGTCCATGCTCTGGCCGGCGCTGCCCGCGAGCTGGCTGCCGTTGCCCACCTTGCCCACGCTGTCGGTGATGAGGGCCTTGATCTCCTTGGCCGCCTGCGCCGAGCGCTGCGCCAGCGTGCGCACTTCGCCGGCCACCACCGCGAAGCCCCGGCCCTGCTCGCCGGCCCGTGCGGCTTCCACCGCGGCGTTCAGCGCGAGGATGTTGGTCTGGAAGGCGATGGAATCGATCACGCCGATGATGTCCGAGATCTTTCCGGACGAGGCCGCGATCTCCTGCATCGTGTCCACCACGCGGCCCACGATGGTGCCGCCCTCTTCGGCGGCCTGCGCCGCCCGCGCCGCGAGCTGGTTGGCTTCGCGGGCGGTGTCCGAATTGGTCTTGACGGTGCTGCTCAGCTCCTCCATCGAGGCGGCCGTTTCCTCCAGGCTGCTGGCCTGCTGCTCGGTGCGCTGGCTCAGGTCCGCATTGCCCATGGCGATCTCGGCCGCACCGGTGGCGATGTTCTCGCTGCCGTGGCGCACCTGGCCCACCATCTCCACGAGCCGGACGTTCATGTGCTGCAGGGCGTGCAGCAGCGCGGCCGGCTCGTCCTTGCCTTCGATGTGGAAGGCCGAGGTGAGGTCGCCCGCGGCCACCGCGGTGGCGACGGCGACGCCGGTCTCCAGCGGCCGGGTGATGGAGCGTGTGACCACCACGGCGAGCCCCAGCCCGCTGAGCACGGATACCGCGATCACCGCGATGAACACGACCAGCGCGCGCTCGTAGCCCGCGGTGGCGGCCGCGGCGGCCTGCGTGCCGCCTTCCTCGTTGAGCTGGATCAGTTGGGACAGCACCTCGGTCGCGTCGGAAAACGCCTTCGCGGACGCCGCAGCGGCTTGGGCCCGCGTGTCGGCACCCGCGCTCTCCGCGGCGTCCGAAAGGGCGATGAGCCGGCTCTCCGATGCCCGGTAGTCGTCCAGGCGGCTGCGGAAGGTCTGGTAGAGCTGCTTTTCCTGCGGAGAGGAAATCTTCGGCTCATAAATGGCGAGTGCCGCGGGCAGCCGGGTTTCGAAGGCGGCCTTGAGCCGGTCGAGGAGTTCCTGCCGCACGCGCGGGCTCGGGTCCACGACCCGGCGCAGGCTGGCGCGGCGGCCGTCGTTCATGATCGCCCGGATGTCTCCCACCGATCGCACGCTGGGCAGCCAGTTCGTTCCCAGTTCGCTGGCGTGGTGGTTCAGGTTGCGGAGCTGGAAGAGGCCGAAGGCGCCCAACAGCAGCAGGAGCAGGAGCAGCGCACCGAAGCCCAGGGCCAGCCGCGGACCTATCTTGATTTGTCGAAGGATGTGCATGAGAAATGCTCCGTTTGTCGGTCTTTGTGGATCACATTTATCAAATATAAGATCAAATTCCATTTGGCGGCTGGCATTTTTGTTATTTCTGCGCTGTGGAATCAGCGCCCCTGTGAACGTGTTACCGGGCCGGTGGGCCCTTCGATCCACTGGGCGATTGCCATGCCCGTCGTCGCTGGTTTCCTGTGGTGAGGTGTTGGCCCAGCGTCGCCAGGATCTCCTCGGACAGCACCGGTTGCCCGGTCGTCGTGGCACGCGCCACCACGAGGGCGCCCACAGGGTCGCGCGCATTTGCACGGCGCGCTGCCGGCCTGCGGCGCTCGGCTCGGCGGACGGCGCCAGATCGTCGGGCGATACCGGTTCCCGCCTCCCGCAATCTCGTGCACCCCGATGCAATGGCCCAGGGGCTCGACCCGGTGCCGGCACCGCCCGGCCCATGGCCCTGGCGAACGCCGTGTTCAACGGATTCGGCTTTGGCGGCGTGAATGCGTCGCGGGTGCCCGGACGCCGGGCGCCTGGCGCTTTCTGATGCGGGGGCCTCAGCGCCGCGGCGCTCTTCGGCATGAGCGAGGCAGAGGGTCACTCCGTGCCCTCCAGATCCGCGAAGAGCAGCAGGCCGCGCAGGACGCGGCCGAACGCCACGGGGTCGGGTCTCATGGCGGCGATGCACATCGATGGGCAGGAAAACGCGGTGCGCGGAGGGCATGTACCCGCCCGCGCCCAGTTCCGGACTGCTGGACGCCGGACCGCGGAAAACCACCACATCGGCGCCCGGCAGCGGCAGCCGCGATGGCATGCATGCCGCAACGGGCTCCAAGGCTGCCCGCAGCGCGTCCGCATGGGGCCCGGTTCATTGCCTGCGTTCAGCAGGTGATGGCGATGGCGGGCGGTGAAGTCATCGCACGGGCCGTAGTGTGGCGCTTCACGTGTAGCGCTTGGCCCGCAGGTTGTCCTTCATCTGTTGCAGGCGCGGCTGCAGCGGCTCGCCGATGCGCAGCGCCACACAGGTGGCCAGCACGTCGATCACCAGCAGGTGCAGCAGGCGCGACACCATCGGGCTGTAGCGGTCGTAGCCCTCCGGATGGTCGGCCGCCAGGTGGATGTGGCAGGCGCTCGCCAGCGGCGAGCCGCTCGCGGTGATGGCGATGGTGGTGGCGCCGTTCTTGCGTGCGATGTCGGCCGCATCCATGAGGTCGCGCGTGCGGCCGGAGTTGGAGACGATGACCAGGCAGTCGCCGGGCCCCAGCAGGGTGGCGCTCATGACCTGCATGTGGCCGTCGCTGGTCGAGAGGCTGGTCACGCCGAGGCGGAAGAACTTGTGCTGCGCGTCCTGCGCCACGATGCCCGAATTGCCGGCGCCGTAGAACTCGATGCGCCGGCCCGTCTGCCAGGTGGCCGCGATGGCGGCGGCCGCCTGCTCGATGGCCTTGGTGCTGGCGGCGTTGCGGTACTGCAGGAACGCGGCGACGGCGTTGTCCACCACCTTCACGAGCACGTCGCCGGTCTTGTCGTCGGCATCCACGCTGCGGTGGATGAAGGGCACGCCCTCGCTCACGCTGCCGGCGAGCTTGAGCTTGAAATCGGCCAGCCCGTCGTAGCCCATGCTGCGGCAGAAACGCACCACCGTGGGCTTGCTCACGCCCGCGCGCGCAGCCAGTTCGCGCACCGGCAGCCGCGCGAAGGCGCGGGCATCCTGCAGCACGAGCTGCCCCACGCGCTGCTCGGCGGGGGCCAGCGAGGGCAGGGACGCGGTGATGCGGTCGAGCATCTCAGCCACCCGCCATGCCGGACGCAGCCGCCCATGGCCGACGCTCCTGCCAGGGCCTCGCCCATACGATGGCCGCGGAGCAGGCCACGCCAGCGGACGCCGTGGAACCGGCTTCGCCGGGCCATGGGCGTCGTCCCCCCTCGGGGGGAAGGCGCCGCAGGCGACTCAGGGGGGGCCTCATGTTTCTTCCATCCAGCTGTGGCCTTCGCGCGCGACCATGGCGCTGGCGGCGCTGGGTCCCCAGCTGCCTGCGGCGTAGGGGCGGGGGCTGTCTTCCGAGTCGCGCCAGGACTGCATGATGGGCTCCACCCAGCGCCAGGCGGCTTCCTGCTCGTCGGCGCGCACGAAGAGGTTCAGGCGGCCGGCGATCACGTCGAGCAGCAGGCGCTCGTAGGCACCCACGCGTTCGGTGCCGAAGCGCTGCTCGAAGTCCAGGTCGAGGTGCACGGGCGCGAGCGCCTGGGCCTCGGAGATGCGCACGCCGCGCTTTTCCTGGCCCGCCGCGAAGAGGTGCAGCGCCACGCCGTCGCGCGGCTGCAGGTGGATCACGAGGCGGTTGGCGGTGCCGAGCGGCGTGCGGTAGATGGCGTGCGGCGTGGGCCGGAAGTTGATGGCGATGTGCGCCTCGTGCGCGGCGAGCCGCTTGCCGGTGCGGATGTAGAAGGGCACGCCCGCCCAGCGCCAGTTGGCTATCTCGGTGCGCAGCGCCACGAAGGTCTCGGTGCGGCTGTCGGCGGGCACGCCGTCCTCCTCGGCATAGCCGCGCACGCGCTCGCCGCCCATCGAACCGGAGGTGTACTGGCCGCGCACCACGTCGCGCGAGAGCGTGGCGGGCGTCCACGGCACCAGCGAGCGCAGCACCTTGAGCTTCTCGTCGCGGATGGCGTCGGCATGGGCGTTGATCGGCGGCTCCATGCCGATCGCGCAGAGCAGCTGCAGCGCGTGGTTCTGCACCATGTCGCGCAGCGCGCCGGTGCCGTCGTAGAAGGCGCCGCGCTTTTCCACGCCGAGTTTCTCGGCCATGGTGATCTCGATGCTGGCCACCGTCTCGCGGCGCCAGAGCGGCTCGAAGAGCGCGTTGCCGAAGCGCAGCGCCAGCAGGTTCTGCACCGATGGCTTGCCCAGGTAGTGGTCGATGCGGAAGATCTGCGTCTCGTCGAACACGCGGCGCACGGCGGCGTTGATCGCGCGGTTGGAGGCCAGGTCGTGGCCCAGCGGCTTTTCGAGCACCACGCGCGTGTGCGGCGTGGCCAGGCCCGCGGCGCCGAGCTGCTCGCAGGCGGTGGTGAACAGGCCCGGCGCGGTGGCGAGGTACATCACCACGGTGTCGGCCTGCCGCTCGGCGAGGCGCGCGGCGAGCGCGGCGTAGTCGGCGGGCTTGGAGAGGTCCATGCGCTGGTAGTGCAGCAGCGCGGCGAAGCGCTCGAACTCCTCGGCGTTGGGCCGCTTGTCGCCCTCCACGGCGGCGAAGCGGCTCGCGATGAGTTCGCGGTAGGCGCTGTCGCTGAGGTCGTCGCGCGCCACGCCGATGATGCGGCCCTCCGAGGGCAGCGAACCGTGCCGGAATGCTTGGAAGAGGGCGGGCAGCAGCTTGCGCCATGCCAGATCACCCGTGCCGCCGAACAGGACCAGATCGAAACTCATTGACGCCGCACTCCCGGAAGTTGGTTGGTGGATGCTGCGGGCAGGGCCCGCGAAAAGCCGTGGGCGCATGTTACCGAGTTTCACCATGAGGCGCCGGCTGACAGAAACTCCGGTTACAGCGCGCCTACACTCCCGGGTGGCGCAGCGCGCAGGCCCCCGGTTGCCGCCGCCATCCCGGCCCTGCCGCGCGATGGCTGCCGCGGCCCCCGCCCGCGTCCGCCCCCACAAACCCCCGGAGGATTGCATGAACCAACTCGACGCCCTCAAGCAGGTCACCACGGTGGTGGCCGATACGGGCGACTTCCGCCAGCTCAGCGCCTACCAGCCGCAGGATGCGACCACCAACCCGTCGCTGATCCTCAAGGCCGTGCAGAAGGCCGAATACGCGCCCCTGCTGCAGGAATCCGTGGAGCGCTGGCGCGGCCGGGCGCTGGACGAGATCGTGGACCGCCTCATCGTGCGCTTCGGCTGCGAGATCCTCTCGCTGATCCCCGGCCGCGTCTCCACCGAAGTGGATGCGCGCCTCTCGTTCGACACCCTGGCCACGGTGGCGCGCGGCGAGCGCATCGTCGATCTCTACCGCGCCGAAGGCGTGGACACCGGCCGCGTGCTGATCAAGATCGCCGCCACCTGGGAGGGCATCGAGGCCGCGCGCATCCTGGAAGAGCGCGGCATCCGCACCAACCTCACGCTGCTGTTCTCGCCCGTGCAGGCGGTGGCCTGCGGCGCGGCCAGGGTGCAGCTCATCTCGCCCTTCGTGGGGCGCATCTACGACTGGTTCAAGAAGCAGGCCGGCGCGCAGTGGGACGAGGCCGCGATGGCCGGCGCGAACGACCCCGGCGTGCAGTCGGTGCGCCAGATCTACCAGTACTACAAGCACTTCGGCATCCGCACCGAGGTGATGGGCGCGAGCTTCCGCAACGTGGGCCAGATCACGGCGCTGGCGGGCTGCGACCTGCTCACCATCGCGCCGGACCTGCTCGCGCAGCTGGCCGCATCGGAGGCGCCGCTCGCCCGCGCGCTCGACCCCGAGGCCGCGCGCAGCCTGGAGCTGCAGCCCGTGCAGTACGACGAGCCGGGCTTCCGCTACGCGTTCAACGCCGACGCCATGGCCACCGAGAAGCTGGCCGAGGGCATCCGCGCCTTCGCGGCCGACGCGGCCAAGCTCGAACAGATGATCCTCGCCGCATGACGACGCCAAGGAATGCCCCGATGACGACGCCCCCCGCCGCCCGCACCCGCTGCGACCGCACCGCCGCCTGGGCCGCGCTGCAGGCGCATTACGCCGCCAGCGGCCGCGCCTTCGACATCCGCGAGGCGTTCGCCGCCGATCCGCAGCGCTTCGAGCGCTTCAGCCAGGAGGCGCCGCACGTCTTCGCCGACCTGTCCAAGAACCGCATCGACGCCGCCACCGAGGCGCTGCTGCTGCAGCTGGCGCGCGAATGCGGCGTGGAAGGCTGGCGCAACGCGATGTTCGCGGGCGAGGCCATCAACCACACCGAGCAGCGGGCGGTGATGCACTGGTTGTTGCGAGAACCACCCCATGCCGCCGATTCCATTGAAAAGTCTGCTACAGAATCAGTAGCAAAAGGCCGGCGCGACGTGCACGCCACGCTGCAGGCCATGCTCGACTTCGCGGAGCGCGTGCGCGCCGACGACGGCATCACCGACATCGTGAACATCGGCATCGGCGGCTCCGACCTGGGGCCCTCGATGGTGGCGAAGGCGCTCGACGACCTGCGCCACCCGGGCAAGCGCCTGCATTTCGTCTCCAACGTCGATGGGGCCGAGCTGGGCAGCGTGCTGCGCACGCTGCGGGCCGAGAACACGCTCTTCCTGATCGCCTCCAAGACCTTCACCACGGCCGAGACGATGACCAACGCGCACGCTGCGCGCGCGTGGTTCGTGCAGCAGGGCGGGGCGCAAGAGGCGGTGGCGCGGCACTTCGCGGCGCTCACCACCAACATCCCGGCGGCCGCGGCCTTCGGCATCGACACCACCTTCGGCTTCTGGGACTGGGTGGGCGGGCGCTATTCGCTGTGGTCGGCCATCGGCCTGCCGGTCGCCATCGCCGTGGGCGCCGACGCGTTCCGCAGCCTGCTGGCCGGCGCGCATGCGATGGACGTGCACTTCCGCACCGCGCCCCTGGAGCACAACCTGCCCGTGCGCCTGGGCCTGCTGGACGTGTGGTACCGCAACTTCCACGGTTTCGCCACGCGCAGCGTCGCACCCTACAGCCACGGCCTGCGCCGGCTGCCGGCCTACCTGCAGCAGCTGGAGATGGAGAGCAACGGCAAGGGCGTGGACGCGGCCGGGGAGGCGCTGCCCTTCGCCACCTCGCCCGTGGTCTGGGGCGAGCCCGGCACCAACGGGCAGCACGCGTTCTTCCAGATGATCCACCAGGGCCCGGACATCGTGCCCGTGGAGTTCATCGCGCTGCGCGAGCCGGGGCGCGATCTGGCGGACCAGCACCCGCGCCTCGTGGCCAACGCGCTCGCGCAGGCCAAGGCGCTGATGCTCGGCAAGGCCAGCGACGACGGCCACCGCCGCTTCACGGGCAACCGGCCGAGCACCTTCCTTGTGCTGGAGCGGCTCGACCCCGCCAGCCTGGGCGCGCTGATCGCGCTCTACGAGCACCGCGTGTTCGTGAGCGGCGCGCTCTGGGGCATCAACAGCTTCGACCAATGGGGCGTGGAACTGGGCAAGGTGCTCGCCAAGGAGTTGGAGCCGCGCCTCGCCTCGGGCGATGCCTCGGGGCTGGACGGCTCCACCGGCGGGCTGCTCGCACGGCTGGCGCACGCGCGCCGCTGAGCCGGAGCCTGCCGCACGACGCCCCCTCGCGCCCCGGCGGCGCGCGGGGGCGTCGGCTTTTGGGCGCCGCCCGCCCGTCTGCCATGCCGGTGGTTACATCCTGTGATGCGGGCTCAGGGATTCCACTAGCCGAATGAACGCATAAAAGTATCGATGCCCCGCCATCCGGTACCGGTGGCCGCCGCCCGCCTCGCCAGAATGGACGCCACGGCCGCAGCCCCTGCGGCTGCACGAAAACCATTCCAGGAGACGAACATGCAGCGCTTTCTGACCACCGGCGTGGCCCTGGCCCTGTGCGCGGCCGGCGGCCTCGCGCGGGCCGCCACCGAACTCGTGATCGCCACCGTGAACAACGGCCACATGATCGAGATGCAGAAGCTCACGCCGGAGTTCGAGAAAAGCCACCCGGAGATCCGGCTCAAGTGGGTGACGCTGGAAGAGGGCGTGCTGCGCCAGCGCGTGACCACCGACATCGCCACCAAGGGCGGCCAGTTCGACGTGATGACCGTGGGCATCTACGAGGTGCCGATCTGGGCGAAGAAGGGCTGGCTGCTGCCCATCGCCACCGATGCCGCCTACGACGCGGACGACCTGTTGCCCACCATCCGCGAGGGCCTGTCGCAGGACGGCAAGCTCTACGCCTCGCCGTTCTACGGCGAAAGCTCCATGCTCATGTACCGCAAGGACCTGGCCGACAAGGCCGGCTTCGCGATGCCCGCGCAACCCACCTGGGAGCAGGTGAAGGCCTTCGCCGCCAAGGCGCACGACCCGAAGGCGGGCGTCTACGGCATCTGCCTGCGCGGCAAGCCGGGCTGGGGCGACAACATCGCGCTCCTGACCACCATGGTGAACACCTGGGGCGGGCAGTGGTTCGACATGCAGTGGAAGCCGCAGATCGACACGCCCGCATGGCGGCAGGCGGTGGGCTTCTACGTGGACCTGATGAAGGCCTACGGCCCGCCGGGCGCGGCCTCCAACAGCTTCAACGAGAACCTCGCGCTGTTCAACGAAGGCAAGTGCGCGGCCTGGGTGGATGCCACCATCGCGGCCTCGTTCGTGAGCGACCCCAAGCAGTCGAAGGTGGCCGACAAGGTGGCCTACGCCGCTGCTCCCGTGGCCACCACGCCCAAGGGCGCGAACTGGCTCTGGACCTGGAACCTGGCGATCCCCGCCAGTTCGAAGAAGGCCGACGCGGCGCAGACCTTCGTGAAGTGGGCCACGTCCAGGGAGTACGTGCAGCTCGTGGCGAAGACGCACGGCTGGCACGCCGTGCCCACCGGCACGCGCCAGTCCACGTACGCGAACCCCGAGTTCCAGAAGGTGGCGGCGTTCGCCGCGGCCGAAAAGCGCGCCATCGACAGCACGCGCCTGAACGATGCCACGCTGCCGCGCTCGCCCTACGTCGGCGTGCAGTACGCCGCGATCCCCGAGTTCCAGGCCATCGGCATCGCGGTGGGCCAGCAGATCAGCGCGGCGCTCTCGGGCAAGGCGACGGTGGAGCAGGCGCTCAAGACCTCGCAGACGCTCGCCGAGCGCGAGATGAAGAAGGCCGGCTACCCCAAGTGACGCGGCCGCGCTGCTGCTGCCCGCACGCCGGCCCGGCGTGCCGGGCCTGCGCCGCGCCCGCCTGACTCCCAGGACCCCTGCCATGACCCGTCTCCTTCCCCGCGCGCTGATGGCGCCGGCGGTGATCGCGCTGCTGTGCTGGATGCTCGTGCCGCTGCTGATGACGATCTATTTCTCGCTCGTCAACTACAACCTCATGCAGCCGGGCGAGCATGCCTTCGCCGGCTGGAACAACTACGCGTTCTTCGTCACCGACCCGGACTTCATCCCCGCGGTGCTCAACACGCTGCTGTTCCTCGCGAGCGTGGTGGCGATCACCGTGGTGCTGGGCGTGCTGCTGGCGCTGCTGGTGAACGAGCCCTTCCCGGGCCGCGGCATCGTGCGGGTGCTGCTGATCTCGCCGTTCTTCGTGATGCCCGCGGTCAATGCGCTGCTGTGGAAGCACATGATGATGAACCCGATCTACGGCGTGCTGGCCAGCTTCTGCAAGGCGCTCGGCCTGCCGCCCGTGGACTGGCTCACCGACGTGCCGCTGCTGTCGATCATCGCCATGGTGGCGTGGCAGTGGCTGCCCTTCGCGTGCCTGATCTTCATCACCTCGCTGCAGTCGCTGGACCGCGAGCAGATGGAGGCCGCGCGCATGGACGGCGCCAACGCGCTGCAGCGCTTTCGCTACCTCACGCTGCCGCACCTGGCGCGGCCCGTGGCGGTGGTGGTGATGATCGAGATGATCTTCCTGCTCTCGGTGTTCGCGGAGATCGCGATCACCACGGCCGGCGGCCCGGGCAACGAGAGCACCAACCTCACCTACCTGATCTACAAGCAGTCGCTCATGAATTTCGACGTGGGCGTGGCCTCGGCGGGTGCGCTGTTCGCCGTGGTGCTGGCCAACATCGTCTCGTTCTTCCTGGTCCGCATCGTGGGTCGGAGCCTGGACTGAAAGGAGCGCGATGCCGATCCCCGAACGCATTTCCGCCGGCACCCTGCTGCGCACCGGCGCGGCCTGGGGCGTGGCCCTGCTGCTGTTCTTCCCGCTGGGCTGGCTGTTCCTCACGGCCTTCAAGACCGAGCTGCAGGCCATCGCCGTGCCGCCGCACTTCTTCTTCGAGCCCACGCTCGCCAACTTCGGCGAAGTGCAGCGGCGCAGCGACTACCTGCTGTATGCGCGCAACTCGCTCGTCACGAGCCTGGGCTCGACGCTGATCGGCCTGGCGATCGCGGTGCCCGCCGCGTACTCGATGGCGTTCTTCCGCACGCGGCGCACGCGCGACATCCTCATGTGGATGCTCTCCACCAAGATGATGCCGGCCGTGGGCGCGCTGCTGCCCGTGTACGTGCTCGCGCAGACCGCGGGCCTGCTCGATTCGCTCACCGCGCTCACGCTGGTGTTCACGCTCTCGAACCTGCCCATCATGGTGTGGATGCTCTACAGCGCCTTCAAGGACATCCCGCACGAGATCCTGGAGGCCGCGCGCATGGACGGCGCCAGCCTGTGGACCGAGTTCCGCTTCCTGGTGCTGCCGCTCGCCGCGGGCGGCATCGCCTCCACGGGGCTGCTGTGCCTGGTGCTGAGCTGGAACGAGGCGTTCTGGGCGCTCAACCTCAGCAGCGCGAAGGCGGGCACGCTCGCCACGCTGATCGCCTCGTATTCGAGCCCCGAGGGCCTCTTCTGGGCCAAGCTGTCGGCCGCCTCGCTGATGGCCATCGCGCCCATCGTGGTGTTCGGCTGGTTCAGCCAGAAGCAGCTCGTGCAGGGCATGACCTTCGGTGCCGTCAAGTAAAGGAGACCTGTCCATGGCCTATCTGCAACTGCAGGACATCCGCAAGAGCTTCGGCGAAGCGCACATCATCCAGGGCGTGGAGCTGTCGATCCAGCAGGGCGAGTTCGTCGTCTTCGTGGGGCCCTCGGGGTGCGGCAAGTCCACGCTGCTGCGCCTGATCGCGGGGCTGGAGCCCGTGACCGGGGGGCGCATCACGCTCGACGGCCGCGACATCACGCGCGTGCCCTCGGGCCAGCGCGACCTCGCCATGGTCTTCCAGAGCTACGCGCTCTACCCGCACATGAGCGTGTTCGACAACATGTCCTTCGCGCTGCGGCTCGCGGGGGCGCCGAAGGACGAGATCCGCCGCAAGGTGGAGCAGGCCGCCGGCGTGCTGAACCTCACGTCCTACCTGCAGCGCACGCCGCGGGATCTGTCGGGCGGGCAGCGCCAGCGCGTGGCCATCGGCCGCGCCATCGTGCGCGCGCCCAAGGTCTTCCTGTTCGACGAGCCGCTCTCCAACCTCGACGCCGCGCTGCGCGGCAACACGCGCGTGGAGATCCACAAGCTGCACAAGGCGCTGGGCGCGACCACGCTCTACGTCACGCACGACCAGGTGGAGGCCATGACGCTCGCCGACCGCGTGGTGGTGTTCCGCGACGGCCGCATCGAGCAGGTGGGCTCGCCGCTCGAACTCTACGACCGACCCGCCAACCAGTTCGTGGCGCAGTTCATCGGCATGCCGCCCATGAACCTCATCGCGGCGGGCCGGGTGCCGGCGCTCGCCGCCGCCGCGGGCACGCGCCTGCCCGCGGACGGCACGCTCGGCGCGCGGCCCGAGTCGCTGCGCGTGCATGCGGGCGGCGGCGCAACGCCCACGCTCTCGGTGCCCGGCCGCGTCGAACTCATCGAGGCCCTGGGGGCCGACACGCTGATCCACGTCGATATGGACGGCGTGCCCGTCATCGCGCGCCAGGGCGAGCGCACGCCGCTCGTCCCGGGCGATGCCGTGGCGGTGGCGTTCGACCCGGGCGCGCTGCACTGCTTCGACCGCGCCGGCCGCGCGCTCGCGCCGGCCGCGCGCTCGCGCCGGCCTGAGCGCCGCCGCCCATTCCCTTCCCCCGCTCCTTCCGCCCCATGCCCGATACCACCGACGTGACCGCCGCTTCCTCCACCCCCTGCTTCACCGTGCTGCACCTGGGCCTGGGCTCTTTCCACCGCGCGCACCAGGCGGTCTACCTGCAGCGGCTCATCGATGCGGGCGATGCGCGCTGGTCGCTCTCGGGCGGCAACCTCCGCCCCGACATGGCCGAGACCCTCGCCGCGCTGGCCGCGCAGGGCGGCGCCTACACGCTGGAGACCGTCTCGCCCGCGGGCGAAGTGCACTACCAGCGCATCGAGGCGCTGCGCGAGGTGATCCCGTACGCGCCCGGCATCCCGGCCCTGGTGGCGCGCGGCGCCGACCCCGCCACGCGCATCGTCTCCTTCACGGTGACCGAGGCCGGCTACGCGCTGGACGATGCCGGCCGGCTCGACACGCGCGTGCCCGAGGTGGCGGCCGACATCGCCCGCGCGCGCCAGGGCCAGGCGGGCGAGACCATCTATGGCGCCGTCTGCGCCATCCTGCGCGCGCGGCGGGCGGCGCAGGCCGGCCCGCTCACGCTGCTCAACTGCGACAACCTGCGCCACAACGGCGACCGCTTCCGTGCGGGCCTGCGCGACTTCCTCGCCCATGCGGGGCTGGACGATCTCGCCGCCTGGGCCGAGGCCCACACCCGCTGCCCGAACGCCATGGTGGACCGCATCACGCCGCGCCCGCCGCCCGAGCTGCGGGCGCGCGTGCGCGCGGCCACCGGCCGCGACGATGCCGTGCCCGTCGCGGCCGAGAGCTTCCTGCAGTGGGTGATCGAAGACCGCTTCATCGCGGGCCGCCCCGGCTGGGAGCGCGTGGGCGTGGAGATGGTCGCGTCCGTCGCGCCCTACGAGGAGGCCAAGATCCGCATCCTCAACGCCAGCCACAGCTGCATCGCCTGGGCCGGCACGCTCGCGGGCCTGCAGTTCATTCATGAAGGCACGCGCACGCCGGCCATCCACCGCATGGCGTGGGAGTACGTCACGCACGACGTGGTCCCGTGCCTGTCGCGGCCCGGCGCGCCCAGCCCCGTGGACCTGCCCGCGTACCGCGACGTGGTGCTGGAGCGCTTCGGCAACCCGGCCATCCGCGACACCAACCAGCGCGTGGCGGCCGACGGCTTCGCCAAGATTCCCGGCTTCATCGCGCCCACCGTGCGCGAGCGGCTCGCGCAGGGCCAGCCCATCGACGGCGTGGCGATGCTGCCCGCGCTGTTCCTGGCCTTCCTGCAGCGCTGGCACCACGGGCTGCTGCCGTACGCCTACGAAGACCAGGCCATGGACCCGGACGCCGCCCACGCGATCTGCGCCGCGCCCGACCCCGTGGCCGCGCTCTGCGCCGATGCGGCGCTCTGGGGCGGGCTGGCGAACGATGCGCGGCTGGTGGATGCGGTGCGCCGCGCCAGCGCGCGCGTGGCGGCCTTCCTGGCGGGCTGACTCCCATGCGCATCGCATTCATCGGCGAATCGCTGATCGACTTCACCGCCACGGGCGGCCTGGCCTTCCAGGGCCATCCGGGTGGCGCGCCGGGCAACTGCGCCGTGGCCGCCGCGCGGCTGGGACAGCCCACGGGCTACGTGTCGCAGCTCTCGCACGACCTGTTCGGCGAGCGGCTGTTCGCGCACCTGCAGGGCAACGGCGTGGACATGCGCTTCGTGCTGCGCAGCGGTGCGCCCTCCACGCTGGCCTTCGTCGAGCGCGGCGCGGGCGGCAGCAACCGCTATGCGTTCTACCTGCAGGGCACGGCCGACACGCTGTGGGCGCCGGCCGAATTGCCCGTGCTGCCGCAGGCGTGCCGCTTCGTGCAGTTCGGCTCCATCGCGCTGCTGCACGGGCCCGCGGCCACGCGCATCGTGGACCTGATCGCCGCGCAGCGCGGCCGGCGCGTGGTGGTCTTCGACCCGAACGTGCGGCCCTCGCTGATCCCCGACCTCGCGGCCTGGCGCGTGCGCTGCCGCGGCTGGATGGCCCTGGCCGATCTGGTGAAGCTCAGCGACGAGGACGCGGCGGCGATCTCGCCGGGCCTCGCGCTGCCGGAGGCGGCGGCCGAATACCTCGCGCTCGGCGCGCGGGCCGTGGCCATCACGCGCGGCGCGTAGGGGGCCGTGCTGTACCGGCCCGGCCACGCGCCCCTGGCCGTGCGGCCGCCTGCCGTGCGGGTGGCCGACACCATCGGCGCGGGCGACACCTTCGGGGCGGCGCTGATCGTGGCACTGCTGGAAGCCGGTGTGGCCGATGCCGAGGGGCTCGCCGCGCTGCCGGCGGCCGCGTGGCAGGCCGCGCTGCGTTTCGCCGCCACGGCCGCCGCGCTCAACTGCGCGCGCGAGGGCGCGGATCCGCCGCTGCGCGCCGCGCTCGATGCCGCCCTGCGCGCGGCGGACGCTGGGGAAGATGCCGTGGGCGCCGCTGCGCGCGGGTGATACCGTGGCGCCCCGACTCCGCCCCTTCGCGGCCTTTGCCCCCGCACCGAACCGATGACGACCGCCATGCCCTCCGCGCGCACCCGTCCGCCCCGCCAGCGCCACCCCGAACTGGAACGCGACTTCGCGCGGTCGCCCGCGCTCGGCTACGAGGACGCGGAAGACGCCGGGCTCGTGCGCTGCCTCGCCCATGGCGTGCCGAGCCCGCTGGTGCGCTGGCACTTCCACGAAGAGTATGAGCTGCACCTCATCACCGAGACCTCGGGCCGCGCCTTCGTGGGCGACTGGATCGGCCCCTTCGGGCCCGGCCACCTCGTGCTCTGCGGGCCGCGCCTGCCGCACAACTGGATCTCGCTCGACACGCCCGAGGGCGGCGCGCCGGGCCGCGACCGCGTGATCCAGTTCCGCCACGACCCCGTCGTGCGCGCGGCCGAGTCCATCGCCGAGCTGCGCGACGTGCTGCCGCTGCTGGACCGCGCGCGCCATGGCATCGAATTCTTCGGCATGGCGGCGGCCGCGCAGGCGCACTGGGACGCCGTGAAGGCCAGCCGCGGGCTGCGCCGCTTCGCGGTGTTCTGCGACTTCCTGGCCGACCTGGCCGAATGCACCGACTACCGGCTGCTGTCCACCGTGCAGATGCAGGGCGTGGAGGGCGAGGTGCAGGTGGACCAGATCAACCGCATCGTCAACCGCATCCTGGCGGACATGGCGGAACCCATCAGCCTGTCCGCCGCCGCGGCCGAACTGGGCATGAGCGAGAGCCGCTTCAGCCGCTTCTTCCGGCGCTCCACGGGCAACAGCTTCACCGACTTCGTGAGCCGCCTGCGCATCAACAGCGCCTGCCAGCTCCTCATGCAGACCGACCACTACGTCACCGACATCTGCTACCAGGTGGGCTTCAACAACGTTGCCAACTTCAACCGCCGCTTCCTGGAGATCAAGGGCATGACCCCCACGGAATTCCGCCGCCAGGCCGAGAGCCGCTTCGGAAGCTGATGCACATGGTTGCTACTGATTCAATAGCAAACTATCCAATGGAATCGGCGGCATGGAAGGGTTTTCATCCATGAATGGCATGTTCCTCGGGCTGGACCTGGGCACGTCGGAGTTGAAGGCGCTGCTGCTCGGCGCGGACCACCGCATCGTCGGCACGGCGCGCGCGCCGCTCGCGGTGGACCGGCCCCGGCCGCTGTGGTCCGAGCAGGCGCCGGCGCAGTGGGCGCAGGCGCTCGAATCGGTCATGCGCGACCTGCGTGCCGCGCACGCGCCGGCGCTGCGGCAGGTGCGCGCCGTGGGGCTCTCGGGCCAGATGCACGGCGCCGTGCTGCTGGGCGAACGCGGCGAGGTGCTGCGCCCGGCCATCCTCTGGAACGACGGGCGCAGCGCGGCGCAGTGCGCGGCCCTCGCCCGCGCCGTGCCGCAGCTCGGCGACATCGCCGGCAACCTCGCGATGCCGGGCTTCACGGCGCCCAAGCTGCTCTGGGTGCGCGAGCACGAGCCCGACGTGTTCGCACGCGCCGAGCGCGTGCTGCTGCCCAAGGACTGGCTGCGCCTCATGCTGACCGGCGAGGCCGTGAGCGACCCCTCCGATGCCTCCGGCACGCTGTGGCTGGACGTGGGCCGGCGCGACTGGTCCGACACCCTGCTGGCCGCCACCGGACTCACGCGCGCGCACATGCCGCGCCTCGTGGAGGGCAGTGCGCCCTCGGCCCGGCTGCGGCCCGAACTGGCCGCGCGCTGGGGCCTGGGGGAGGGTGGCGAGGGCGTGGTCGTGGCCGGCGGCGGGGGCGACAACGCCGCGAGCGCCGTGGGCATGGGCATCGTGGCGCCGGGGCAGGGCTTCGTGTCGCTGGGCACGTCGGGCGTGATCTTCGTCGCCACCGACCGCTTCGCGCCCGATCCGGCCCGCGCCGTGCATGCGTTCTGCCACGCGCTGCCGGGGCGCTGGCACCAGATGGCCGTGATGCTGTCGGCGGCCAGCGCCGTCACCTGGGCCACGCGCTGCCTGGGCCTGCCGGACGAGGCCGCGCTGCTCGCCGAGGCCGCGGGCGTGGAGCCCGGCGCGCGGCGCCGCGCACCGCTCTTCCTGCCCTACCTGTCGGGCGAACGCTCGCCGCACAACGACGCGCACGCCCAGGGCGTGCTCTTCGGCCTCACGCATGCGCACGGCCGCGCCGACATCGCCTACGCCGTGGCCGAAGGCGTGGCGCTGGGCCTGCGCGACGGGCTGGACACGCTGCAGCGCCCCACGGACGCCCTGGCCCTGGTGGGCGGCGGCGCGCGCAGCGGGTGGTGGGCGCAGTTGCTGGCCGATGCGCTGGAAGTGCCGCTGGCGCTGGGCGAGGGCGGCGAAGCCGGCGGTGCGCTGGGTGCGGCGCGCCTGGGCTGGCTGGCGGCCGGCGGCGACGAGGCGCAGGTCTGCACCGCGCCGGCCGTGCGCGAGCGGTTCCTGCCGCGTGCGGCGGAGGCCACGCTGCTGCGCGAGCGGCACGCGCGCTTCCGCGCGCTTTACCCGGCGCTGCGGGCGGCCTTCCCGGTCGATTGACGCCATCGGCACCCGAATCGCCTCCGTGCCGCCGGATCCATTGAATAGTTTGCTATTAAAAATATAGCAATCGGCGGGAAGAACGCGTCGTGCGAGCTGGCACCGGCTGTCCCGGCCTGCGGGATCGGTTGCCGCCGGCGTCGCCACGGCGCAACACTGCCGTTCTCCAGGCCACGATGATTTCTAAAATGATAATTGTTATCAATTGCATTAAATAGATTCATCATGCCGATTCGCAAGACTCCCGGCGCGGTCCGGGCCGTGCTGGCCGCGGGCCTGCTGCCCTGGGCGGCCGCCCATGCCGCGGACGCCACCCTCTCCGAAGTGCGCGTGGACGCCAATGCCGAAAAGGAAAGCGCCACCGGCCCCGTCGTGGGCTACCGCGCGCGCAATGCCGCCACCGCGACCAAGACCGATACGCCACTGTCCGAGACGCCGCAGTCCGTCACCGTCGTCACGCGCGACCAGATGGTGGACCAGGGCGCCACCACCTTCCAGGGGGCGCTGCTCTATGCGGCCGGAGTGCGCAGCGATGCCTACGGGCTGGACAGCCGCTCCGACAGCGTGCGGGTGCGCGGCAGCTACCCGGACATCTATCTCGACGGGCTGCGCCAGAGCTACAACTGGTACACCAGCACGGCGCCCGTGGAGCCCTACGCCCTGGAGCGGCTCGAAGTGCTGCGCGGCCCCTCGGGCATGCTGTTCGGCGCGGGCACGGTGGCGGGCGTGGTCAACATGGTGAGCAAGCGCCCGCAGCAGGAAGCCCAGCGCGAGGTCGGCGTGCAGATCGGCAGCTGGAACCGCAAGCAGCTGCAGGCCGACCTGACCGGCCCGCTCACGGCCGACGGGCAGTGGTCGTACCGCCTCGTCGCGCTCGGCCGCGATGCCGACACCCAGGTGGACCACGTGCCCAACGACCGTCGCCTGATCGCCCCGTCGCTCGCGTGGAAGCCGAACGCGGCTACCTCGCTCGTCCTGCAGGCGTTCTGGCAGAAGGACCACTCGGGCAGCACCTCGCAGTTCCTGCCCTGGTCGGGCACGCTGCTGCCGAACCCCAACGGCCAGCTGCCCACGAGCCGGTTCATCGGCGAGCCCGGCGACTACTACGACACCGAGCGCACCTCCCTCGGCTATCTGTTCGAGCACCGTTTCGACGACGCCTGGACGTTGCGACAGAACCTGCGCTGGACACGCAACGAGAACCGGGGCGCCTACCACTACGCCGATTTCTTCACCATCCCGGGCGGCTGGGGCGCCGATCCGGTCAACCAGCGCATGATCGGACGGCTCTACGGCGTGAACGCCACCCGCACGCACATGGCTGCCGTCGACACCAGCCTGCTGGGCCGGCTGCGCACGGGCGCGGCTGAGCACCAGCTGCTGCTGGGCTTCGACTGGAACCGCCAGGCCGAGAACAAGGCCGAATCGGGCGACGGCTACAACCAGCCCATCGACGCCTACGCGCCGGTGTACGGCAACCGGCTGAACCCCACGCTCATCGACCAGCCGAAGAACGTGCAGCGGCAGAACGGCATCTACGTGCAGGACCAGATCAAGCTCGACCGCTGGATCGTCGTGGCCGGCCTGCGCCACGACCGCGCGGTGAACGCCGTGGCGGGCTCGCCGGACGACCGCAGCAGCGCCACCACGAAGCGCCTGGGCGTGATGTACCAGCTCGGCGGCGGCTGGACGCCCTACGTCAGCTACGCGGAATCCTTCAGCCCGGTGAGCGGCACCAATGCCTACGGCGCCCGCTTCAAGCCGCTGCAGGGCGAGCAGGTGGAAGTCGGCGTGAAGTACCTGCCCGAGGGCGGCTCCACCGCCTTCACCGCGGCGGTGTACGACCTGAAGGAAAAGAACCAGAAGACCGCCGACCCGACGAACCCGATGAACTCGCTGCAGGCCGGCCAGACCCGCAACAAGGGGCTGGAGCTGGAACTGAAGACGCGCGTCTCGGCGGCCTTCGACGTGCTCGCGCACTACAACTACACCGACGTCGATCCCGCGCTGGAAGGCCTGCCGCGCAACCAGGCGGCCGTCTGGGGGCTCTACCGCTTCTCGATCGGCGGCGTGCGCGGCTTCTCGGTGGGGGCGGGCGCACGCTACCTCTCCGCGTTCCGCGACGGGGCAGGGCCGCGCGTGCCCTCCGCGCTGGTGGGCGATGCGATGCTGGCCTACGACAGCCAGGAATGGCGCTATGCGCTCAACATCAACAACGTGGCCGACAAGCAGTACATGAGCACCTGCCTGTCGCGCGGCGACTGCTGGTGGGCCACGCGCCGCAACGTGGTGCTGAGCGCCACCTACCGGTTCTGATCCGCCGGGGCGGGCCCCGCCTGCCCGCGCAGGCGCGTGCCCCGCGAAAAAAAAGCCCGCAGGCTTCGCAGCCTGCGGGCTTTTTCGATGGCCGGAGGCCGGGCGTGGATTACATGCCCATGCCGCCCATGCCGCCCATGTCGGGCATGGCAGGCGCTGCAACGTCGTCCTTCGGAGCCTCGGCCACCATGGCTTCGGTCGTCAGCAGCAGCGAAGCCACGGAAGCGGCGTTCTGCAGGGCCGTGCGGGTCACCTTCGTCGGGTCCAGAATGCCCATTTCGAGCATGTCGCCGTAGGTGTCGTTGGCGGCGTTGAAGCCGTAGTTGCCCTTGCCACCCAGCACGGCGTTGACCACCACCGAAGGCTCGCCACCGGCATTGGCCACGATCTCGCGCAGGGGCGCTTCGATGGCCTTCAGGATCAGCTTGATGCCGGCGTCCTGGTCGGCGTTGTCACCCTTGATCTCGCCCACGGCTTGCTTGGCGCGCAGCAGGGCCACGCCACCGCCGGCCACGATGCCTTCTTCCACGGCAGCGCGGGTGGCGTGCAGCGCGTCTTCCACGCGTGCCTTCTTTTCCTTCATTTCGACTTCGGTGGCTGCGCCGACCTTGATCACTGCCACGCCGCCGGCCAGCTTGGCCACGCGTTCCTGCAGCTTCTCACGGTCGTAGTCGCTCGTCGCCTCTTCGATCTGGATGCGGATCTGCTTCACGCGGGCTTCGATGTCGGCAGCGGCACCGGAGCCATCGATGATGGTGGTGTTTTCCTTGCCCACTTCGATGCGCTTGGCCTGGCCCAGGTCGGCCAGCGTCACTTTCTCGAGCGTCAGGCCCACTTCCTCGGCGATCACCTTGCCGCCCGTCAGGATGGCGATGTCTTCCAGCATGGCCTTGCGGCGGTCGCCGAAGCCGGGAGCCTTCACGGCCACGACCTTCAGGATGCCGCGGATCGTGTTCACCACCAGCGTTGCCAGGGCTTCACCCTCGACTTCTTCGGCAATGATCAGCAGCGGACGGCCGGCCT
Source organism: Acidovorax sp. NCPPB 4044 (assembly GCF_028069655.1). Taxonomy (NCBI): domain Bacteria; kingdom Pseudomonadati; phylum Pseudomonadota; class Betaproteobacteria; order Burkholderiales; family Comamonadaceae; genus Acidovorax; species Acidovorax sp. NCPPB 4044. The sequence goes on from NZ_JAMCOS010000001.1 coordinate 336,100, forward strand.
TCGCGACTTGCTCCAGCGTGGGCAGCAGGTCACGGATGTTGCTGATCTTCTTGTCGAACAGCAGCACGAAGGGGTTGTCCAGCAGGGCGGCCTGCTTTTCGGGGTTGTTGATGAAGTAGGGCGACAGGTAGCCGCGGTCGAACTGCATGCCTTCCACGACATCCAGCTCGTTGTCCAGGCTCTTGCCGTCTTCCACGGTGATCACGCCTTCCTTGCCGACCTTGTCCATCGCGTCGGCAATGATCTTGCCGATCGATTCGTCGGAGTTGGCGGAGATCGAACCCACCTGGGCGATTTCCTTGGAGGTCGTCGTGGCCTTGGAGACCTTCTTCAGCTCGGCGACCAGGGCCGTCACGGCCTTGTCGATGCCGCGCTTGAGGTCCATCGGGTTCAGGCCGGCGGCCACGTACTTGGAGCCTTCGCGCACGATGGCCTGTGCCAGCACCGTGGCGGTCGTCGTGCCGTCACCGGCGTTGTCGCTGGTCTTGGAAGCCACTTCCTTCACGAGCTGGGCGCCCATGTTCTGCAGCTTGTCCTTCAGTTCGATTTCCTTGGCCACGGACACACCGTCCTTGGTCACGGTGGGGGCGCCGAAGGAGCGCTCGAGCACCACGTTGCGGCCCTTGGGGCCCAGGGTCACCTTGACGGCGTTGGCGAGGATGTTCACGCCTTCGACCATGCGAGCGCGGGCTTCGCCGCCGAAAACTACGTCTTTTGCTGCCATTTTGATTCTCCGGATTCAGTCAACAGGAAGGTGGAAATGCGCTTGTCAGCGGATCACTTCTCGACGACCGCGAACAGGTCGTCTTCCTTCATCACGAGCAATTCGTCGCCATGGACCTTGACGGTCTGGCCCGAGTACTTGCCGAACAGGACGCGGTCACCGACCTTGACGCTCAGCACGCTCAGCTCGCCCTTGTCGTTCTTCTTGCCAGGACCCACGGCCAACACTTCACCTTGATCGGGCTTTTCAGCGGCGTTGTCGGGGATCACGATGCCGGAGGCCGTCGTGGTTTCGCTTTCAATGCGCTTGACGATCACGCGATCGTGCAGGGGGCGAAGGTTCATTTGCATCTCTCCTGAGTCAGTAAAGGATTGCGACATCGACAAGACGCCCGCAGGGGCGGGCGTCGGGATCTTCAGCGGCCGTGTCCCACAGGATTGTTAGCACTCGTCCGCTTCGAGTGCTAATGATACGGGCATTTATTGGCGTTTCAAGAGCCCGGGTTGCAACCAAAGCGCACAGTCGCAGCACGCAAAACTGCCGGCACGGTACTGCATCCGCGTGACTTTGCCGGGACATTGCCGCGTCCCGCAGGAGCGCGGCGAAGGTGCTCGTCGGGGCCGGCCCCGGTGTGCGGGCCGGTCAGGCGCCCGACAGCCAGTGCTTGAGTTCCGCCACGGCGTGGGGTTGCCGCTGCTTGCGTGGCGACACCAGGTAATACCCCGCGTCGGTCCGCATCGCGTAGCGAAAGATCTGCACCAGGCGGCCCGCGGACAGGTCCTGGGCCACGAAGTCCTTCTGGACCAGCGCCACGCCCTGGCCCGTGAGCGCGGCGTCGATGGCCAGCGTGGTCTGGTTGAACCAGATGGCCTGCGGCGGCGGTGCCGGAGCGTGCTCCGCGCACTGCTCCAGGTACTGGTCCCAGGGGGACTGCGAGTCGTGCAGCAGCACATACCGGCCTGCGCCCGGGGCTGTGGGCACCGGCCCGGAGCCGTCGAGCCACCTTGCGCTGCCGACCGCGACCAGGCATTCCTCGAACAGCAGATCGGCCTGCAATCCCGGGCCGAAGGGGGGACGG